>DATKFS010000171.1:0-33154 GCA_035511275.1 Novosphingobium sp.
CATCTGTTCGGTGCCAGCGTCAAAAACCGGATGGTGGTAGGTTTCCTCGGCGATGATTTTTCCTTGATCCGGTTCCCGCGCCGGGTTCAGCGTTACGAAAATGTCCGGGATGTCGCCCAGCGGCTGAAGCCTGTTCATCCAGTAGGTAATGCTGGCACCGGCGCGGTCGATGACGCCTCGGGTTGCGCGATCATCAGCGCGGCGGCGCTGGCGGCGCAGCAGGGCGGGCAGCCCCTGCGCACTATCCGCGTGCTGTGGTCGGGCAACGAGGAAACCGGCATCGCCGGTGGTGGCGGCGACGACTACGCCAGGCGCCACGGCAGCGAGCCCCACGCCATCGCCATGGAGAGCGACTTCGGGGCCGACCGGGTGTGGCAGGTCAAGTTCAGCCACGCCCCGCAGGACAAGGCGCTGGCGGACAAGGTCAACGCCGCGCTCTGGCCGATGGGCATCGTCCCCCACGAAGGTCGCGCCGATGGCGGCGCCGACGTGGAGGCCATCATCGCGCAGCAGAAGCTGGCGGTGATCGATCTCGGCCAGGACGGCACGCATTACTTCGACCTGCACCACACGCCCGACGACACGCTCGACAAGGTCGATCCGGCCGCGCTCCAGCAGAACGTGGACGCCTGGGCGGCGGTTCTGAAGGTCATCGCCAACGAGGCGGGGCCGATCGGCGCCGTGGAGGCCGAGGCGAAGTAAGGCCAGCTCGGAAGCGGGCCCAGAAGTTCCGACGTCGTCACCGGCATTACCGGGGACGACGCAGAACCATCACCCGGCCGCGGCGATCCGCTCCGACACCGCCACCAGTCGCCGCGCCTGTTCGAGGTGCAGCAGTTCGGTCATCCTGCCATCGACCCGGATCGCGCCCTTGCCCTGGTTCTCGGGCAGGGCAAACGCCTCGATCACGCCGTGCGCCCAGGAAAGCTCCGCCTCGCCCGGCGAAAACACCGCGTTGCAGGGCTCGACCTGCGCCGGGTGGATGAGGCTCTTGCCGTCGAACCCGAAGAGCAGCCCCTGCCGGGCCTCGGCCTCGAACGCGGCAAGGTCGCGGAATTCGTTGCAGACGCCGTCGAGAATGCCGACCCCGTGCGCCCGCGCGGCGGCCACCGCCATCGCCAGGAACGGCAGGAACGGCGTGCGCTCCGCCGTCAGTTGCGCACGCATTTCCTTGGCGAGGTCGTTGGTGCCCATGATCCAGAGCGACAGGCGGGTGGAGCGCGCCATCGCCGCGATCGGCTCCAGCGCGAAGACGCTCGCGCAGGTTTCGATCATCGCCCAGAGCTGGAGCGCGGGGGGAGCATCCGCCAGCGCCGCTTCGTAGCGGGCGATGTCGCCGGCGCCATCGACCTTGGGTACGAGCACCGCGTCCGCCTTCGACCCGGCGATCGCCGCCAGGTCCTGCGCGCCCCAGGGCGTGTCGATGCCGTTGGCGCGGATGGCGACCTCGCGGTGGCCGAACCCGCCTTCCGCCACCGCCGCCACGGCGGCGGCGCGGGCCTCGTCCTTGGCTTCCGGCGCCACCGCGTCCTCGAGGTCGAGGATGACGATGTCGCAGGGCAGGGTGCGGGCCTTGGCGATGGCCTTGGCATTGGATGCCGGCAGGTAGAGCGCGCTGCGGCGTGGACGGTCGACTGAGGCAGGTGTCATGGCAATTCCCGTTCAGGAGAAGTGCCGGTTCCTTGGGGCGGGAGGCCGCATCCGGTCAAGGCCGCCGCCATGATTGACGCCGCGTTGATGCGGGAGAGCGGATGGTCCCGCAAGCACAAAGGATAGTTCACAATCGTTTGCGGTATCGCTATCCCATGGCGGTCGCAGGTGATCTCCGGTGCAGTGCCGGTTCGTGGAGCGCTCTCCCTCCTCCGCTTCACGGGTACCGCGACAGCCCTTCAAGGGTCGCACTGTCGCCCCGTGCCGCTTACCGCAACGAGCAGCACGGGGCGATCTTGCATCCGCTAGAGCGCAGCTAGAATGCGCTCGCTTTCCTGCCACAACCGGGCGGCCGCCGCGTCGTCCCGCGCCTGTGGGGCGGTTGCCGCCTCGGCGAGATCGAAGAAGTAGCGGCCACCGTCCTCGCCTGCTTCCGGGGCCGTCGCCAGCCAGACGATGGTGCGGGCGGGCTCCTCGGGCGCGATGAGGTCCTGCGTTGCCATGTAGGCCTGCAGCGTGGCCTCGCCGTGGCTGGAGAAGTTTGAGCCGACCTTCCCCGGATGCATCGCCTGGGCGACGATGCCCTTGTCGGCCACTCGGCGGTTCAGCTCGCGCGTGAACAGCAGGTTGGCGAGCTTGGCCTGGCAATATGCGGGACCGGCGGCGAAGTCGTCCAGCATCATGAGGTCGTCCCAGCGCATCCCGGATGCCT
This sequence comes from Novosphingobium sp., assembly GCA_035511275.1. Taxonomy (GTDB): domain Bacteria; phylum Pseudomonadota; class Alphaproteobacteria; order Sphingomonadales; family Sphingomonadaceae; genus Novosphingobium. Next base: position 2,363 of record DATKFS010000171.1, read on the forward strand.
GCATGTGGCCGAGCGAGGATACCGCGATGATCCTGACCGTGCCCGGCGCGCTGTCCCTGCTCGCGCGTTCGAGCAGCGGCATGAGCTCGGCGGTGAGGACGAAGGGAGCGAGGTGGTTGGCAGCGAAGGTCCACTCCAGTCCCTCGGACGAGGTGTAGAGCCCGTCGCGCACGCCGCCCGCGTTGTTGACGAGGACGTGGACGCGGTCGGTCAGGGCGGCGATCTCGCCGGCGACGCGGCGCACGTCCGCCATCTCGGCGAAGTCCCCGCGCAGGAAGTCGACCCGCCCGCCCTCGGGCACTTCGGCGCGCAGTTCCGCTTCCGCCGCCGCGCAGCGCGCGGCATCGCGGCCGGTGCCGATCACGTGCCAGCCCATGCGCACGAACGCCTGCGCGCTGGCCTTGCCGATGCCGGAACTGGCGCCGGTCACTACCACGCAGCGATCGGCCGGATTGTATTCGTCCATCTGCAAAATCTTTCTATGTCAAAGGGAAGGGGAGGTAATCTCAGGTGTGACGTCAGCTGGCCTGACGCTGCTGCCCCGGCCCGTCATGAAGAAGCACAGCGCGCCGACGATGGTCAGCCCGGCGGAGATCAGGAGGAACAGGTCGAAGCGCTGCGTCGCCCCCAGCGTCATGCTCAGCAGCACCGAGCCGACCGCCATGGCAAGGCCCATGGACGCGATCAGGAAGCTGTAGACGAGGCTGAAGTTGGCGATGTCGAACGTGCGCGAGGTGAGGTAGGCGCCGATGTCGCCTTCCGCGCCCTGCGCCAGCCCGATCAGCAGCACCGCGCCCGCCAGCAGCCAGGGATGCTCGGCCGGGGAAGCGAGGATGAGGAAGCCCACGGCGGGCAGTCCGAGCGCTGCCAGGGCCACCGTCTGCGCGGCTATCCGGTCGAGCGCCAGTCCGCTGAGGAACCGTCCGACCACGACGCCCACGGCGTAGAGCGAGACCAGCCACGTCGCCAGCCTGCCCGGCGCGCCGCTCTCCACCAGCACCAGCTTGAACTGCGAGGAGACGATGACGCTGGGCACGTTGCAGAAGAACATCCCCGCCACGATCAGGATGAAGGCCGGATGGCGCAGCAGCGCCGCGAACTGCGCGCCGGTCAGGCGGGGAGCGGTGCGTTCGGGCAGCGGGTCCGCCTTGCGCCGACGCGGACCGACCAGCGCGACGGCCGCGATGCCGCCGATTGCCGAGAGCAGGGCCAAGAGGCGATAGCCCGCGCGCCAGCCCTGCGCGTCTATCACCTCGCCGACGAGCGGGACCACGGCGGCGCCCACCAGCGGCGCGCCGCTCATCAGCACGGACAGCGCCATGCCCCGCGCGAGGTCGAAGCGCTGGACGATGACGCGGCTGAACACCAGCGTCGTCGTCAGCACGCCGAACAGGTGCTGGACGACGGTGATGGCGAAGAACTCGTAGATGTTCCCGCGCATCAGGCTGAAGGCGAGGAACGTCAGCGGCACCACCACGAAGCCGATCGCGGCGGAAATCCGGGCGCCGTGGCGATCGGTGAACCGTCCCCAGAACGGCACCACGAACATGCTGGCGAGGCCGAGCGTGCCCACCAGCGCGAACTGCGCCTTGTCCCACCCGAACTCCGCGATCAGCGGCGGGGCGAACAGGTTGGTCATGTAGTGGTTCATCGCCGAGCCGAGCGCGAGCCCCAGCATCGCGCCGAACAGCGTCGTCCAGTTCACCCGGAATTCGCGGAAATAGGTCACCTTCGGCTCTCTCCCAAAGCTGCGCCCGTTTGCCGGGTCGCGTCGACTGTTTGCAAATCCGCGGTGGCGGATTTGGCGGTGCCGCTACTGGACAAATCTACGTCATCTCGGCTCCGCGCCCTTGAGGAACAGGCCTATCGCGAAGCGCACGCGGCGGTCGATGTCCTCGCGTCCAAGATCGTTGCCCGAAAGGATGAAACGCACCGGGCCGCTGACCACCATGCTCATGAACACGTTGGCCGCCAGCATCGGATCGTCGATGGCGAGCCGTCCGGCGCGGGTTTCCTCGTCGAGGATCTCGGCGAGGAAGCGCACCGTCGGAAGCGCGGCGATGTCGTAGTAGGTCTGGAAGATGTCCGGGAAACGGTAGCTCTCGGTATTGATGAGCCGCTGCAGCTTGGCGCCGTCCGCTTCCCTGACGAGGTCGATGCGCAGCATGGCGATGGCGACCAGCGTCTCCTCCAGCGTCTGCCCACGCGTTGCCGCGATGACCTGCGAGGCGACCGCCCGCCGCTCGGTGCCGTGGCGGATCGCGGCGCGAAAGAGGGCGGTCTTGTCGGGATAGCGCGCATAGACGGTGCGCTTGGTCATGTTCACCTCGGCGGCGATCGCCTCGATCGTGGCGCCTTCGTATCCCTTGTCGAGGAAGTGTTCGAGCGCGGCGCCGAGCAGCGCGGCCTGCCGGGCCTGCGCCTGTTCGCGGGTGGGGCGGCCGGCGCGGATCGGGGCTTCGGAGGGCGTGTCGTCGAGCATCGGCCCAGTGGACCCGATTTGGCTTGCGTCGCCAAGTGACTCGTGAATAATGAAACGCATAAGATGCTATTAATCGAGTCGAGCCGCGCTGTCCAGAACAACGGCAGCCGATGGCCACACAAGGAGGAGACGAGCCGATGGGCGCTGCTGCCGACAAACTCATGGCCCTGGTGGCCGACCCCGAGCGCTTCACGTTCTCGGCCGACGAACTGCGCGAAACGCAGGTCGCCGCGCTCGACGAGCGGTTCCAGGAACGCCGCGACCGCATCAAGCTGCTCGCGCTGCGGGCGCGGGACGCGGGGATCGACAAGATCGAGGCGATCGCCGACATCGTGCCGGTCCTGTTCCCGCACACCGCATACAAGTCCTATCCCGAAAGCTACCTCATGGACGAGCGCTGGGACCGGCTGACCAAGTGGCTGGGCACCGTGTCGCCGTACCCGATCGAGGGCGTCGACCTCGACGGCATCGAGGGTATTGACGACTGGATCGCGCGGCTGGCCGGGAAGGGCTATTTCATCTCCTGCTCCAGCGGCACCACCGGCAAGTCCGCCATGCTGATCGCCTCGCAGCAGGACATGGACTGGTCGAAGATCGACACCGTCAACGTCTTCTCGTGGGGCTCGGGCGTGGTGCCGGCGCAGGATCGCCTGATCGTCGGCTGCGCGCCGGTCGCGACCGTGCCCAAGAACGCGACGATCGCCAAGGCGCAGTACGATGCCTTCGCGAACCCAGAGTGGCCGCGCTGGAACTATCCGGTGCCGCCCATCACGGTCGGCTCGCTGACCTCGATGGTCGTCATGCGCAAGAAGATCGCCGAGGGCACCGCGCGCCCCGACGAGATCGCGGCGTTCGAGGAAACCTCGGCCGAGCGCGCCAAGCTGGTCGCCGAGGCGATCCCGAAGACCGCGCAGTTCATCATCGAGAACCGCCACCGCAAGCTCCAGCTTTCCGGCCTGTGGAGCGGGCTCTGGGCGGTGGCGAAGGCGGTGCGCGATGCGGGGTATGGCCGCGCGGACTTCAACCCCGACAACTCGATCTACGTGGGTGGCGGGCTCAAGCGCGCGCAGCTTCCCGAGGATTATCAGGAATATGTCTTCGAAACCTTCAACATTCCCGAGGATCGCCACTTCCAGAACTACTCCATGCAGGAGTTGAACTCCGGCATGCCCAAATGCCGCGAGGGCGGGCGCTATCACGTGCCGCCGTGGATCGTCCCGATCCTGCTCGACAAGGCGGGCGACGCGGCGCTGGAGCACACCGAGGGCGAGATGGAAGGCCGCGCGGCGTTCTTCGACCTCTCGCTCGACGGGCGCTGGGGCGGGGTCATCACCGGCGACCGGATCCGGCTCGACCGCAGCCCCTGCGCCTGCGGCAACCACGGCCCCTCGATCCGCGACGACATCGCCCGATACGCGGACCTCGAAGGCGACGACAAGATCGGCTGTGCGGGCACGGTCGATGCCTATGTGCGAGGTGTGGCATGAACTCTGCGATCCAATCCCTTGATTCAGAAGAACTTGTCTCGGCGCCGTTCTTCCTGCGCGGCGAAGTGCTCCACGGCACCGAGGTGATCCAGAAGTCGCGCGACCTTGGCGTGACTTTCGCGACGCCGCGGATACCCTTCGACCGCGCGGTGCCGCCGCGCACCGAGGTTCCGCCGCTGCTCAACGTGCCGCTCGCCGAGATCATCGATTTCCTCGTCGAGACCGGGCAGCGGCTGGTCGCCCCGGACAACGACCATATGCAGGAATGCATCGAGCGGATGTGCCGCACGCATATCCTGCCGCGCGCCGTGGTCGAGAACACGGCACGCCACGCCGCCGCCTATCTCGACAAGCGCATCCTCAATGCCGAGGTCGCGCAGAACTTCCCCGATCCGCGCGCGCTCGACGAGTGGGTGTCCAAGGAGGACTTCACCGGTCGCCGCAGCTTCGTGCGCGCCTTCGCGCCGCGCCTGATCCACGTGCTGCCGGGCAATTCGCCGGGCGTCGCGGTGAAGTCGGTGGCGCAGGGCTCGATGGTCAAGGCGATCAACCTGTTCAAGATGTCGAGCGCCGATCCCTTCACCATGGTCGCGATCCTGCGCACCATGGCGGACATCGATCCCGGGCATCCGATCGTGAAGTCGATGTCGGCGGTCTACTGGCGCGGCGGCGACGATGCGACCGAGCGCGTGCTCTATCGCCCGCAGTACTTCGACAAGATCGTCGCCTGGGGCGGCGGCGATGCGATCAACAATGTTATCAAGTACCTGGGTCCCGGATTTCAACTCGTTTCGTTCGATCCCAAGACCTCGATCTCGATGGTCGGGCGCGAGGGGCTGGTCGATGAGGCGACCATCGACCGGGTTGCCGACCTGTGCTCGGCGGACGTGATGACGCTCAACCAGGAAGCCTGCGTCGCCAGCCGCTTCCAGTTCGTGGAAGGGCCGCAGGAGCAGGTCGACCGCTTCTGCGAGCGGCTGCAGTTCCACATCGCCCGCCGCGCCGCCGAAAGCGGCGACGTGCGCCCGCTCGACATGGACATGCGCGAGGCGGTCGAGATGATGATCCTGATGGACGACGAATACGGCGTCTGGGGCCGCACCGACGGCAAGGGCCTCGTCGTGCGCTCGGACGAGCCGGTCGATTTCCATCCGATCAACAAGACCGCCAACGTGGTGCGGGTGGAGAGTCTCGACGACGCGGTGAAGTGGATCAATGTCGCGACCCAGACGGTCGGCTTCTATCCGTTCGACCGCATGGCCGATTATCGCGACCGGCTGGCGGCGGGCGGCGCCCAGCGCGTGGTGCATCTGGGCGAGGCGGGGCCCTCGACCATCGGCAACCCGCACGACGCCATGTACCCGCTCCACCGCTTCGTCCACTGGATGGCGCACGAGGACGGGCGAAGGGAGGGTTAGGCTCTGTCGTCCCCGATCAGGTCGGGGGCGACCCCTCAACCCATCGCCGAGACGGATATGTCGGGCGCCTGCTTGCCTGCCCCGGACAGTGCGCTACCCATCGTGCAGATCGGCCACGCGCGAGATACCATCGCGCTGGCCCCGAACGAGGAACGCGAAACCCATGGCCGTTGAAATCCTGCTCCCCAAGATCGGTTTCTCCATGCAGGAGGGCCAGATCGCCGAATGGCTGGCCAAGGACGGGGACAAGGTGACCGAAGGCCAGCCGCTGTTCTCGCTCGAGGCCGACAAGTCCACCAACGAGGTCGAGGCGCCCGCTACCGGCACGCTGAAGATCACCTCCGCCGTCGGCGAGACCTACGAAGTGGGCACCGTTCTCGGCTGGATCGAAGTCGAGTAATCCCGCGCGGTTACGGCTGGACAGTCGTGCGCTGTCCGGCCAGACTGCGATGATGCAAAAGACCCTCCTTGCCCCGCTCGCCGCCGCCGCGACCCTGCTGTTTGCGGCCGGCACTGCCCACGCCAGCCTGCCGGTGGGCGCCAAGGCCCCGGCCTTCGCCACCAAGGGCGCGAAGGGGGGCAAGGTGCTCTCGTTCGACTTGCGCCAGGCGCTCAAGCGCGGGCCGGTGGTGCTCTACTTCTACCCCAAGGCGTTCACGCAGGGCTGCACGCTGGAGGCCCACGCCTTCGCCGAGGCGAGCGACGACTTCGCCAGGGCGGGGGCCACCGTCGTCGGTATGTCGGCCGACGACCTGCCGACGCTGCAGAAGTTCTCCACCGAAGCCTGCCGCGACAAGTTCACCGTCGCCGTCGCCACGCCCGCGATCATCAAGGAATACGACGTCGCCCTCAAGCGCGAGGGCGCTCCGGCAGGCATGAGCGACCGCACCAGCTACGTGATCGCCAAGGACGGCCGGATCACCATGGTCCATTCGGAACTCGATTATCGCGACCATGTGAAGCTGACGCTGGAGGCGGTGAAGAAGCTCAACACGAAGTAGCATTGGGCACGCAGAGACGCGGAGGCGCAGAGATGTTGCTCTGCATCTCCGGTTCTTTGTGCCCCGTACCCGCTGCCTCTACGCCATGTCGGCAATCTTTGGCGACTTCGCCGGGTATCCTGAAATCTCTGCGTCTGCGCGTCTCTGCGTGCCTCGTTATCGAGGCGGAGCAAGTCGTCGACCAACGCGCTTGAACATCACCCCCTCCTGCGGGTAATAGCCCCGCCTTTCCGCGCGCGGATTTTCCGTGCGCTTTACATACGCTCGCGCCGCGTTATGCGCGGCCAGGCGTAGCAGTTTCGTTGGAGAATCCCGTCATGCGTGCCGAAGGGCAGGCCCACATAGCGCGTATCGAGAAGGCCCTCGCGCTGGTCCGCAAGTTCCTCGACTGGGACCGCGCGCTGCGCCGGTTCGACGAGCTGAACGCACGCGTCGAGGACCCGACCCTCTGGGACAAGCCCAAGGAAGCCGAGGCGGTCATGAAGGAGCGCCGCCGGCTCGAGGCCTCGATCGGCACCGTCAACCAGATCAGCGCCGAGATGGCGGACGCCGCCGAGTTCGTCGAACTGGGCGAGATGGAAGGCGACGAGGAGACCATCGCCGAGGGTCTGGCAACGCTCAAGGCGCTGGCCGACCGCGCCGACGCCGACAAGATCCAGGCGCTGCTGGGCGGCGAGGCCGACGCCAACGACACCTACCTCGAAGTCCACGCGGGCGCGGGCGGCACCGAAAGCCAGGACTGGGCCGAAATCCTCCAGCGCATGTACACGCGCTGGGCGGAACGCCGCGGCTACAAGGTCGAACTGGTCGACTACCATGCGGGCGAAGCTGCCGGCATCAAGAGCTGCACGCTGCTCATCAAGGGCGAGAACGCCTACGGATATGCCAAGACCGAGAGCGGCGTCCACCGCCTCGTCCGCATCAGCCCGTATGACAGCGCCGCGCGGCGCCACACCAGCTTCTCGTCGGTCTGGGTCTACCCCGTGATCGACGATACCTTCGAGATCGAGATCAACCCCTCGGACCTGAAGATCGACACCTACCGCGCGTCGGGTGCGGGCGGCCAGCACGTCAACACCACCGATTCGGCCGTGCGCATCACCCACCAGCCGTCCGGCATCATCGTCGCCAGCCAGATCGACCGCTCGCAGCACAAGAACCGCGAGATCGCCATGGGCATGCTCAAGGCGCGCATGTTCGAGGCCGAGATGCGCCGCCGCGAGGAAGCCGCCAGCGCCGAGCACGCCAGCAAGAGCGATATCGGTTGGGGCCACCAGATCCGCTCCTACGTCTTGCAGCCCTACCAGCAGGTGAAGGACCTGCGCACCGGCTACGTCTCGACATCGCCCGACGACGTGCTCGACGGCGATCTCGATCCCTTCATGGCGGCCGCGCTCTCGCAGCGCGTGACTGGCGAGAAGGTCGAGGTCGAGGACGCCGACTGAGCCCGGCGGGCGTGCCGTCGCGAGACGCGCGCCCGTCCCGTGCCTTTTCAAGGCTTTTGCCAACGCGGCCTCGAGTCGCTATGGGGCCGCATGTTTCGCGCCGCTCTTTCCGTTTCCGCTGTCCTGGCCATGGCGCTCGCCGCCTGCCAGCAGCCGTCCGTCGACGACGGGCGGAGCGCGAGCGCGCGGGCGTTTCCCGTGCCCGACCGGCCGGTGTCGAAGACGGGGGTGAACACGTTCGCCTCCGAAGCGCAGCGCGACAAGGTCAACGAGGCCGAGGTCGTGATGGACCTCGCGAAGATCGCACCCCGCATGAGCGTGGCCGACCTCGGCGCGGGCGAGGGGTACTATACCACCCGCCTCGCCAAGCGCGTCGGGCGCCGGGGGCGGGTGCTGGCCGAGGACATCGATCCGGCCGCCAACGAGCGGCTGGGCGCGCGGGTCATGCGCGAGGGGATCGGCAATGTCTCGATCACGCTCGGCAAGCCCGACGATCCGCGCCTGCCGCCCGCCAGCTTCGACCGCATCCTGCTGGTCCACATGTACCACGAGGTATCCGAGCCCTACGCGTTCCTGTGGCGCCTGCGCCCGGCGCTGCGTCCGGGCGGGCGGGTGATCGTGGTCGACGTCGATCGCCCTACGGACGCTCACGGGATTGCGCCGTCGCTGCTGTTCTGCGAATTCGCGTCAGTGGGATTGCGGTTGACGGAATTTGTTCGCAAGCCGGAACTGCAGGGCTATTATGCACAGTTCGAGGTCGCGGGTTCGCGGCCCGAGCCGGCGGATATCAAGCCCTGCCGCATAACAGGCGAAGCGCCGCCGAAGACCGATGGATCGCAGGGCTGACGCGCAACGCCTGGGAAAGACGAAAGAGAAGATGAGTTTCAAGGGTCTCAAGCCGATTCTGTACGGCGGTCGTGAAGTCTGGCCTCTGGTCGAAGGCGGCAAGGGCGTCGCCGCCACCAACCACATGAGCTCGGGCGCATGGGCGGCTGCCGGTGGCATCGGCACCGTCAGCGCGGTGAATGCCGACAGCTACGATGCCGAAGGCAAGATCGTGCCGCAGGTCTATCACAAGCTCACCCGCAAGGAGCGCCACCAGGAACTGATCGACTACGCCATCGACGGCGCGGTCGAGCAGGTGCGCCGCGCCTACGAGATTTCGGGCGGCAAGGGCGCGATCAACATCAACGTCCTGTGGGAAATGGGCGGCGCCCAGACCATCCTCGAAGGCGTGCTGGAGCAGACGCGCGGCATGGTCGCGGGCGTCACCTGCGGCGCCGGGATGCCCTACAAGCTGTCCGAGATCGCAGCGCGCTTCAACGTCAACTACCTGCCGATCGTCAGCTCCGCGCGCGCCTTCCGTGCGCTGTGGAAGCGCGCCTACAACAAGGTCCCCGACCTGCTCGGCGCGGTGGTCTACGAGGATCCGTGGCTGGCCGGCGGCCACAACGGCCTGTCGAACGCCGAGGACCCGCTCAAGCCCGAAGACCCGTACCCCCGCGTGAAGGCGCTGCGCGACACCATGCGCGCAGAGGGTATCGCCGATACCGTGCCGATCGTCATGGCCGGCGGCGTCTGGTTCCTGCGCGACTGGGAGAACTGGATCGACAACCCGGAACTGGGCTCGATCGCGTTCCAGTACGGCACCCGCCCGCTGCTCACGCACGAGAGCCCGATCCCGCAGGAGTGGAAGGACGCCCTGCGCGAACTGGAGCCGGGCGACGTGCTGCTGCACCGCTTCTCGCCGACCGGGTTCTACTCCTCGGCCGTGCGCAACCCGTTCCTGCGCAGCCTCGAGGCGCGTTCGGACCGGCAGATCCCCTACTCCAAGGTCGAGGCGGGCGAGCATACCGTGCGGCTGGACGTGGGCGTGAAGGGCAAGAACTTCTGGGTCGCGCCCAAGGACCTCGACCGTGCGCGCTCGTGGTCGGCGCAGGGCCACACCGATGGCCTGCGCACGCCGGACGACACCATCGTCTTCGTCAGCCCCGAGGAGCGCGACGTGATCCGCCAGGACCAGGCGGACTGCATGGGCTGCCTGTCGCACTGCGGCTTCTCGTCGTGGAAAGACCATGACGACTACACCACCGGCCGCCTTGCCGACCCGCGCAGCTTCTGCATCCAGAAGACCCTCCAGGACATCGCCCATGGCGGTCCGGTGGAGGAGAACCTGATGTTCGCGGGCCATGCCGCCTACAAGTTCAAGCAGGACCCGTTCTATTCCAACGGCTTCACGCCGACGGTGAAGGAACTGGTCGACCGCATCCTGACCGGCGACTGATCAGGGGGCCGTCGCTTCCGCCGGTGCGGGAGCGACGTCATCGGCGGCTTCACGAGGGTTCGGACCGTAGCGGTTCGGACCCTTTTTGCCGGGCGCGACCAGCAGCAGCAGGTAAAGACCGGCGAAGGGCAGGAACAGCACCCAGTCGGCGTAGGCGAGGACGCTTTCCACCACCCGGCGCGCGTCCCAGCCACCGACGAGCGCCAGCAGGTCCAGCACCAGGCTCCGCGCCGCGACGGCCAGCAGCACGAGGCTCCAGCGCCCGCTCCAGCCGAAGTCGTGGAAGCGGCGGACCATCAGCGCGGCGGCGGGGACCAGGATCGCATACTGCACCGCGAAGGCAACCCACCGGCTCACGCCCTCCGGCGCCAGCGTGCCTGCAAGGCCGTTGACGATCATCAGCACCGCCGCCGAGATGACGAGATAGTCGATCACCTCGCCGCGCCGGGACCGCCCCCGAAAGTCGATCGTCCTTGCGAGTGTCTGGCCGACGTGCCGGAAATATGCCTTCATCGCGCCATTTCCCGGCTGCGGGCGGTGGCTGTCAATCGAATTCCCAGGCGCGTTCGCCATGGCTGGTCGCGTCCAGCCCTTCGCGCTCGGCATCCTCGGACACGCGCATCGGGAAGGCGAGCGAGGCCATGAGGGCGAGAACGACGCTCGCCACCGCCGACCAGGCGATCACCACCGCGAGGCCGACGCCCTGCGCCACGAGCTGCGCGATCGGGTTCATGCCCTCGCCATAGCCGACGCCGCCGAGGTTCGGCGAGAGGAACGCGGCCAGCAGCAGCGCGCCGAGGATGCCGCCCACGCCATGCACCGCGAAGACGCCGAGCGCGTCGTCCACCTTCAGCACGCGGCGCACGAAACGCATCGCGGACCAGCACGCCAGCGCGCCCGCGACGCCGAACAGGATCGCCGCTCCGGGAGAGATGTATCCGGCGGCGGCGGCGATGGTGGCGATCCCCGCGACCGCGCCCATGGCGAAGCCGGTGGCGGAGGGCCTGTTTCCCGCGAGCCGCTCGACCAGGAGCCAGGCCAGCGCGGCGGCCGCGGCGGCGACGTGGACGGCGATCATCGCCGCCGCCGCGTCGTCGCTCGCTGCCAGCGCGGCGCCGCCGCCAAGGCCCAGCCAGCCGATCCAAAGCAGCGCCGCGCCGGTCAGCGTCAGGGCAGGGGCATGGGCGGGGCCGCCACCCGCGCCGCCGACCAGGCCCTTGCGCCGTCCCAGCATCGCCGCGATCGCCAGCGCCGAGACGCCCGCGCTCGTGTGCAGGGTGATGCCGCCCGCCCAGTCGAGCGTTCCCACGCCCTCGGCCAGCCAGCCGCCCCCGCCGATCCAGTGGGCCACGGGGGCATAGACGACGAGGCTCCACAGCCCGCAGAACGCAATGACCCAGCCCAGCCGCGCCCGCTCCGCCCAGGCCCCGGTCATGAGCATAGGCGCCAGCGCGGCGGAGGCCATCTGGAACAGCGCGAAGGCGCTTTCCGGCACGTTGGCGCCCTGGCGCACGTTGCCCAGGTTGATGAGCATCCAGGCATTGCCCTTGCCCAGCCACCCGCCGTCCGCATCGCCGAAGGCCAGCGTGTACCCGACCATGACCCACAGCACCGAGACCAGCGCGAAGATCGTCGCGCACTGCACCAGCACCGAGACCACGTTCCTGCGTCGCACCCGTCCGGCATGGAACAGGGCTAGGCCCGGCAACGCCAGCATCGCCAGCGCCCCGGCCGCCAGCAGCCAGCCGGTATCCCCGCCATCGGCGACGTCGATCCGGCCGTCCTGCGCCCATGCGGGCAAGGGCAGCAAGGCGGCGATGGCGGCAATCGGCAGCAGGCGCTGCTTGGTCATCTGGTCGTATCCCCCTTAGGTTGCACGCCGAATAGGGGGCAATCCCTTTACGAGGGGTTAGATCAGGAAATTAACCCGGGGCAAGCGGATGTGCCGCCGAAGCGGATCGGGAATGGGGAGAAAAGAATCCGCGACCCGGCCGGTCAGGGCAGGACCATGTCGTGCGGGCGGTGGCCGTCCACCCAGAAGCGGATGTTGGCGATGATCCGCTCCCCCGCCGCGCCGCGTCCTTCGTAGGTGGCGCTGCCGAGATGGGGCAGGGCGACGAGGCCCGGCAGGTCGAGCAGGCGGGGATCGACCAGCGGTTCGCGCGCGAAGACGTCGAGCCCGGCGCCGCCGATGTGGTTGCCCGCCAGCGCCTCGATCAGCGCCTCCTCCTCGATGAGCTGCCCGCGTCCGGTGTTCACGATGCAGGCGTCGGGCTTCATCAGGCCGATGCGGCGGGCGTCGATCAGGTGGACCGTCTCGGGCCCGGCCGGGCAGTGCAGGGTGAGGATGTCGGCCTCGGCCACCAGCCGGTCGAGGTCGGGTTCGTGGCGGGCGGAGAACATGTTCTCCACCGCCGCGGGCAGGCGGTGGCGGTTGTGGTAGCGGATGTCCATGCCGAAGGCGCGGGCGCGGTGGGCCACGGCCTGGCCGATGCGGCCCATGCCGACGATGCCCAGCGTCTTGCCGCCGAGCGCGTGCCCCAGCATGACGGAAGGCCCCCAGCCGGCCCAGCGCCCCTCGCGCAGGGTCCTGGCGTTCTCGCTGAAGCGGCGCGAGACGAGGATGATGAGCGCCAGCGTCAGGTCGGCGGTATCGTCGGTGAAGACGCCGGGGGTGTTGGTCACCATGATCCGCGCCGCGCGGGCGGCGGCGACGTCGATGTGCTCGGTGCCCGCGCCGAAGCTGGCGATCATGCCGATCCGCTCGCCCGCCTGCGCGATCATCGCCGCGTCGATCGTGTCGGTGACGGTGGGGACGAGGACGTCGCAGTCGCGCATCGCCGCTTCCATCGCCTCGCGAGTCATCGGCACGTCGTCCGGGTTGAGCACCACGTCGAACAGCTCGGCCATGCGCGCTTCCACCGCCGGGAGCAGGCGCCGGGTCACCACCACGCGCGGGCGAGGCGGGATCGGGCGGGCGGTGTCGCTGTGCAGGGCCATGGCAAGGGGCTATGCCGTCCACAGGGTCGGGGTCAAGAAGCCTTGAAGCATCGTCGCGCGACGCGGTAAGGATCGCGGGATGAACTGCCGCCAGATCCTGCTGCCGCTCGCCGCCCTGTGCGCGCTCGGCCTCGCCGCCACGACGCCCGCCCGGGCCGCCGACGACGACAAGGTGCCCTACTGGGCCTCGGTCGATGCCGAGATCGCGAACCTGCGGGTGGGGCCGGGCGATTCGTACCGGATCGACTGGGTCTACCGCCGCCCGCACCTGCCGGTGAAAGTGCTGCGCCGCGAAGGCTCGTGGCGGCTGATCGAGGATCCCGCCGGCGACAAGGGCTGGATGCGCGACCTGCTGCTCTCCCGCCAGCGCGCGGGCGTGGTCAAGGACGGCGGGCTGATCGAGATGCACGCCGAACCCAAGAGTGGCTCGCCGATGCTGTGGCGCGTGGAGCCGGGCGTGGTGGGCCTGCTGGGCGAGTGCAAGGACGGCTGGTGCCCCTTCGACGCCGCCGGCCACAAGGGCTTCGTGCGCGAGGACAAGCTGTGGGGCACGGGCGCGCCGTGAGGCGCGCGCCGGGCCGCAAGCGCCGTCCTCAGAGGCAGGCTTCCAGGAAGGCCTGGTCGAAGCCGTACTGGCGCGCCTTTTCCAGCGTATAGGGGCGCAGGCCCGAGGGGCGGAACTCGCCGATGATCTTGCCGTCGTCGGTCTCGTCCAGGTACTCGAACTTGAACAGTTCCTGGGTGACGATGACGTCGCCTTCCATGCCGATCACCTCGGTGATGTTGGTGGTGCGGCGCGAACCGTCGCGCAGGCGCTTCACCTGCACGATGAGGTCGACCGACTCGGCGATCTGGCGGCTGATAGCTTCCTTGGGGATCTTGATGTCGCCCATCAGGATCATGTTCTCCATGCGCCCCAGGCACTCGCGCGGGGAATTGGCGTGGAGCGTGCACATCGAGCCGTCGTGGCCGGTGTTCATGGCGGCGAGCAGGTCGAAGCACTCGGCGCCGCGGATTTCGCCCAGGATGATGCGGTCCGGGCGCATGCGCAGGGCGTTCTTCACGAGGTCGCCGATGGTGATGGCGCCCTGGCCTTCGAGGTTCGGCGGGCGCGTTTCGAGCGGCAGCCAGTGCGGCTGCTGCAGGCGCAGTTCAGCCGCGTCCTCGATCGTCAGCACGCGCTCGCCCGGGTCGATCATCTTCGACAGGGCATTGAGCATCGTCGTCTTGCCCGAGCCGGTGCCGCCCGAGATGACGATGTTCATGCGGCTGGCGCCGGCGATCTTGAGCGCGGTCGCCATCTTCTCGCTCATCGAGCCGAAGCCCTGCAGCATGTCGATGGTGATCGGCTTCTCGGAGAACTTGCGGATCGAGATCGCGGTGCCGCGCAGCGACAGCGGCGGCACGATCACGTTGACGCGGCTGCCGTCCTTGAGGCGGGCGTCGGCCAGCGGGGTCGTCTGGTCGACGCGGCGGCCGACCTGATTGACGATGCGCTGAGCGATCTGGAACAGGTGCTGCTCGTCGCGGAATTTCGTCGGCGCGAGCTGCAGCTTGCCCTTCTTTTCGATGTAGGTCTGGTTCGGCCCGTTGACCATGATGTCCGAGATGTCGGGGTCGTTGAGCAATTCCTCCAGCGGACCGAAGCCGAGCAGCTCGTCGATCAGCACCTTCTCCAGCGCGAACTGCTCGCGGCGGTTGAAGGTGATCTTGAGCTCGGCGAGGACCTCGATGATGATCGGGCGGAATTCCTCGGACAGCTCGTCCTTGGTCAGCGTCGCGGCCGCCTCGGGGTCGACTCGCTCCAGCAGGCGGGGGAGGACCTGTTCCTTGATCTTGTGGATCGAGGCTTCGAAGCCGTTCTGCTCCGACGGTTCGTGGACCGCGTTGGCGCGGTCGGCAAGGCGGGAGAGCGCATCCTCGCGCATAGCCTGCGCCGAGGTCGGTGCGGGAGCGTCGCCGGGGAGGGGCGGGAACTGGTCACCGCCGGGGACGGAGGCGTTGGGCGTCGCGGCCTTGTCGGGACCGCCCTTGAGCGGCTTCGCCACCCCGAACGCAGGGCGCGCGCCCTGGCCCATGCCGCCTACACCGTTACGCCGACCGAATGCCGTCATGAACCAAGAACCCTTCAGCCGCCCGGCGAAATGCGGGCGTGAACCATCGCGAATGAGGGCCTGATTAAGGTTGAAACTTTGATAACTTACTAATGGCAGGGCAGGGCGAAGCGAAGGTGCGGGAGGCGGCGCGGGGATGAACGAGGAAGGCCGCCGGTGCTGGCTCTGCGAACGCCCGCTCGGACGGCGGGTGGAATGGCATCATCCGGTGCCGAAAAGCCGGGGCGGGCGCGAGACGGTGCCGCTCCACCCGATCTGCCACCGCACCATCCACGCGGCGCTGAGCAATGCGCAACTGGCGAAGCTCGGCCCGGATGCGAGAGCGATTCTCGAGGTGGAGGAGATCGCGCGGTTCGTGCGCTGGGTGTCGGGAAAGCCGCCCGACTTCCACGCGCCGACGAGGACGCGGCGGTAGGCGCGGCGATGGGGCTTCGACAAACCCGGCCCCTTCGACAAGCTCGGGGTGAGCGGACTTGGTGCAATACCTGCCAGATCCGCTCAGGCCGAGCTTGTCGAAGCCCCACAACGCAAACGGGCGGGCGGTCCAAGGACCACCCGCCCGCCGGAAACGGATCGCTTGAGGATCAGTTCTTCGACTTGTCGACCAGCGCGTTGGCGGCGATCCAGGGCATCATGGCGCGCAGCTTGGCGCCGGTTTCCTCGATCGGATGACGCTGGGCGAGCTTGCGCGAGGCCTTCAGCTCGGGCTGGCCGGCGCGGTTGTCCATCACGAAGTCCTTGACGAAGCGGCCCGACTGGATGTCCTCCAGAACGCGCTTCATTTCCTTCTTGGTCTCTTCGGTGATGATGCGCGGACCGGTCTTGATGTCGCCGTATTCGGCCGTGTTCGAGATCGAGTAGCGCATGTTGGCGATGCCGCCTTCATACATCAGGTCGACGATCAGCTTCAGCTCGTGGAGGCACTCGAAGTAGGCCATCTCGGGCGCGTAGCCGGCTTCGACCAGCGTCTCGAAACCGGCCTGGACGAGCGCGGTGGCGCCGCCGCAGAGCACGGCCTGCTCGCCGAACAGGTCGGTTTCGCATTCCTCGCGGAAGTTGGTCTCGATGATGCCCGAACGGCCGCCACCGACGCCCGAGGCGTAGGCGAGGGCGATGTCGTGGGCGTTGCCGGTCACGTCCTGGTGGATCGCGACGAGGCAGGGTACGCCGCCGCCGCGCTGGTATTCCGAGCGGACGGTGTGGCCCGGGCCCTTGGGCGCGATCATGATGACGTCGATGTCGGCGCGCGGCTCGATCAGGCCGAAGTGGACGTTGAGGCCGTGGGCGAAGGCGAGCGCCGCGCCGGGCTTCAGGTTGGCGTGGAGGTCCTCGGCGTAGATCGCGGCCTGGTGCTCGTCGGGGGCGAGGATCATGATGATGTCGGCCCACTTGGCCGCCTCGACGTTCGAGAGCACCTTGAAGCCGGCGCCTTCGGCCTTCTTCGCGGTGGCCGAACCCTCGCGCAGGGCGATGGCGACTTCCTTGACGCCCGAATCGCGCAGGTTCTGGGCATGGGCGTGGCCCTGGCTGCCATAACCGAGCACGACGATCTTCTTGTCGGTGATCAGGTTGATGTCGCTGTCGGCGTCGTAATAGACCTTCATCGTTCTTTCCTCATTCGTCATCCCCGGCTCGACCGGGGACCGCTGTGTTCCATGCGAGGGCCGTCGGCTGGATTGTGCCTAAAGACCGCCCGCGGTCCCGGATCAAGTCCGGGACGACGTATTTCTGCTCAGGCTTCTTCCGCGCCCCGCATCATGCCCACGATGCCGGTGCGGCCAACCTCGACGAGGCCGAGGCCGCGCATCAGCGCCACGAAGCTGTCGATCTTGTCGGGCGCGCCGGTCATCTCGAAGATGAAGCTCTCGGTCGTGGTATCGACGGGGCGGGCGCGGAACACCTCGGCGATGCGCAGCGCCTCGACGCGCTTCTCGCCCGTGCCGGCGACCTTCACCAGCGCCAGTTCGCGCGCCACGTGCGGGCCGACCTCGGTGAGATCGACGACCTTGTGGACCGGCACCAGCCGTTCGAGCTGGGCGTGGATCTGGTCGATCTGGCTCGGCGGGCCGTGGGTCACGATCGTGATCCGGCTCACCGCGTGGTTCTCGGTGATATCGGCCACGGTCAGGCTGTCGATGTTGTAGCCGCGCGCGGTGAACAGGCCGGCGATCTTGGCGAGAATGCCCGCCTCGTTGTCGACCGTCACGGTCAGGACGTGCCGTTCCTCGGCTTCTTGCTGGATGTGCATCATGGTTCTTGTCCTGTCCTCAGACCAGCGCCTTGGCTTCGTCGTCCATGGTCCCGGCGACGGTGTCGCCGTAGAGGAGCATGTCGACGTGCGATGCGCCCGAGGGGATCATCGGGAAGCAGTTCGATTCCTTGTGGACGAGGCAGTCGACGATGACCGGGCCGGGATGGTCGATCATCGCCTGGATACCGGCGTCGAGCTGGCTCTCGTCCTCGATGCGGATGCCCTTCCAGCCATAAGCCTCGGCCAGCTTCACGAAGTCGGGCAGGCTGTCGGAATACGAGTTCGAGAAGCGGCTCTCGTAGGTCAGCTCCTGCCACTGGCGGACCATGCCCATCCACTCGTTGTTGAGAATGAAGACCTTGACCGGCAGGCGGTACTGCGTGGCGGTGCCCAGTTCCTGGATGTTCATCTGGATCGAGGCGTCGCCCGCGATGTCGATGACGAGGCTGTCCGGGTTGCCGCACTGCGCGCCGATCGCGGCGGGCAGGCCGTAGCCCATGGTGCCGAGGCCGCCCGAGGTGAGCCACTTGTTCGGGCCGAAGAAGTGGAAATGCTGCGCCGCCCACATCTGGTGCTGGCCGACTTCGGTCGAGATGACCGGGTCCTTGTCCTTGGTCAGCTCGAACAGCCGCTGGATCGCGAGCTGCGGCATGATGGCATCGGCGTTGCGCGGGAAGGAGAGGCTCTTCTTCTCGCGCCAGCCGTCGACGCGGGCCTTCCACGCGGTCAGGTCCTGGCCCTTGCGGCTGCCCCATTCGGCCAGCATCTGCTCCAGCACGGTGGCGCAGTCGCCCACGATCGGCAGGTCGACGCGGACCGTCTTGTTGATCGACGAGCGGTCGATGTCGATGTGGATCTTCTTCGAGTTCGGCGCGAAGGCGTCCAGCCGCCCGGTCACGCGGTCGTCGAAGCGGGCGCCGACGCAGACGATGAGGTCCGACTGGTTCATCGCCAGGTTCGCCTCATAGGTGCCGTGCATGCCCAGCATGCCGAGCCAGTCGGCATGGTCGGCCGGGAAGGCGCCGAGGCCCATCAGCGTAGAGGTGACGGGCGCGCCGGTCTTCGCCTGCAGCTCGCGCAGCAGTTCGGTCGCGCGCGGGCCGGAATTGATGACGCCGCCGCCGGTGTAGAGGACCGGGGCCTTGGCGTTCGCCAGCATCTCGACCGCAGCCGCGATCTCCTGCGCGGTGCCCTCGGTGCGGGGTGCGTAGCGCTGGCGGCGCTGGGTCGGGCCGTCGTTCCAGATGGCGGTGGCGATCTGGACGTCCTTGGGGATGTCGATCAGGACTGGGCCGGGACGGCCGGTGGTGGCGATCTGGAACGCCTCGTCGACGACCGCGGCAAGGTCCGCCGGGTCCTTCACGAGGTAGTTGTGCTTGGTGCAGTGGCGCGAGATGCCGACGGTGTCGGCTTCCTGGAACGCGTCCGAGCCGATCAGCGCGGTCGGCACCTGGCCGCTGATGACGACGAGCGGGATCGAATCGAGGAAGGCATCGGCGATCGCGGTGACGACGTTGGTCGCGCCCGGGCCCGAGGTGACGAGCACGACGCCGGGCTTGCCGGTGGAACGCGCGTAGCCTTCGGCGGCGTGGCCGGCACCGGCTTCGTGGCGCACGAGGATGTGGCGCAAGCGCTCGTCACCGAAGAGGGCATCGTAGATCGGGAGCACGGCGCCGCCGGGATAGCCGAATACGAATTCGACCCCCTGCCGGACCAGGCTTTCGACCAGGATGTTCGCGCCGCTGCGCTCTTCACTCACGATACGTTCCTTCTCAATTCCTCGGCGTCGCCAAGACGTACTCTTACGAAGCAGTGACGGCCGCTTTTTCCGGGAGCGCCCGTCCGTTCGGAACGGCCGTTCCCACGGACTTTCGCAATGCCGGATAACCGGCGCGCTCCCTCATGAAACCGACCCGGAACGACAATGCGCGCACCGGGCCGTCCCCTCCTGCCCGCGTCACTTCCGATCAGCGGGTTGAGAGCGCCTCTAGGCAGGGGGATATGTCAGGTCAACCCCATCCGACGAAATAAAATGTCATTCAAGGCATCTACGTTGTAATTTTGAAACGAGATTCTCGCCCATTCTTCCGGGGGTTGATGGCGCAGCCAGGTGAATTGCCGCTTGGCGTAGTTGCGCGTGGCCTGCGATCCGCGCGTGGTCGCCTCGTCGAGCGACCATTCGCCGCGCGCGACTCCGGCCAGTTCGGGCACACCGATCGCGCGCATGACGGGGAGGGCGGGGTCGAGACCGCGCGCCAGCAGCGCCTCGACCTCGGCCATGGCGCCGCGCTCGATCATGCGCCGGAAGCGCAGGTCGCAGCGCGCGTAGAGGGTCTGGCGCTCGGGCAGGAGCACGGCGGCGTGGACGCGCACGGCATCGCCGATGCCGCCGCTCGTCTGCGCCTGCCAGTGGGCGAGGCCCTTGCCGGTCGAGCGCACGACTTCCAGTGCGCGGGCCACGCGGGCGCTGTCGGCGGGGGCAAGCCGGGCGGCGCGCTCGGCGTCCTCGACCAGCAGCGCGGCATAGGCCCGATCGACGGGGAGGGCGCGCACGGCCTCGCGCACCTCCGGGTCGATCGCCGGGACCGGGGCGATGCCTTCCAGCAGCGTGCGTATATAAAGGCCGGTGCCGCCGACGAGGATCGGCACCGCGCCCTGCGCATGAACCTCGGCGATCGTGGCGGCGGCGGCGCGCGCCCAGTCGGCGGCGGAACAGCTCTGCGTGCCGTCCCAGGCGCCGAACAGGCGGTGCTCGATCCCGCCCATTTCCTCTGGCGTGGGGCGGGCGCTGAGGATCGTCAGGTCGGCGTAGACTTGCGAGCTGTCGGCATTGACCACCAACGCCCGGCGCCCCCGCCGCCCGAGTTCCTGTGCCAGCGCCACGGCACAATCGCTCTTGCCGCTGGCGGTCGGCCCTGCGATGAGCGCCAGCGGCGGCCGGTCTCCGGCGGCGATATCGTATGGTGTATCGAGGGAATTCGCAGTGCTCATTGCCCGGCTGATAGCAGAACCGGACCACCTTTCGGCAAGACTCGAGGCGGCCAGGGCGCAGATGGAGCAGGCGGGCGTGCGCATCGCCGATGCCTCGATGCTCGATTTCTGCGGCCAGACGATGCAGATCGACTCGCCCGACGATGACGCGGTGGCCCTGCGCGCCGCACTGGACGGGCATTTCTCGCCCTCCGACGGCCTCGTCACGGCCGAGGAGCCGGTGGTGCCGCGCGTGTTCATCTCCGACATGGATTCGACCATGATCGGGCAGGAATGCATCGACGAACTGGGCGACTTCGCCGGCCTCAAGGAGCGCATCGCGGCGATCACCGAGCGCGCCATGCAGGGCGAACTGGACTTCGAGCAGGCCCTTCGCGAGCGAGTCGGCCTGCTGGACGGGCTGGGCGTCGAGGCGATCGGCGAATGCCTCGCCACCCGCATCCGGCCGATGCCGGGCGCGAAAGTGCTGGTGGAGACGCTGAAGAAGCTGGGCTGCCGCACCGTGCTCGTCACCGGCGGCTTCCACCACTTCGCCGATCCCGTGGCCGAGCAGCTCGGCTTCGAGCACGTCGTCGGCAACCGGCTCGACGTTGCGGGCGGCAAGCTGACCGGCGGGCTGGTTGGCGGCATCGTCGATTCGGCGGTCAAGAAGGCGACCCTGCTCGCGGAGATCGCAGCCGTGGGCGAAGGCGCGATCAGCCTTGCGACCGGGGATGGCGCCAACGACATCCCGATGCTGGAGGCGGCCACTTACGGCATCGCCTACCACGCCAAGCCCAAGGCCCGTGCCGCCGCCAACGGCTGGATCGACCGGGGCGACCTCACCAGCGTCCTGCGCCTGCTGGGCATCCCGCAGAAGGACTGGGTGCAGTAACCGCCGTCGTCCCCGCGCAGGCGGGGACCGCTGGCCGGGCCGAGCCCGCCTTCAGGCGGGGCGCTGTCTCACGGCGACTGTCGGCGAGCGAGTGCCTCAAGCATACCCGGGGGCCCCGGCTTTCGCCGGGATGACGGACGGATTGCCGCGACGGGCTCGAACCGGATCGCGCTTCATGCTTTATGCGGGCAGGGCCACCGCAGGGAGCGTCCATGTCGGTCAAGATCAGCCATCCCCGCTATCTCCTGTTCCTCGCCGTGTTCGCGTTGGCGGCGCCGACGTTCAGGCTGCTGCCGCTGCACCGGGGCGAGGCGATCATCGCCGCGTTCGACCTTGCGGTTTTCGTCTTCGCGGCCTCGTGCCTGCCGCTGTGGCGGTCGAGCACGCCCGAACACATGCGGATGCAGGCGCGGCGCGACGATGCCGGGCAGTTCCAGCTGCTGGTCCTGAGCGGGCTCATCAGCATCGTCGTGCTGGTGGCGCTCAGCCTGCTGATCCTCGATGGCGGCTCGCTGGGCGCGGGCGGGATCACGCTACTGGTGCTGACGCTGCTGGCGAGCTGGACCTTCACCAACCTGATCTTCGCCTTCCACTACGCGCGGCTCTACTACGCGCCGCACGGGGGCGGGGATCACGAGGGGCTGGAGTTTCCGGGCGACTGCGTGCCCGATTTCTCGGACTTCGTGAACTTCGCCTTCGTCATCGGCATGACCTGCCAGACCGCCGACATCACCATCACCAAGACCGCCATGCGCCGCGTCTCCACGTTCCACGGGCTGTTCGCCTTCGCGTTCAACCTCGGGATCCTGGCGCTGAGCGTGAACGTGCTGGCGGGACGATAGGCGGGACAATCCGCCCTGTTGCGAAGCAATGGGGAGGGGGAGAAGCCCCCGCCAGCCCTGCGGGCCGCCACCTCCCCATCGCTTCGCGACAGGAAGGCGCAAGGGCGTCAGGCTTCCATCCAGTCCTTGAAGAAGGCTTCGTTCGCCTCGCGCAGGGCGACGAGGTCGACGTCGATGCCATCGGCGCGCGCTTCCTGGATCGCCCAGCCGCCGACCGAACCGATGCACACCGCGCCCGCAATCTCGGTGCCCTTGGGGGCCGTCACCACGTAGCGCGACTGGTCCTCGCCGAACGCCTCGGCGGTGCCGGCGATGGGATCGAGGATGGCGCCACGGTTTCCGGCCAGCGCCATCTCGGCGATCGCGACGAGCAGGCCGCCGTCGCTGATGTCGTGGACCGCGTTGACGGTGCCGTCGGCGATGAGCTTGCGGACGAAGGCGCCGTTTTCGGCCTCGACCTTGAGGTCCACCACCGGGGGCTCGCCGGCTTCAAGCCCTGCGATCTCCTTGAGCCACAGCGACTGGCCGAGATGCGTGCCCTTGCCGCCGATCAGCCAGATCTGGTCGGTTTCCTGCTTGAACGCCACCGTCGCCATCTTGTCGAGGTCCGCCAGCAGGCCGACGCCGCCGATCGCCGGGGTCGGCAGGATCGCCGAGCCGCCGCCGGTGGCCTTCGATTCGTTGTAGAGCGACACGTTGCCCGACACGATCGGATAGTCGAGCGCGCGGCAGGCATCGCCCATGCCGCCGAGGCAGCCGACGATCTGCGCCATGATCTCGGGGCGCTGCGGGTTGGCGAAGTTGAGGCAGTTGGTGATCGCCAGCGGCAATCCGCCGACCGCGCTGATGTTGCGGTAGGTTTCCGCGACCGCCTGCTTGCCGCCCTCGTAAGGATCGGCGTAGCAGTACCGGGGCGAGCAGTCGGTGCTGATCGCCAGCGCCTTTTGCGTACCGTGGATGCGCACGACGGCGGCGTCGCCGCCGGACTTCTGCATGGTGTCCGCGCCGACCTGGCTGTCGTACTGCTCCCAGATCCACTTGCGCGAGGCGAGGTCCGCGCCGCCCATGAGCTTGACGAGGTCCGCGCCGAGGTCGGTGCTCTCGGCGATCTCACCCAGCTCCGGCACCTTGGCCCAGGCCTTGTACTCTTCCGCAGTGACGTAGGGGCGCTCGTATTCCGGCGCATCGTCCGCCAGCGGGCCGAGCGGGATGTCGCAGACCACTTCGCCGTCGAATTCGAGCACCATGTGGCCAGTGTCGGTCACTTCGCCGATCACCGCGAAGTCCAGTTCCCACTTCCTGAAGATGGCCTCGGCCATGGCTTCCTTGCCCGGCTGCAGGACCATCAACATGCGCTCCTGCGATTCGCTGAGCATCATCTCGTAGGGCGTCATCGCCTCTTCGCGGCAGGGCACCTTGTTCATGTTCAGGCGAATGCCCGCGCCGCCCTTGCTCGCCATCTCGACCGACGAGGAAGTGAGGCCGGCCGCGCCCATGTCCTGGATCGCGACGATGGCGTCGGTCGCCATGAGTTCGAGGCAGGCCTCGATCAGCAGCTTCTCGACGAAGGGATCGCCGACCTGCACGGTCGGGCGCTTCTGGTCGATGTCGTCGCCGAAGTCGGCCGAGGCCATGGTGGCGCCGTGGATGCCGTCGCGACCGGTCTTGGAGCCGACGTAGACGATCGGATTGCCGAGGCCCGTGGCGGCCGAGTAGAAGATCTTGTCGGTATCGGCGATGCCGACGGTCATCGCGTTGACGAGGATGTTGCCGTCATACGCCTTGTGGAAGTTGGTCTCGCCGCCGACGGTCGGCACGCCCACGCAGTTGCCGTAGCCGCCGATGCCCGCGACCACGCCCTTGACGAGGTGCTTCATCTTCGGATGGTCTGGCCGGCCGAAGCGCAGCGCGTTCATGTTCGCCACGGGGCGCGCGCCCATCGTGAACACGTCGCGCAGGATGCCGCCCACGCCCGTCGCCGCACCCTGGTAGGGCTCGATGTAGCTGGGGTGGTTGTGGCTCTCCATCTTGAAGATCGCGGCCTGGCCATCGCCGATGTCGATCACGCCCGCGTTCTCGCCGGGGCCGCAGATGACCCAGGGCGCCTTGGTGGGCAGCTTCTTGAGGTGGAAGCGGCTCGACTTGTAGGAGCAGTGCTCCGACCACATGACCGAGAAGATGCCGAGTTCCACGAGGTTCGGCTCGCGTCCCAGCGCGCTCAGGACGCGTGCGTATTCCTCGGGATTGAGGCCATGCGCCTCGACGACTTCTGGGGTGATCGTGCTCATGGCTCGCGCCTTAGCCATGTCGATGCGCGTGCGCTAGATGGCTTTGCGGCTGTCGGGCGTGATCGGGTGTTTTCGCGCGGGAGGTGGGGCGAAACCGAAGGTGGGGGTGGGGCACGCAGAGACGCAGGGACGCAGAGGTGTCGTGCTTGCGGCGGCGCCGCCCTCCCTCTCGAAGTTGCGCGTGCCGCTACGTCGGATGACAGGGATAGCCTGCGGCCTGGCGGGACATCTCCGCGCCTCCGCGCCTCCGCGCCTCCGCGTGAACCGATCCCGGAGCCGTTTTCCTACAAGTCCCGACCCTGCTACTTTCGCGCAGGTTCTTTCCCATCGTCGGATTTTCCCTCTCCGCGCCTCCATGAGGAAGTCCCCATGCGCATGTATTTCATCAACCAACTCCACTACCGGAAACCTCGACCCGGCCGCTGAAGATTAAATTTCGGTCACTACCGCAGGCTCGTTATGCCTGCGCCTAACCGTAATTTACCGGCTCCCACCTTGACCGGCACATTCCGGCCCGCCATTGCTGGCCCATGGCTTCCGAACCGCAAACCATCGATACCCTGAGCTTTGAAGACTCCCTGCGCGCGCTGGAAACCATCGTGCGGCAGCTCGAAAGCGGAGACGTGCCGCTGGAGGATTCGATCTCGCTCTACGAAAAGGGCGAGAAGCTGCGGCAGCACTGCCAGAAGCGCCTCGACGCGGCGCAGGCGCGGATCGAGCGGATCGTCGCCGGGCCGGACGGCACCGCCGCGGGCACCCAGCCTTTCGATGCGCCGGATCGCTGAAGCGTGGGCGCCGTGGGCGTGACCGATTCGCTGCTGGCCGACGGCCTGTCGCGCATCGCCGAGGAGATCGACGGCGCCTTCGACGCGCTGCTCCCGGTTCCCGATGACGCACGTGCCAGGCTGGTCGAGGCGATGCGCTATGCCGCGATCGGCGGCGGCAAGCGGCTGCGGCCGCTGCTGCTGGCCTCGGTCGCCGAGATGTACGGCGTCCAGCGCGAGGCCGCGATCCGGGCCGCCGTGGCGATCGAGGCGATCCACGTCTACTCGCTGATCCACGACGACCTGCCGTGCATGGACGACGATGCCCTGCGCCACGGCAAGCCGACCCTGCATCTCGCCTTCGACGAGGCGACGGCGGTGCTCGCGGGCGATTCGCTCCACGCCTTCGCGTTCGAGGTTCTGGCCGATACCGCCACCAGCCCCGATCCCTTCACCCAGATCGAACTGGTCCGCACCCTCGGCCACGCCAGCGGCGCACAAGGCATGGCGGGCGGCCAGATGATGGACCTCGTCGCCGAAACCAGCGAGTTCGACCTGCAGACCGTCACCCGCCTCCAGCAGCTCAAGACCGGCGCCCTGCTCGGCGCGGCGGTGGAGATGGGCGCGATACTTGGCCGGGTGCAGCCCGAAGGCCGCAGCCACCTGCGCGGCTACGCCCGCGACATCGGCCTCGCCTTCCAGATCGCCGACGACCTCATCGACCATGAGGGCGACGCCGCCATTGCCGGCAAGGCGGTGGGCAAGGACGCCAAGGCCGGCAAGGAGACCTTCGTCTCGCTGCTCGGCCCCGACCGGGCCCGCGAACAGGCGCGGATGCTGGTGGAGCAGGCGGTCGACCAGCTCGCCCAGCACGGCAAGGAAGCGGACCTGCTGCGGGCCGTGGCGCGCTACATCATCGAGAGGGATCACTGATGCCAGTCTCTGCACCCGAACGGATCGGCGTCTATCCCGGCACTTTCGACCCGATCACGCTGGGTCACGCCGACATCATCCGGCGCGGCGCCAAGCTCGTCGACAAGCTCATCATCGGCGTGACGACGAACATGTCGAAGAACCCGCTGTTCACGCCCGACGAGCGGATCGCCATGGTCGAGCGCGAAGTGGCCGCGATGGGCATCGACAACGTCTCCGTCGTCGGCTTCAACGCGCTGCTGATGAAGTTCGCGCAAGTGCAGGGCGCCAGCGTGATCGTGCGCGGCCTGCGCGCCGTCGCCGATTTCGAGTACGAGTACCAGATGGCCGGCATGAACCAGCAGCTCAATTCCACCATCGAGACCGTGTTCCTGATGGCGGATGTCAGCCTGCAGCCGATCGCCTCGAAGCTGGTGAAGGAAATCGCGATGTTCGGGGGTGACATCGCGAAGTTCGTCAGCCCGTCGGTGCGCGAAGACGTGGTGGCGCGGATCGCGCAGAATGGTCTCCTTGGGGACTACTGAAGTGTCCGGTCTGGCGGGGCCGTGATGAATTCGTTCATTGTATCGACAGCGGCCGCGCTCTATCGCGCCAAGCTTGGGATCGGCCGGATCCGCAAAATATTGGCCAGTGAGTAATCCATGAAGTTTCGCCTTCCCATGACCGCGCCCCTGACTGCGCTGATGATCGGCGCCGCGCTCGCGTCCGCCCCGGCCTTCGCGAAGGACAAGGAGCCGGCCAAGCCGACGCCCGCCGTGGTGCCGAGCATCGTCGACACCGACATCTCGCACGACCCCGACGACGTGCTCCTGCTCGACCTGTCGGACGGCGGACGCGTCGCCATCCGCCTCATGCCGCAGTGGGCGCCGCACCATGTGGAGCGGATCAAGACGCTGGCGAAGCAGGGCTTCTACAACGGCGTGATCTTCCACCGCGTGATCGACGGCTTCATGGCGCAGACCGGCGATCCCACCGGAACCGGGCAGGGCGGCTCGCCGCTCCCCGATCTCGAGGCGGAGTTCAACAGCATGCCGCACTTGCGCGGTACGGTGTCGATGGCCCGCACCAACGAGCCGAACAGCGCGAACAGCCAGTTCTTCATCGTTTTCTATCCCCGCTTCGCGCTTGACCACAAATACACCGTGTTCGGCCGCGTCATCGCCGGCATGAGCTACGTCGATGCGATCCAGCGCGGCGAGCCGCCCGAGAACCCGACCAAGGTCCTCCAGGCATCGCTCGCCTCGGAAAACAAGCCTGCCCCGGCAGCCCCGGTCGCTCCTGCGGCGGCCGCGCCGGTGCCGACCGCAGCGCAGCTGAACAATTCGATCTCGAACTGAGCGCGCCCGCCTTCGACAAGCTCGGGACGGGGGCCGCTCGTCCCGAGCTTGTCGAAGTGCTCCCACTGGTCTAGCGCGCGGCGCCATGCGCGTTGACCTTTTCGACTTCGACCTTCCGCCCGAGAGCATCGCCCTGCGCCCGGCACGTCCGCGCGATGCGGCGAAGATGCTGGTGGTGGACGGCGATGCGCCGTTTTCCGATCGTCACGTCCGCGACCTGCCCGGCGCGCTGCGCCCCGGCGACGTGCTGGTCTTCAACGATACCCGCGTGATCCCGGCCCAGCTCGAGGGGCTGCGCGGCGAAGCGCGTATCGGCGCGACCTTGCACAAGCGGATCGACCTGCGCCGCTGGCAGGCGTTCGTGCGCAACGCCAAGCGCCTCCGGGCCGGCGACGAGATCGTCTTCCCCGCCCAGGTCTCTGCCATTGCCGAGGAACGGCACGAGGACGGCAGCTGGACTCTGGCCTTCCAGGGTGACGAGCCGGTGGAGGTCCTGCTCGAACGCGCCGGGCGCATGCCGCTGCCCCCTTACATCGCCGGCAAGCGTCCCACCGACGAGGCCGACGCCAGCGACTACCAGACGATGTTCGCCCGTGAAAAGGGCGCCGTCGCGGCCCCCACGGCAGCGCTGCATTTCACGCCGGAGCTGATGGAGGCGCTGGATGCGGCAGGCATCGCCAGCGAGACGCTGACGCTGCACGTCGGTGCCGGCACGTTCCTCCCGGTCAAGGCCGACGACACCACCGAGCACCGGATGCACGCCGAATGGGGCCGCATCGACGTCGCCACTGCCGAGAGGCTCAACGGCGTCCGAGCCGCTGGCGGAAGGGTGATCGCCGTCGGCACCACGTCGCTGCGTCTCCTAGAAAGCGCGACGGGCGAAGATGGCGTCATCCTTCCTTTCGAGGGCGACACGTCGATCTTCATCACGCCGGGCTACCGTTTCCGCGCGATCGACGGCTTGATGACCAACTTCCATCTGCCCAAGTCCACGCTGTTCATGCTGGTCTCGGCGCTGATGGGGCTGGAGCGGATGCAGGAGGTCTATGCCCACGCCATAGGCAGCGGCTATCGTTTCTACAGCTACGGCGATTCCAGCCTGCTCATTCCCTGACGGCCTCCTCAATTATCGGACAAATTATCGTCCGAGGGGGCTTGGAACGAAGACGATTCCGCCCCATTCATGCGGCCATGCAACCCATTCTCGAAATCAGTGGCCTTACGAAGACGTACAAGGGCGGTTTTACCGCGCTCAAGGGCGTCGATCTCAGCATCAACAAGGGTGAGATTTTTGCCCTGCTCGGGCCGAACGGAGCAGGCAAGACGACCCTGATCGGTGCTGTCTGCGGACTGGTGCGACCGACTTCGGGTGCGATCCGCGCGTTCGGAGAAGATATGGACAGGCACTGGCGGCGTCTGCGTGCGCGGGTCGGCCTGGTCCCGCAGGAACTGGCGACCGACATGTTCGAGCCCGTCCTGCGATCGGTCAATCATTCGCGGGGCCTGTTCGGATTGCCGCCCAATCCGGCGCTGATCGAGGACATCCTGCGGGCGCTCAGCCTCTGGGAAAAGCGCGATGCGCAGATCCGCACGCTTTCAGGCGGGATGAAGCGCCGCGTCCTCATCGCCAAGGCCCTGGCCCACGAGCCCGAACTGCTGTTCCTCGACGAGCCGACCGCCGGCGTCGACGTCGAACTGCGGCGCGACATGTGGAAGCAGATCGCACTGCTGCGCGAGCGCGGGACGACGGTCATCCTGACGACCCACTACATCGAGGAAGCGGAGGAGATGGCCGATCGCGTTGGCATCATCCGCAAGGGCGAGATCCTGATGGTCGATGAAAAGGCGGCGATGATGGAGCGGCTCGGCCGCACCGAGGCGCTCATCACGCTGGCGGCGCCCTTGTCCGAGCTGCCCCCGGCGGTAGCGGCATACCCGGTGTCGATCATCGAGGAGGGCAGGGTGCTCTGCTATCGCGGCGGCGGCGGCGAGGGGGCCGGCGCCGGCACGGCGGAAGTCGCGGAACTGACCAAGGCACTCACGCGCGCGGGCATCGACTATACCGCCATCGACATCCACGAATCGAGTCTGAAGGACATCTTCGTGAACCTGCTCGAAGGCCCTGATGCGCCGGGGCAGGGAGACGCGGCATGAGCCTTTTCAACGCCCGCAGCGCCTGGACCATCTACAAGCAGGAACTGATGCGTGCCTTCCGCACGGCCATGCAGTCGATCCTGGCGCCAGTGCTCACGACGACGCTCTATTTCGTCGTGTTCGGCGCCGCGATCGGCGGCCAGATGAGCGCCGGAGGGCAGGGGGGCATGGACGGTGTCAACTACGGCGCCTTCATCGTGCCCGGGCTCCTGCTGCTGACGATCCTTGGCGAGAGTACCTCCAACGCCAGCTTCGGCATTTACATGCCCCGCTTCACCGGGGCGATCTACGAGCTGCTTTCCGCCCCCGTAGGCGTGGTGGAGACGCTGGTCGGCTTCGTGGGCGCGGCGGCTACCAAGTCGCTGATCCTGGCGGCGATCATCCTCGTCACCGCCAGCTTCTGCGTCGATTATTCGATCGCGCACCCGTTCTACGCATTCCTCTATATCCTGCTGGTGTCGGCCAGCTTCTCGCTCTTCGGCTTCATCCTCGGGATCTGGGCCGACAGTTTCGAGAAGTTGACGATCGTCCCGATGTTGATCCTGACGCCGCTGACCTTCCTGGGCGGGACGTTCTATTCGATCGACATGCTGCCCGAGCCGTGGCGGTCGGTCGCGATGGCGAACCCCATCGTCTACCTTGTCAACGGGCTGCGCTGGACGTTCTACGGCAGTTCCGACGTGCCGATCGGCCTGTCGCTCGGCCTGACGCTGGCGTTCCTCGCGATCTGCGTGGCCTTCATCTCATGGGTGTTCCGCACCGGGTGGCGCCTGCGCACATGACGCGACTTCATGCAGCAATGGCGGCGCGTCGCTGCGCCTTCGCCGCTCTTCCGGTCTTCCTGTTCGCGATTTCTGCCCAAGCGCAGGAGCCGGAGGAACCAATGGTGCTCATCCCACCGCCGCCGCCGGCGCCGCTGGTGCTGGTCCTGCCGCCTTACCCGGAATACGTGCCGTTCATTCAAGTCGAAAAGCCGCGCATGCCAAAGCAGGTCCGCGCGCTGCTCGATGCGGCGATGCAGACGGACGACAGCGCCGCGGTTGCGGCGGTGGTCAAGTTCGCCCAGCAGACCCAGCCCTACGACAAGGACGAGATCCGGGATCTCCACCGCGCCTATCTCGACCGCC
>DATKFS010000172.1:0-9005 GCA_035511275.1 Novosphingobium sp.
AACGCCAGCTCCGCCACGAGAGCCGCCGCGCCTGGCCGGAACGCCGCGCCGACGGCACCCGCCCCGTCGTGGTGCGCAAGGGCCGCGAGAACTACCTGTGCCTCCTCAACCTCGAGGACGCGCTGCAGGGCGGCTTCAACGGCCGCGCCGCGATCCTCGCGCAACTCGTGGCGCGCTGGGCCGCCTATACGCGCGACGGCGACATGATCGGCGGCGACCTGCCCGGCTGGCTCGGCACCCTGTTCCGCCAGCGCGGCATCGCGGCGCTGACCGACCGGCGCGGCGAGTGCGTCTACGCCGGCTGCCCGCATTACCGGAAATGCTTCATCGAGCGCGCCACCCGCGCCAGCGTCGGCGCCGATCTGGTCATCGGCAACCACGCGCTCGTGATGGTCAACGCCGCGCGTGGCCGCGATCCCGCTTCTCGCCCCACCCGCATCGTCTTCGACGAGGGCCACCACGTCTTCGATGCCGCCGACTCGACCTTCGCCGCCGCCCTGACAGGGGCCGAGGCGATCGAACTGCGGCGCTGGGTCATCGGACCGGAGAAAGCCTCGAAAGGCCGCCGCCGGGGCCTCGCCGCGCGCCTTGCCGACATCGCCAGCTACGACGAGGCCGGAGGCAAGGCGATCACCGCCGCCCGCGCCGCCGCCGAGGCGCTGCCCGGCGACGGCTGGCTCCAGCGCATTGGCGAGAACGCCGCCTCCGGCCCGCTGGAGGAACTGCTCGCCGCCGTGCGCGCCACCGTCTACGCCCGCGACGAGAGCGGCGGGCAGGACGCCGGCTATGCGCTGGAAACCGAGGCGGCCGGGCTGGAAGGCGCATTCGTCGAGGTATCGCAGGCCGCGCGCATGGCGCTGGCCGAACTGCGCCAGCCCCTCATCCGCCTCGGCATGAGGCTGGAAGCGTTGCTGGAGGAGCCGCCGGACTGGCTGGACGGCCCCGGCCGCGCCCGCATCGAAGGGGCGCGCCACTCGCTCACATGGCGCGTCGATACCCTCGCCGCGTGGGAATCGCTGCTGAACCGCCTTGGCGGCGCGGCCGACCCCGAGTTCGTCGACTGGCTCGCGGTCGACCGTTCCGACTCTCGCGAATTCGACATCGGCATCCACCGCCGCTGGCTCGACCCGATGAAGCCCTTCGCCAAGGTCGTGCTCGAACCGGCGCACGGGGTCGTCCTGACCTCGGCCACACTGCGCGACGGGGACGACTGGACCAAGGCCGTGGCCCGGTCAGGCGCCGCCGAAATCGAGGTCGCGCCGCGCCTTTCCACGCACCAGAGCCCGTTCGACTACGCCGCGCAGGCGGAAGTGCTGATCGTCACCGACGTACCGCGGGGCGACATCCCCGCCCTCGCCGCCGCCTTCGGCCGACTGATCGAGGCTTCGGGCGGCGGCGCGCTCGGGCTTTTCACCGCGATCCGGCGCCTGCGCGCGGTCCACGGCCGCATCGCCGACCGCCTCGCACGCGGCGGCCTGCCGCTCTACGCCCAGCACGTCGATCCGATCGACACCGGCACCCTGGTCGACATCTTCCGCGACGATCCCGCCGCCTCTCTGCTGGGCACCGATGCCCTGCGCGACGGCGTGGACGTGCCCGGCCACTCGCTGCGGCTCGTCATCATGGAGCAGGTGCCATGGCCGCGCCCTTCCATCCTGCACCGCGCGCGACGGCTGGCGAACGGCGGCAGCGCCTACGACGACACCTTGATCCGCGCCAAGCTGGCGCAGGCATTCGGACGCCTGATCCGCAGCCGGGATGACCGGGGCCATTTCGTGGTGCTGTCGCCCGCCTTCCCCTCCCGCCTGCTCTCGGCGTTCCCGGCAGGCACTCCGATTCGGCGGATTTCGCTGGAGGAGGCTTTACAGCGCGTGTCCGGCCATGCTTCAGGGGCGACGGCGGACCCGGCCGAAGACTCGCGCCCGCTGTTCTGATCCGCTTCCACGAGATTGGCTGCACCCTGATGAAAACCCTGGGCATCTTCCGCCACGCCAAATCGGACTGGAACGACGCGCGCCTGCGCGATTTCGACCGCCCCCTCAACAAGCGCGGCCGCGTGGGCGCCGGGGTCATGGGCAAGCACATCCGCGACTACGGCATCGAGAATGCGGTCGGTTGGCGACGGGTGCTGGCCTCGCCGGCTGTCCGCGTGACCCAGACCATCGAACTTGCCGGGGACGCCGCTGGCGAAACCCCGCCGATCACCTGGGACCGGCGCATCTACCTCGCCAATTCCGCCACGCTGATGGAGGTCCTGCGCGAACAGGACGAGCATGGCGACGCGACGGGCGGCCCGCGCTCGATCATGCTGGTGGGACACAATCCCGGTCTCGAAGACCTCATCTTCGATCTCGTTCCCGACGACGGCACCAACCCCTTGCGCGATGTGATCGAGGACAAGTTTCCGACCGCCGCCTTCGCGGTCATCCGGCTCGACATCGCGAACTGGGCCGATCTGGGGGAAAACTGCGGCCAACTCGTCCACCTGATCCGCCCGCGCGACCTCGATCCCTCGCTGGGACCCAACATCGCGGACTGACCGGATCGGCCCGAAGGCGGTCGCGGCCTAGGCGGCGGCGAGGCCTGCCGCCAGCGCATCGCGAATGCCCGCAAGTTTCTGGGCGAAGTCATCTTCGACAAGATCGCCCCAACCTGCCTCCGACACTTCGACAATACTTGCAGAGCCCTGCAACAACTTGCCGTCGATCACTTTAGCCGCCCCGCGCAAGGTATAGCCCTCGCGGTGAACGAGCCGATCGATCTCGGCGATGAGGGCGATGTCCTCGGGACGATAGTAGCGGCGCGATCCGCTGCGCTTGATCGGCGCGAGCGCGGCGAACTGCTCTTCCCAGTAACGCAGGACATGGGGGCGGATGCCGAGCGCCCCTGCCACTTCGCCGATGGTCCGCAGGGCCTGCGGGTCCTTGCCGTCGTTGAAGATGGGCGCGTTGTCGCCAGACCGGGTCGATTCGGTCTGCGCAGTGTCTATCTTGTCGTCCGAAATGGTCATATCTGCCTTATTCCGAAGAGTTTCCCCTTCAATCCTGGGCGATACGGTCCTTCAGCATCTGGCTGGCGCGGAACGTCATGACCCGCCGCGGGGTGATCGGCACTTCCACGCCGGTCTTTGGGTTGCGGCCGATCCGTTCGCCCTTGTCGCGCAGGAGGAAGGTCCCGAAACCGGAAATCTTCACGTTCTGGCCTTCGCTGAGAGCCGCGCACATCTGCTGGAGGATAGCCTCCACCATGGCAACCGACTCCGACCGGGATATGCCCAGCTTGCGATGTATGGCTTCGGCGATTTCCGCCCTTGTCAAAGTATCCGTAGAGCGCATCAAGCCCGCATCCCCTTCGTGCGCCAATGCGGGTATAATATGAAAATGCGCGCAGAAAGCAATGCTGCGTCCAATATTGAACGCAATTGAACCAATGCAGGAACCGACTAGACGCGAATCAGGCTGGCGCCCCAGGTAAATCCGCCGCCCATGGCTTCGAGCATGACCAGATCGCCCACCTTGATCCGTCCGTCGCGGACCGCCCGGTCGAGCGCGAGCGGCACCGATGCCGCTGACGTGTTGGCGTGCTGGCCAACCGTCACGACCACCTTTTCGGGCGGCAGATTCAGCTTCCTGGCCGTGGCGTCGAGGATGCGGGCATTGGCCTGGTGAGGCACCAGCCAGTCGAGATCCTCGGTGGAAAGTCCTGCTTCATCAAGTACTTCGCGAAGCACTTCAGCGAGGTTGACGACCGCATGGCGGAACACCTCACGGCCCTTCATGCGCAGCTTGCCGACCGTGCCGGTGGTGGACGGACCGCCGTCCACATAGAGCAACTGGTTGTGTTCGCCGTCAGCATGGAGGCGCGTGGCGAGGATGCCCCTCTGGGTATCACCCTCCTGCTCCTGCGCTTCAAGAACGATCGCGCCGGCACCGTCGCCGAACAGGACGCAGGTCGTGCGGTCCTCCCAGTCGAGGATACGGCTGAAAGTTTCGGAGCCGATGACCAGGGCGCGACGCGCCATGCCGGTACGCAGCATCGAATCGGCAACGCCGACCGCATAGAGGAAGCCCGAGCAGACCGCCGCGACGTCGAAGGCGATACCGCCCCGGCAGCCGAGATTCGCCTGCACCAGCGTGGCGCTGGCGGGGAAGGTCTGGTCCGGCGTCGCGGTAGCCAGCACGATGAGGTCGATCGAAGCCGCCTCGATCCCGGCCGCCTCGATCGCCTTGCGCGCGGCGTCGGTCGCGAGCGTCGTCGTGGTCTCGTCGGGCGCGGCGATGTAGCGGTTGGTGATGCCGGTACGCTCGACGATCCACTCGTCGCTGGTATCGACGCGGGTCGCCAGTTCGGCGTTGCTCACCGCCTGGCGCGGCAGGGCCGAGCCGGTTCCGATCAGGACTGAACGAAGCATCAGGCGCGTTCTTCCTGGACGCCCGGTACGCCGCGCGGCATGCGCCAGGTCGCCCCGCCCACGCGGGCGAGGTCGGCAGTGATGCGCTCGGTCACGTTTTCCACCAGGAGCCGGGCGGTGACCGCCACGGCATTGGCCACTCCGGCGGCATTGGCGCTGCCGTGGCTCTTCACGACAATGCCGTTGAGGCCGAGGAAGACCGCGCCATTGTGATTATTGGGATCGAGGTGGTGCTTCAGAAGCTCGGTCGCGGGCTTGGAGATCAGGAAGCCGATCTTCGAGCGGAGCGAGCTGGAAAAGCCGCGCTTCAACAGGTCCGCGACGAACCTTGCAGTTCCTTCGACGGCCTTGAGAGCGACATTGCCGGAAAAACCGTCGGTCACCACCACGTCGACGTCGCCGCGGCAGATCTTGTCCGCCTCGGTGAAGCCGTCGAACGACATCGACAGGTCGCCGGCCGCCGTCTTGAGGATGGCGGCGGCATCACGCACCTCGTCGGTGCCCTTGATTTCCTCGCTGCCGATGTTCAGCAGGCGCACGCGCGGCTGCTCGCGCCCCGTGGCGACGCGGGCATAGGCGGCGCCCATGATCGCGAACTGCACGAGGTTGCGGCTGTCGCACTCGGTATTGGCGCCGAGGTCGAGCATGACCACGTCGTTGTCGCCCAGCGTCGGCAGCAGGGCGGCCAGCGCGGGACGATCGATGCCCGGCATCGTGCGCAGCGAGAGCTTGGCGATCGCCATCAGCGCACCGGTGTTCCCGGCACTGACGGCGGCACCGGCATGGCCGAGCTTCACCGCCTCGATGGCGCGGCCCATCGACGTGCCCTTGGCACGCCGAAGCGCCTGGCTCGGCTTGTCCTCGCCACTGATGACGCCTTCGGTGTGAAGGATTTCGGAGCTTGCCCGCAAGTTGGGATGCTTTTCCAGCGCAGCCTTGATCCGCGCCTCGTCACCCACGAGCAGGAACTTGAAGCGGTCGTGCCGACGGCGCGCAAGTGCAGCGCCCTCGATCATGACGCGCACACCCTCGTCACCGCCCATCGCATCAATCGCGATACGCGGCAAACTCATTGGGCTCTCTCCGAATTTCGCCAGAGGTCGTCAGACCCGAAGGTCTTTAGACTTCGACCGCGACGATTTCACGACCGTTGTAGTGGCCGCAGGCGTTGCACAGGTTGTGCGGACGCTTCAGTTCGCCACAGTTCGAGCACTCGTGGAAGGCCGCGACGGTCAGCGCGTCGTGGCTACGGCGCATGCCCCGGCGGGACGGGGTCGTTTTTCTTTTAGGGACAGCCATTTCGGCACCTGTTCCTGGAAATGCAGTTTTGTCAAAAAGGCCGCCGATGACCGTTACGGGACACGGCGGCTTGCGAAGGCGCGCCTATAACCGATTTCTGGCGAGTTGCAACCCGTTCCTCCCTCGCTAATGAACGGTATTGCCAACCTCGGGACGAACTCCGGGGCAACCCGGAGCCTTGTACATGATTCTGCAGACCACCCTCAGCCTTGCCGCCGCCGCCGCGATGCTCAACTTCTGGCTGGCGGTGCGCATCAGCAAGGCCCGGCTCGCCACCAAGGTCTGGCACGGCGACGGCGGCCATCCGATACTTCTCCAGCGCATGCGCGCCCAGGCGAACTTCGTCGAGTACACGCCCTTCGCGCTCATCCTCATCGCCGCGATCGAACTGACCGGCAAGGGCGGCGCATGGCTGGCTGTGACGGGCTCCGTCTACATGCTGGCCCGCGTGGCCCATGCGTTCGGAATGGACAAGTCCGCGCCCGCCGCCTTGCGCGGTATCGGCGCCACACTGACGATGGCGATACTGGTCGGGCTGTCCGTGATGGCGGTGCTGATCGCGCTGGGGCGTTTCTGAAGCCCTCGTCCGGCCCCGCCTGGCGCGGGGCCGCCTATCTATAGAGTCCCTTGGCCGGGCGCCCGTCCTCCAGCGCATGGTCGCCTACGTAGGGGTTGGTCCGCCGCTCCTGCCCGAACGTGCTGACCGGGCCGTGCCCGGGCACGAACGTCACGTCGTCACCCAGCGGCCAGAGCTTGCGGGTGATCGAATCGACGAGATCGTCGAGATTGCCGCGCGGGAAATCCCAGCGGCCGATGCCGCCCTGGAACAGGACGTCGCCGACCATGGCGAAGCGGCTCGGCGCATGGTGAAAGACCACGTGGCCCGGAGTGTGGCCCGGGCAATGGACGACATCCAGTTCAAGCTCGCCCACCGAGACCTTGTCGCCGTCCTCGAGCCAGCGGTCGGGCTCGAAGGTATGGGCTTCCATGTTCCAGCGCGGACCATCGTCGCTCAGTTGCGCGATCCAGAATCGGTCTTCCTCGTGCGGGCCTTCGATCGGCACCCCAAGCTCCTTCGCCAGCACGCCGGCCTGCCCGCAATGGTCGAGGTGGCCGTGGGTGACGAGAATCTTCTCTATGGTGACTCCGGTCTTCTCGATCGCCTGGCGCAGCTTGTGCAGGTCGCCGCCCGGATCCACGAGCGCGCCGCGCATCGTCCGGGTGCACCAGAGCAGCGAGCAGTTCTGCTGGAGCGGCGTCACGGGAATGATGCCCACGCGCATCTGCTGGGGCGAGGCGTCCTTGACGATGGTGTCGGTGTTTTCGGTCATGGGGACGGAAATGGCGGCAAGCCCGGGCGAATGCAACCGGGCAAGGCCAGCTAGATCCGCCCTCCCTTCCACACCACGCGGCCGATCACCTCCACATCCTGTCCGGCGCACTCGACGGGCGGGTAGGCGGCATTGTCGCTGATCAGCACGATCTTGCCCGGTCGCCCGGTATCGAGTCGCTTGACCAGGAGGCTGTCCCCCAGCCGCACGACGTGGATGCCGTCGCGCGGGGGACGCGGCTTGCGGTCGACGAGGATCTCGTCGCCGTCGCGCAAGGTGGGTTCCATCGAATCGCCACTGACGACGATGGTCGAGAGATGGTCCGGCTGGAGCCCCATGGCCCGCAACCAGCGCCACGAGAATCGAATCGTGTCGAACACCAGCTCGCCTTCGGGATCCACGCCCGGCCCCGCCGACGCGCCGACCGCGAGGCGCGGTACGTCGACCCATCCGCTTCCATCGAATTGATCCGATTTGGCGTGGGAATTTTCCTTCGGTTTCCCGAGCTGCACCTCGTCCACGCCGAAGAACCGGGCGAGCATCCCGCGATCCTGCTCCTCCAGCTTGCGAGGGCTGCCCTTCTTGACGAACTGCTGGAGATAGCTGGGGTTTTTCCCGAGCATCTGCGACAGGCGCGAGAGGCTTACCTGCCGTTCATCGGCAAGCTCGAGCAGGCGTCGGCGGGTCGGGTCGCTTTCCATATTGTAATCCATACGCGTAGGAAATTTCCTAGACAAGTAGGATTTGGAAGGGAACACAAAGAGAACGGAACCAGTCCCGATCATTCCCCCACGTTCTCAACAAGATAGGAAAGGACCTGCCCGGATGCTCCTGCGCCAGATCGAACGCTTCCTGCGCGAAACTCAGATGCCCTGGACCAAGTTCGGCCGACTCGCCGCCAGCGACCCGCGCTTCGTGGCCGACCTGCGCAACGGTCGCGTCCCCCGCGAGCGGACCGCCGCGCGGGTCGAGATATTCATGGACGCCTATCTCACCCACATGCTGGAGGCCAACCATGCACGATAATGCCGTCCGCGACGCCGCCGTGCCGTTCGCCCACGCCTTTCCCGCAGCGCGCAGTGCCGCAAGGCGCGAGCCGTGGTTGCGGCTCGTCTCGCAGGTCCTGCAACTTGCGGGGGAAGGCACCTCGTTCCTGCGCCATGACGAGCGCCCATGGTCGAGCGCGACGTTCTCGGGAGCGCGGCACACCATCGTGCTGGCGTTCGAAGGCGAAGAGGCAGTGGCGCGCGGCGAGGCCTACGTCGCCGCCCTGCCCGACCACGAGTTCACCATCGCCCGCCAGATCGTCGCCGACGCCGCGGTGGTCGCGGTCGAACATGTGCTGCTGCCCGTCCCGTGCATGACGGTGCAGGCGGAACTGCTGGTGCTGGAAGACTGCTGAGACGGGCCGCCCGCCGTCCCCGGTAATGCCGGGGACGGCGGCGCGTCGTCACAAGGCCCGCGAAAGGTCCTTGATCTCGACGTTGAGGATGCGATCGTTCTCGGAATAATCGACCGGGCAGTCGATCACGTGGACACCCGGCGTATCGCGGCAATGGGCCAAGAGGTCTTTCAGATGCGCCGCGCTCTCCACCCGGTAGCCGTTGGCGCCGTAGCTTTCGGCGTACTTCACGAAGTCCGGATTGCCATAGGACAGCCCGAAGTCCGCGAAGCCCATGTTGGCCTGCTTCCAGCGGATCATGCCATAGGCATTGTCGTTCAGGATCAGCACCGTGAGATCGAGGCCGAGACGGACTGCGGTCTCCAGTTCCTGGCTGTTCATCATGAAGCCGCCGTCACCGCAGACGGCGAAGACCTTGCGCCCCGGAAAAGACACGCGCAGCGGCCCCGCGTGGCCGCGCCAAGCGCCTTCTCCGCTGTCGCTGGTTTCTGCGCGCTGAAAGTAGGGCACCACGTCCTGCCATGACCAGCCCGCGTTGCCCAGGTCGCGCCACAGGTCGTAG
>DATKFS010000173.1:0-4699 GCA_035511275.1 Novosphingobium sp.
GAAAGAACCTGCGCGAAGGTAGCAGCGTCCGGCGATGTAGGAAAATCGCCCGCCGCCCCGCCGACGCCCACGAAAAAGGGCGGACCTCGCGGCCCGCCCCCTTCGTATCGTCGCTCGCGCGCAGGCTCACATGTGGAGCGCGCGGCCGTATGCCGAGAGCACGGATTCGTGCATCGTTTCCGAGATCGTCGGGTGCGGGAACACGGTGTTCATCAGTTCCGCCTCGGTGGTCTCCAGCGTCTTGCCGACGACGTAGCCCTGGATCATCTCGGTCACTTCCGCGCCGATCATGTGGGCGCCGAGCAGTTCGCCGGTCTTGGCGTCGAACACCGTCTTCACGAAGCCCTCGGGCTCGCCCAGCGCGATCGCCTTGCCGTTGCCGATGAACGGGAACGTGCCGGCCTTCACCTCGTAGCCCTCTTCCTTGGCCTTCGCCTCGGTCAGGCCGACCGATGCGATCTGCGGGTGGCAGTAGGTGCAGCCCGGGATGTTGCGGCGGTCGAGCGGGTGGGGATGGACGTCCTTGTTGCCCAGTTCCTTGGCGATGGACTCTGCGGTGGTGACGCCCTCGTGGCTCGCCTTATGGGCCAGCCACGGACCTTCCACGCAGTCGCCGATGGCCCAGACGCCCGCCACGTTGGTGCGGCCGTAGCCATCGACCTTGATGTGGAAGCGCTTGTCGGGCTCGATGCCGAGTTCCTCGAGGCCGATGTTCTCGACGTTCGGCACGATGCCGATGGCGACGATGACGTGGCTGAACTCCTGCGTTTCCTCCGCGCCGCCCTTGGGCGTGATCTTGACCGAGACGCCCTTGTCCGACGTCGCGATGTCACCCGCCTTGGCGCCGGTGAGGATCTTGATGCCCTGCTTGGTCAGCGCCTTTTCGAGGAAGGCCGAGACGTCCTTGTCCTCTACGGGCACGATGCGGTCCATCATCTCGACGACCGTGACGTCGACGCCCATGTCGTTGTAGAAGCTGGCGAACTCGATCCCGATCGCGCCCGAGCCGAGCACCAGCAGCTTGCTGGGCAGTTCCTTGGGCGTCATCGCGTGGCGGTAGGTCCAGATGCGCTCCCCGTCGGCCTTGGCCTTGGGCAGGTCGCGGGCGCGGGCGCCGGTGGCGATGATGATGTGCTTGGCGGTGAGCGTCTCGGTGCCCTTCTCGCCGGTCACTTCCAGCTTGCCGGGCGCGACCAGCTTGCCGGTGCCCATGTGCACGGTGATCTTGTTCTTCTTCATCAGGTGGGTGACGCCCTGGTTGAGCTGCTTGGCCACCCCGCGCGAGCGCTGGACCACGGCTTCGATGTCCGCCGTGATGTTGTCCGCCGCCAGGCCGTAGTTCTTGGCGTGCTTCATGTGGTGCAGCACTTCGGCCGAGCGCAGCAGCGCCTTGGTCGGGATGCAGCCCCAGTTGAGGCAGATGCCGCCGAGCAGTTCGCGCTCGACGATGGCGGTCTTCAGGCCCAGCTGCGAAGCGCGGATCGCCGCGACGTAGCCGCCGGGGCCGGAACCGAGAACGATGACGTCGTAAGTATCAGCCACTGAATCAACTCTCCTGTTCGATTGCACGGGGCTTGCCCGCATCGTCGATCGCTACGAAAGTGAAGGTCGCCTGGGTGACCTTCACCTGTTCTTCCTCGTGACGGTGGCGGCGCCATGCCTCGACGTTGATCGTCATCGAGGAGCGGCCCACCTTCTTCAGTTCGCCATAGACGCTGACTTCGTCGCCGACCTTGACCGGCTTGTGGAACTGCATCCCGTCCATCGCGATGGTCACCGCGCGGCCGTGCGAGTGGCGCGCGGCGATCAGCCCCGCGCCCATGTCCATCAGGCTCATCAGCCAGCCGCCGAAGATGTCGCCATAGGCGTTGGCGTCGGCGGGCATGGCGGTGATGCGGATGACGGGTTCGCGGTACTCTTCCGCCATTCAATTCGCCTCTACGGTGGCGCCGAGAGGTTGCGGACGGTCGTCCGCGCCCAGCGCCACGAAAGTGAAAGTGCCGGTGGCGACCTCGACGTGGTCCTCGCTCGCCCGCGCCCGGCCGAAGCCGCGCGTGGCGATCGTCATCGAGGTGCGCCCCACCCGCGTTACCCGGGCATAGACGTTGAGCTCGTCGCCCACGACCATGACGCCGGGAAAGGTGAAGTCGGTCGCGCCCACCACCACGGCCTTGAAGCCGGTGCGGCGGGTGACGAGAGAGGCGGCGCCGAGCGCGAGCTGGCTCATCAGCCAGCCGCCGAAGACACCGCCATAGGGATTGAGGTCGGTCGGCATCGCGGTCACGCGGATGACGAGGTCTCCGGCCTCAGGCTCCATCTCAGGCGACCATGCCCAGCGGGTTCTCGACGTATTCGCGGAACGCGGCCATCAGGCGCGCGCCGTCGGCGCCGTCCACGGCCCGGTGATCGAAGCTGCCCGTCGCGGTCATGATCGTCGCTACTCCCAGCTGCCCGTCTGGCATGACCCAGGGACGCTTGTCGCCTGCACCAATGGCGAGGATGGTCGACTGCGGCGGGTTGATGACGGCGGTGAACTGCTTGATCCCCATCATCCCCATGTTGGAGATGGACGCGGTGCCGCCCTGGTATTCCTCGGGCTTGAGCTTGCCTTCCTTGGCGCGCTTGCCAAGGTCCTTGGTGGCCTTGGCGATCGCCGAGAAGGACTTGCCGTTGGCGTCCTGCACGATCGGGGTGATGAGGCCATTCGGGATCGACACCGCCACCGAAACGTCGGCGCGCTGGTAGCGGATCAGCTCGTTGCCGGCGAAAGTCACGTTGCACTCGGGCACGTCGACCAGCGCCAGGCCGAGCGCCTTGATGAGCATGTCGTTGACGGAGACCTTGACGCCCTGCTTCTCCAGCGCGGCGTTGAGTTCCGCGCGCATCGCCATCAGCTTGTCGAGGCGGATATCGACGGTCAGGTAGATGTGCGGCGCTTCCTGCATCGACTGCGTGAGGCGGCGCGCGATGGTCTTGCGCATGCCCGAGAGCTTGTCGACCGTGTGCGGGATGCGGTCGTCGAGCAGCGCGCGGGTCTCGGCGGCCATCTCGACGGTCTCGGGCTTGGCGGGAGCGGCGGTGTCGTTGGCGGCGGCGGGCGCGGCCTTCTTCGCCTTCGCGGTGCCGGGCTGGGCGGCCTCGACGTCGGCCTTGACGATGCGGCCGTTGGGGCCGGTGCCGGTCAGCGCTTCGAGGTCCACGCCCTTGGCGGTGGCGATGCGCTTGGCGAGCGGGGATGCGATCACGCGGCTCTCCTGGTTGGATGCGGGCTTGGCGGCAGGTGCCGGTTCGGCGGCCTTGGGTTCAGCCTTGGGGGCTTCGGCCTTGGGAGTCTCTTCCTTGGGCGCTGCGTCTGCCTTCGGGGCTTCCTTGGCGGGTTCCTCGGCCTTGGGAGCGGCTTCGAGCGACGACACGTCCTCGCCCTCTTCGGCGAGAATGGCGATCACGGTGCCGACCTTGACGCCTTCGGTGCCCTCGGGAACGCTGATCTTGCCGATCACGCCTTCGTCGACGGCTTCGAATTCCATGGTGGCCTTGTCGGTCTCGATCTCGGCCATGATGTCGCCGGAGGAAACCGTGTCACCTTCCTTGACCAGCCATTTGGCCAACTTGCCCTCTTCCATCGTGGGGGACAGGGCGGGCATCTTGATCTCGATGGGCATGGAAACTATCGCGTTCCTTGTTGTCCGGGGGAGGTCGGAAAAGAGATTTCGCCCTCATTGGACAACTTGACCCTTGCGCACAAGCGCCGTGCAGTTTCTTTTTTCGCAACGGTGGTGGCTTGCACTGCAGCCTTGGCGTATCGATAAGCCCGATGGAGAGGGAACAGCCAATGCGCGTCTATCTGGTGATTGTCGACGAAAGCGACGAGGCGCTGGTCGCGCTGCAGTTCGCGGCCCGGCGCGCGGCCAAGACCGACGGTGCGCTGCACCTCCTCGCCCTCGTGCCGCCCCAGCCCTTCAACGCCTTCGCGGGCGTCCAGGCCACCATCGAGGAAGAGGCCCGCGCCCGCGCCGAAACGCTGGTGACGGCGGCGGCCGGCAACCTCTTGTCACAGGGCGCCAAGATGCCGGTCATCTCCGTCCGCGTCGGCGAGGACATCAAGGTCGTGCGCAAGTACCTGGAGGAACATCCCGAGGTCTCCGCCCTCGTCCTCGGAGCCGCGCGCGAGGGGGGGCCGGGACCGCTGGTGTCGCACTTCACCGGCGCGGGCATGGCGCATATGACCTGCCCGGTCTTCGTGGTCCCCGGCGGGCTCGATGCGGAAACGATCGAGCGGCTGAGCTGAGGTCGTCGATCATCTCGGACTTGATCCGGGACCGATGGCAGAGCCACGCTGCGGTGGCTCATCGCCGGCCATCGCCTCAAGAGTACCCGGCGGTTCCGGATCAGGTCCGGGACGACGAACGATTTAGGGTCATGGTGCTTCGACAAGCTCGGCATGAGCGGGGAAGAAGCGCAGCCTCGCTGGTACGACCATCCACGCAGTC
Source organism: Novosphingobium sp. (assembly GCA_035511275.1). Taxonomy (GTDB): domain Bacteria; phylum Pseudomonadota; class Alphaproteobacteria; order Sphingomonadales; family Sphingomonadaceae; genus Novosphingobium. The sequence continues at coordinate 4,491 of DATKFS010000173.1, forward strand.
ACTTCCCAAAGCACCCTCACCCCACACAACCCGCTCATCCCGAGCTTGTCGAAGGATGGGCGCCACCGCGGGGCCTACCGCTTGCCCTTCCCCTTGTGCCGGATGTTCGCGGGCCGGCCGCGCTTGCCGACGAGGTGATTGCCGCGTTTCTGCATGGCCTGCTGCGGACGCCCGCGCGGCTCGATGCGGCCGCCGCCTTCCTCCAGCTC
>DATKFS010000174.1:0-5135 GCA_035511275.1 Novosphingobium sp.
CCAAGCCGGTCCTCTACGTCTGCAACGTCGAGGAGGAAGCCGCCTCGGAAGGTAATGCCTTCTCCGCGCGGGTGTTCGAGAAGGCGGCCGCCGAAGGCGCCAGCGCCGTCATCGTCTCCGCCGCGATCGAGGCCGAGCTGACCGGCATGGATCCCGAGGATCGCATGGTCTTCCTCGAGGAGATGGGCCTTTCCGAGGCCGGCCTCGCCCGGATCATCCGCGCCGGCTACCAGCTTCTCGAACTGCTGACCTTCTTCACCGTCGGCCCCAAGGAAGCGCGCGCCTGGACCATCCACAAGGGCGCCAAGGCTCCCGAAGCGGCGGGCACCATCCACTCCGACATGCAGCGCGGCTTCATCCGTGCGGAAACCATCGCCTACGACGACTTCGTGTCGCTCAACGGCGAGGCCGCCGCCAAGGAAGCCGGCAAGCTGCGCCAGGAAGGCAAGGAATACGTCGTCCACGACGGCGACGTGATGCACTTCAAGTTCAACGTCTGACCGATCGCGCCGCGCCGGGACCGGGCGGCCGGTCCCGGCGCGCGACGGTTTGTTGCAACTGCGCGCACCTTTGTGCACCTGCGTGCGTTTAAGGGGCGGGAGGCGACAAGGAGCATTGGCCGATGGTCGGTGATACCGCGCCTGATTTCGCGAACATGCACCCCTCGGGCTTCGATCCCGGTATCGAATCCAGGCCCCGACCCCAGGTGGAGGCGGCAATGATCGATCCCAACCGCAAGGCCGTGCTCTATCGCATGGTGATGGACAAGCACGTCTGCCCGTTCGGGCTCAAGTCGAAGCACCTGCTGGAAAGCAAGGGCTACGAAGTGGAGGACTGCTGGCTGACCACGCGCGAGGAGGTCGATGCCTTCAAGGCGCGGCACCATGTGCAGACCACGCCGCAGACCTTCATCGCCGGGCAGCGCATCGGCGGCAATACCGACCTGCGCCGCTTCTTCGGCCTCGATGATCCGGCGAAGAGCACCGGCTACGGCCCCGTGATCTGCGTGTTCCTCACTGCCGCCGTCATCGCGCTGGCGGCAAGCTGGGACGCGCTGGGCACGTCGCTGACGCTGCAGGCGGCCGAATGGTTCGTCGCGGTCTCGATGCTGCTGCTCGCCATGCTGAAGCTGCAGGATCTCGAGACCTTCACGACGATGTTCCTCGGCTACGACCTGCTGGCGCGGCGCTGGGTGCCTTATGCCTATGCCTACCCGTTCCTCGAATGGTTCGCGGGCGCCTTCATGGCGGCCGACGTGCTGCACTGGCTGTCGATCCCGATCGCGCTGTTCATCGGCGGCACGGGGGCGGTTTCCGTGTACTATGCGGTCTATGTCCAGAAGCGCGAGCTGAAGTGCGCCTGCGTCGGCGCCTCGGGCAGCGTGCCCCTGGGCTTCGTCTCGCTGCTCGAAAACGTGTTCATGGTGGGCATGGCGCTATGGATGCTGGTCCGGCCGGCCGCCATGAGCTAAGGGGGCAGGGATGCTCCACCGCCTGTTCCTCCTCCTGCTGCTGATCGGCCTTTCCGTGCCCGCGATGGCGATGACGGGACATTGCGCGATGGCCGCGCCGGAGCACGGCCATCATGCCGAACATCGCGGCCACCACGGCAAGCCCGCCCCGGCCAAGACTTTCGTGGCGTCGAACGACTGCATCGGCTGCGTGACGCCTCCCGTGAACGCGCGGCCGAAATTCCGCGCGGCGCTGCTCGCCCCGCTCCTCCAGGCGCCGACCGACGACGCCCTGCCGCTTGCCCGCGCCCCCGAACCGGCGACGCCCCCTCCCCGAGCCTGAACGATCGCCGCCGCATCCCGCCGGGATGCGAGGGATTTCATCGTAATCAGGATATTCAGGGATCATGGAAAGACATGTCCTGGCCGCGCTGGCATGCGTGGCCACTCTCCCGGCGCCCGCGTGGGCGCAGGATCATTCCGCGCACCAGCACGGCTCGACGCAGCCCGCCGAGCCCGCCCCCGACGCCGCCATGCCGATGGACCACGGCGCGATGGACCACGGCGCCATGGATCACGGGTCCATGGATCATGCCGACATGGACGACCAGACCTCGGGAGGCCACGAATGGCAACTCGCCGGCCGCTTGCGTCCCTATTCCGGCGGGTCCGGCACGTCGCGCCTGCCAACGCTGGACAGCGCCATGGACGGCCTCCACGTCATGACCGGCGACTGGATGCTGATGGCGCACGGCTACGTCTCGGCGCAGTACACCGACCATTCGGGACCACGCGGCGACGACAAGGCCTATGTCACCTCGATGGCGATGCTCATGGCCGAGCGGGATACCGGCTTCGGCAAGGTCCAGCTTCGCTCGATGCTCAGCCTCGAACCGCTGATGAGCAACCGGGGCTACCCCAACCTCTTCGCCACCGGAGAAACCGCCGGCGGCGTGGCGCTGGTGGACAGGCAGCATCCGCATGACCTGTTCATGGAACTGGCGGCGCGGGTGGACTTCGACATCGGCGGCGGCACCCGGGCCTTCCTTTACGGAGGCCCGGTCGGCGAACCGGCGCTGGGGCCGAGCGCCTTCATGATGCGGCGCTCCTCGCGCTACAATCCGGAAGCGCCGATCGCGCACCATTGGTTCGACTCGACCCACATCACCTATGGCGTGGTGACAGCGGGCCTGTCTGACGCGACGTGGCAGCTTGAGGCATCCGCCTTCCGCGGCGCCGAGCCGGACGAGGACCGCTGGGACATCGAGGCTCCGAAGCTCGACTCCTGGTCCGCCCGCGCCACCTGGACCCCGACGCCGAACTGGGCGCTGCAGGCCAGCTACGGGCAGATCCACCAGCCCGAGGCGCTCCACCCCGGCGAGGACGAGCACCGCTTCACCGCCTCCGCGCACTATGCCGACCGGGCATTCTCGGCGATGGCCGCCTTCAGCAGCAAGAACCGCCAGCCAGGCCGCACCCTCACCGCATGGCTCGCCGAGGCCAACTGGGACCTCGACACAGCGAACACCCTGTTCGCGCGGGCCGAGAACGTCGCCAACGACGAACTCTTCCCCGATCACGATGATCCGCTGCACGACACGACGTTCCGCGTCTCGAAGCTGCAGGCGGGATACGCGCGGCGCATCGCCTTCGATCCGTTCACCCTGGCGCTGGGCGCCTCGGTCAACGGCTATCTGAAGCCGGACGCGCTCGACGCCGTCTATGGCAACAGCCCTTGGGGCTACACCGTGTTCGCGCGGCTGTCGCTGGGCAGTTGAGGGGTGGGCGCGGTGGGGCAAGATCGGCCTGCCCCACCGCGCCCCGTCATCTCACTCCCCCGGTTCCTGCGACTCCCACTCGGCTTCCGGTTCGCGCTTGCGGCCGAAGAGCGCCGCGATCCGGCCGCGCAGCATCGCCGCTCCGGCCACCACGGCGAGCAGGATCGGCTTCAGGAACTTGAGCAGGATCGCGAAAAGCCCGAGCTTCTTCGCCGCCGCGACGCCGACACCTGCCGCCACGAGCCCTCCGATCCCGTATTCGGCCTCCTTGTCGGTGGATGCGTCGAAGTCGGCGTAGCGGGACCCGGCGTCGAACGCCGCGTGGGTGGTGAAGGCGTTGGCGGCCTCGCGGATCGAGGACAGCTGGTTCATGCCCGAAATGAAGTTGATGCTCAGCACGCCGCGACGCCCGAGCGTCCGCACGTCGTAGTTCAGCGTATGCACGGGCGTCTCCTCGAAGGCGAGGTCCTGCGCCCAGACCACCGAGTGCGTCGCGGCATCGTACCTGGGCGTTTCGGCCCAGCCCGCCAGATGGATCGCGGGATAGCCTTCCTGCTTGCGCTGCGTGTTCCGCTCCGCCTCGCCCTCGCGCATCTGGCCCAGCAATTCGCCGTAATCGACATCGGCGGCATCGTCATCGGAGACGAATCCGGTATCCTCGTAACTCACCACCGCGCCCCAGCTGTCCGACAGCGGCGATGCCCCCGCCGGCATGACGAGGCCGAGCACGCTGTCCGCCGAAGCGGGAGGATTGCCCCAGATCTCGACGAGGACCCTGCGGGCGTCCGCCTTGTCGTAGAAGTCGTAGGCTTCGCCCAGGTCCAGCGTGGCGTTGGCCTCCGCGATCGCGATCTTGCCGCGCTGCGGCTTCAGCGAGCGGACCACCTGTTCCGCCTGTGCCGGCGCCTGCGGCTCGCTTGCCGCCACGACGGGCACGGCAGCGCCCGACAAAAGCAACGCGACAAGCGCGCCTTTCCAGTTCTTCATGATTACCCCCAAATGCCCGTGGGCATACTGGAGGAATTTACCGGCGCGTCAATCAGCAGGGTCGAGGCCGTCGATCGGTCTGGCGTCAGTCGTGACAGGTTACCGACCCGTCCGCCCGGAAGGCCACGCGCTCCTGCGCGTCGTGGATGATGAGCCGCGCGGGCCAGTTCATCTCGCCCCCGCCGGTCTGGGCATCCGGCAATCTCACGAGGTCGATCCAGCTCGAAAGGCCGACATACGTCGATCGCGCGCCGCCCGCCAGGTCCGCGCTCGTATCCTTGGCCGAAAAGCGCCTGAGGTCCGCGCCGATGCGCATGAAGCCCTCGTCCTTGCCGGCGATGAACAGCGGATCCTGGTCCCTGTTCTTGCGGAAGGCGCAGCCCGGCTTGTCGAGCCCGTAGCGCGCCACGTCCACCTCGGTGATGACGACGGGCAGGATCGGCTTGAACGGCTCCTTGCTCATCCGCTCGACCATCGCCACGTCCTGCGCGGCCTCGGCGGGCGTATCGGCCGAATTCCCGTCACCGCATCCCGCCAGGGAAGCGAGGCCGGCCAGCACTACCATCGTCTTTCGCATCACTTTCGCCCGAACAGTTTTCTATGTCCCGATGGGCAAGCCAGCCCCAAGCGGCAGCTCAAATATCGCCGCGAACGCTTGGTCTTCTTGCCCATGCGTGCACATAACGCAGTGCGCAGGATGAAGCTCCAAAGCGAGCGACGTGAACTTCCGGTAAGGGTGGGGAACTGTTGTTGAGGTCCTCCCCCAGCTTGCTGGGGGAGGGGGACCACCCGCAGGGTGGTGGAGGGGCACCCTCGTAGAACGAGAGGTTCCGTCGTGGCGAGGGCACCCCTCCACCACCGCCTGCGGCGGCGGTCCCCCTCCCCGAGACAAGCTCGGGGAGGAACACGAATGACCACTA
>DATKFS010000175.1:0-3068 GCA_035511275.1 Novosphingobium sp.
CGCCGTGTCCGAATCGGAAGCCCGTGGCCGTGACCTCGTCGTGTCGGCGCAGACCGGCTCGGGCAAGACCGTCGCCTTCGGTATCGCCATGGGCGACGAACTGCTCGAAGACGGACGCATTCCCTATTCCGAAGGGCCGCTGGCCCTTGCCATCGCGCCGACGCGCGAACTCGCCCAGCAGGTCAGCCGCGAGCTCGAATGGCTCTACGCCAAGATCGGCGCGCGCATCGTGACCTGCGTGGGTGGCATGGACCCCGTCAAGGAACGCCGCCAGCTCGAGCGCGGCGCGACGATCGTCGTCGGCACCCCGGGTCGCCTGCGCGACCATCTCGAGCGCGGCAAGCTCGACCTCTCGGCCCTGCGTGCGGTCGTGCTGGACGAAGCAGACGAGATGCTCGACATGGGCTTTCGCGAGGACCTCGAGGAAATCCTCGATGCGACCCCGGAAGGCCGCCGCACCCTGCTGTTCTCGGCGACCATGCCCCGCCCGATCGAGGCGCTGGCACAGCGCTACCAGACCAATGCCCTGCGCATCTCGACCGTCGGCGAGAACCGCGGCCACGGCGATATTTCGTACAAGGCGGTGACCGTCGCCCCGTCCGACATCGAGCGGGCGGTCGTGAACCTCCTGCGCTTCCACGATGCCGAAACCGCGATCCTGTTCTGCGCCACGCGCGACAACGTGAAGCACCTGCACGCGACGCTGGTCGAGCGCGGTTTTTCCGCCGTGGCGCTTTCGGGCGAGCATTCGCAGAACGAGCGCAACAACGCGCTGCAGGCCCTGCGTGACCGTCGCGCCCGCGTCTGCGTGGCCACCGACGTCGCTGCGCGCGGCATCGACCTGCCGACGCTAAGCCTCGTCGTCCACGTCGAGATTCCGCGCGATGCGGAAACGTTGCAGCACCGTTCGGGCCGCACCGGCCGCGCGGGTCGCAAGGGCACCGCCGTGCTGCTGGTGCCGTACCCGCGCCGCCGCCGCGTCGAGATGATGTTGCGCGGAGCGCGCATCGAGGCGGAATGGGGCGAGGCGCCCACGCTGGAGGCCATCCGTGCCCAGGACCGCGAGCGGCTCATGGAGAAGCTGCTGGCGCCCGTCGAGGCTGAGGAAGACGATCGCGAGATCGCCCGCGTGCTGCTCGAGAAAGTCAGCGCTGAGGATCTCGCGGCCGCGCTCGTCGTAGCCCATCGCGCATCGATGCCGCAGCCCGAGGAACTCATCGGCAACTCGCCGGAGAGCCGCGAGCGTCGCGAGCGTCCCGGCTTCGACGACGTCGTCTGGTTCCGCATGGACGTGGGTCGGCAGCAGAACGCCGAGGCCCGCTGGATCCTGCCGGTGCTGTGCCGCCGCGGTCATGTTACCCGTGACGCCGTCGGCCAGATCCGCATCTCGGCCGACCAGACGCACTTCCAGATTCCGAGCGCTCTGGCCGACCAGTTCGCTGCTGCCGTCCAGCGCACCGCGCGGGACGACGATGGTGAATACGAAGCGACCATCCGCATCGAGCGTTCGCCCGACACGCCCCGCGATGCCGCCAAGCACCGCAGCCGCGACCGCGATGGTCCGCAGGGCAGGGGGCGCCGTCCGCATCCCGGTGGCGGCCAGGGTTACGGCCAGCCCCGCGGCGAAGGCGAGGCGCCTTACCGCGCCCGTCCGACCGGCCCGCGTCCCGATCGTCCGGCAGGTGGCAAGCCGTTCCACAAGAAGCCTCGCAAGGGCCGCCCGGACTGAACGACAGCGCCCGCTGTCCCCGCGAAAACGGGGCAGCGGGCGGTTCGCAGGTTCGTGTGATTCCGGCTCGGCGGCGCTGGGCGCGTCGAGTTCGTGGCCAGCCTTAAGCCGACAGGATTTCCAGCACCTCGATCGCGTCTTCGCGACCGTTGAAGTCCACGAAGTCGCCGGCCCTCGCGCCCAACAAAGCGCGCGCCAGCGGTGCCGAGAATGCGAGGCGACCCTTGGCGGGTTCCGCCTCGTCGTGACCGACGATCGTCGCCTCGCGGCTCCGACCATCGAGCGCGAAGCGCACGCGACTGCCGAACATGACCTTGTCGCCTGATGGCTCCGGCTGCACCTCGGCGGTGGAGAGGCGGGTTTGCCAGTAACGCAGGTCGCGCTTGGCCGACTTGAGCCGGGTTTCATCCTCCAGCGTCCTGATTTCGGCTTCCAACTCGCCGATACGCCGCCGGATGAGTTCGAGCCCGGCCGACGTCACGAGGTTCGGCCCGGGCGGCAACGGCAGTTCGAATTTGGGTTCGAGATGCTCGTCGTCTCCCTCGCGGCGGAAGGCGACGCTCATTTGCCCCGGCCCATCAGCGTCTCGAGGACCTCGTTGACCTCGAGCCAGGTCTCCTCCGCCTGCTCCATCTCGGCGGCGACGGCGCCATGGCGCTTGCCGAGTTCCCCGATGTTCACGCCCTTGAGATCGCCCTTCGCCGAGCCCGGGTCGGCCAGCGCCGCGTCGAGCGCGTCGAGCTGCGTTTTCAGGCGCTTCATGCGCGTTTCGGCCTCGGTGACCTTCTTGCGAAGGGCCTTCAATTCCTCGCGCGCGACGGCGCCGGACTTCTTGCCGGAGCCATTGGACTTGTTGCCGCCGGTCTCTGCCTTTGGCTGGTTGCGACCGAGCACGAAGTCGATGTAGTCCTCCATCGAACCTTCGTAGTCCGTCGCCATGCCGCCATCGACGAGGACGAGGCGGTCGGCGGCCAGTTCAACCATGTGGCGATCGTGGCTGACGAGGATGACGGCGCCTTCGAAGTCGTTGAGTGCCTGCACCAGCGCCTCGCGTGCATCGACGTCGAGGTGGTTGGTCGGCTCGTCGAGGATCAGCATGTGCGGTGCGTCGCGCGTCACCAGAGCGAGGGCGAGGCGAGCGCGCTCGCCGCCCGAGAGGGTGCGGGTCTCGGCAGTCGCGCGGTTGCCGGAGAAGCCGAAGCGGCCAAGTTGCCCGCGCACCTGCACCGGCGGCTTGCCCTCCATCGCCCGGGTCATCAGTTCCAACGGCGTGGAATCGGAGGGCAGCTCCTCCACCTGGTACTGCGTGAAGTAGCCGATGCGGATCTTGGGCGAAAAG
>DATKFS010000176.1:0-1942 GCA_035511275.1 Novosphingobium sp.
ATCGGGACCTGCAGCACCACCGGCAGCGCCGCCGGCCTGTCGCGCAGGGCCGCAGCGGTGACGAGCGTCAGGTTGCCTCCCGCGCTGTCGCCGCTGAGGACGAGGCCGGTGAATTCGCGTCCGAATGCCTTGCCGTTGGCCGCGATCCAGCGCGCCGCCGCCTCGCCATCGTCGGGCGCTGCGGGCCACGGGTTCTCGGGCGCGAGGCGGTATTCGACCGAGACCACCGGCAGGTCGAGCTGCCGCGCGATCTCGGCGGCGATCCCTGCGTGGGTGTCGATGCTGCCGAGGACATAGCCGCCGCCGTGGTAGAACACCACCACCGGGCCGGGCGCGCGTGTCTCGCGGGTGTCGAACAGGCGCAGCGCGATCTCTCCGGCGGGGCCCGGCATCCTCACGTCCTTCGTCACCGCCAGCGCGCCGACCGGCAAGTCCTGCTGCGACATCGCGGCGAGCGCGGCGGGCGGCAGCTTGTGGATCTGCTCCAGCATCTCGCGCGTGAACGCGGGCTGCGGGCGGGCGTAATAAGCCTTGAGATAGGCTTCGACGTCCGGCCGGACATAGGGCTTGGGGCTTTCCGCGCTGGCGGTGACCGGGGCTGTCTTGTCGGCAGCAGCCAGCGCGGGATCGAGCGAGAACAGCGCGGCGCCGGTTACCAGCAGGCAGCGAAGGGCAGGCATCCTCGACATCGTCATCATCGGCTTCCTCTCTCTGGTCATCGTTCTTTTATCGGGTGAATACCGGTATTTCGGTCCGTTCATCATCCCCGCGAAGGCGGGGACGGCGTCAGACCACCGCCACGCTGTTCCCGTAAAGCTTGCGCAGTTCATGCTTGGCCAGCTTGCCCGAGGGCAGGCGCGGCAGTTCGCGGACGAACTCGTATTCGCGCGGGGCAGTGACGGCGGAGATGTTCGCCCGGCACCAGTCGCGCAAGGACGCCTCGAGCGCGGACCCGGCATCGGCCCAGTCCTTGGGCTGGACCACCGCCTTGACCTTCTCGCCGTACTCCGGGTCCGCGATGCCCAGCACCGCCACGTCGAGGACCTGCGGGTGGACGATCAGGCAGTCCTCGATCGCCTGCGGGTAGATGTTCACCCCACCCGAGATGATCATGAAGTCCTTGCGGTCGGTGAGGTAGAGGTAGCCCTCCTCGTCGAGCCGGCCGATGTCGCCCACGGCGAACCAGTCGTCGTGCTCGGGGTGCGTGGCACCGCGCGTCTTGGCAGCGTCATTGAGATAGTTGACGCGGCGCCCGCCGGGGGCCTCGAAATAGACCACGCCCGCCTCGCCCGGCGGCAGTTCGCGGCCGGTCTCGTCGCAGATGTGGATGGGGCCGAGCGAGCTGCGGCCGACCGATCCCGGATGCGCCAGCCACTCCTGCGAGGTGATCGCGGTGGCGCCGACGCCCTCGGTGCTGCCGTAGTATTCGAAGATGATCGGCCCCCACCACGCGATCATGCGGCGCTTGATCTCGACCGGGCACGGCGCGGCGGCGTGGATCGCCATGCGCAGCGAGGACATGTCGTAGCGGGCGCGCACCTCCTCCGGCAGCGCCAGGAAGCGGACGAACATGGTCGGCACGAACTGCGCGATGCCCACCTGGTAGCGATCGATGGCGGCGAGCACGCCCTCTGCATCGAACTTGCGCTGGGTGACGAAAGTGCCGCCGAGCCGGTGCGCGCAGATCATGCCCGACAGCGGCGCACCGTGGTAGAGCGGGCCCACGTTGAGCGAGACCAGCGGGTCAAGCTCGCGGTACATCGGCAGCACGCCCTCCAGCGCGTTGAACTCGTCGATGGGGCCGGGGTTGAAGGGCAGGACGATGCCCTTGGGGCGGCCGGTGGTGCCGCTCGAGTAGATCATGTGGAAGCCGGAAATCTCGTCCGGCACCGGCTGGGCGGGCTGCTCGGCCAGCGCTGCGGAGAGTGACCGAGCGCCGGTC
>DATKFS010000177.1:0-4024 GCA_035511275.1 Novosphingobium sp.
CGCCCGAGCAGCACGTCGCACACGACGATGGCCCCGGCATTGATGAAGGGATTGCGCGGGATGCCGTGCTCGGTCTCCAGTTGGACGATCGAGTTGAAGGCGCTGCCCGAAGGCTCGCGTCCCACGCGCTTCCACAGCTGGTCCCCCACCGCGCCCAGCGCCAGCGTCAGCGCGAAGACCTTGGAAATCGACTGGATCGAGAACGCCTGGTCCGCGTCACCGGCGGTGTGGGCAGTGCCGTCCGCCATGACCACGGCGAGGCCGAACTTGTCGGCGGGTACGCAGGCCAGCGGCGGGATATAGCTGGCGACCTTGCCGCGGTGCTCTATCCCGCGCATCTCCTCGGCGATGGCGGCGACGATGCTGGCGATGTCGGCGGCGGGATCAGCCACCGGAGCGCGGGCGTCCGGCCTGGAAGGTCGCGACGGCGCCGCCTGCGAACCACAGGGCGAACACGGCCCAGAACAGCATGAACGGTGCCGTCACCGGGTCCACCGGATAGCGCGAGGCCAGCCACACCGATCCCGCGCAGGCACCGATGCAGAGCAGCGTATACCACGGAAAGCGCGCCGCCGCCCCTGTCGCCGGAGCAAGTCGCCAGTGCTGCAACCGCCGCCCCGGGTCCGGCGCCCAGACCGCCGAGGCGAAGACCGCGAAGGGAAACAGCAGGAACAGCGCGCCCAGCGGCGCGATCAGTTCCAGCACGGGCAGATGGTCGTTGAAGCAGGCGTCGAACTGGCCGGTGAACGTGGCGCCCCGGCACAGCACCCGGTGCTTGGCCGCGCCGCCGAACATCGGCATGAGCGAGGATATCAGCCAAAGGCCACAACCGGCAAAGGCCAGAACCTTGCGAACCCCCTCACGCATCAATCCCTGCTCCCGTTGCTACCCCGCGAGGACCGCCTTGACCGCCGCGATGGCATCGGCGGCCCGGGTGCCGTCCGGCCCGCCGCCCTGCGCCATGTCGGCACGGCCACCGCCGCCCTTGCCGCCGAGCGCTTCCACGCCCTTGCGCACGAGATCGACCGCGCTGATGGTGCCCGTCAAGTCCTCGGTCACCGCCGCGGCGATGCTCGCCTTGCCTTCGTTCACCGCGACGATCGCGGCGACGCCCGAACCGAGCCGCTGCTTGGCTTGGTCGAGCAGGCCGCGCAGGTCCTTGGGGTCGAGCCCTTCGAGCACCTGGCCGGAGAACTTGACGCCGTTCACTTCCTCGTCGGCAGCGTCGGCTTTGGCTGCCCCTCCGCCACCGAGGGCCAGCGCCTTCTTGGCCTCGGCCAGTTCGCGCTCCAGCTTGCGGCGCTCGTCGAGCAGCGCGGCAACGCGCGCCTCGACGTCCTCGGGCGTGGTGCGCAGCAGGCTGGCGGCATTCTTGAGGCTGTCCTCGCGGCCGATTAGCCACTGGCGCGCGCCCTCGCCGGTCATCGCCTCGATACGGCGCACGCCCGAAGAGACCGCGCTTTCCGAAACAATGCGGAATACCCCGATATCGCCGGTGGCGCGCACGTGGGTGCCGCCGCAAAGCTCGACCGAGTAGGTACGGTCTCCGGAGTGACGACCCATCGAGAGCACGCGGACCTCGTCGCCGTACTTCTCGCCGAACAGCGCCATGGCGCCTGCGCCAATGGCGTCCTCGGGTGTCATCAGGCGGGTCAGCACCTGCTCGTTGGCGCGGATCTCGGCGTTCACCTCGGCCTCGATCGCGGCGATGTCCTCAGGGGTGAGCGCCTTGGGGTGCGAGAAATCGAAGCGCAGGCGATCAGCCGCGACCAGCGAGCCCTTCTGGGTCACGTGCTCGCCCAGACGGCCGCGCAGCGCCGCGTGCAGCAGGTGCGTGGCCGAGTGGTTGGCGCGCACCGCATCGCGGCGCTCAATATCGACGGTCATGTTGACGGCGTCGCCCACCTTGATCGTACCCGCGCCGACCGTGCCGCTCATCGCGTGGAGGCGGCCGAGCGGCTTGGCGGTGTCGGTCACCGCGATCGTCAGCCCGTTCGCGCCGGCGATGGTGCCGCGATCGCCTTCCTGGCCGCCCGATTCACCGTAGAACGGGGTCTGGTTGGTCAGCACGACGACCTCTTCGCCCGCGCTGGCGCTGGCGACTTCCTTGCCGTCCCTGACCAGCGCGACGACCTGGCCTTCGCCCGTGGTCGAAGTGTAGCCGGTGAACTCGCTGGCGCCCTCGCGCTCGGCGATGTCGAACCACACTTCGCTGTCGGCGGCTTGGCCCGAGCCCTTCCACGCGGCGCGCGCGGCAGCCTTCTGCTGCGCCATGGCGGCGTCGAACCCGGCCTTGTCGACGGCGATGCCGCGCGAACGCAGCGCGTCCTCGGTCAGGTCGTAGGGGAAGCCGAAGGTGTCGTAGAGCTTGAACGCGGTTTCGCCGGGGAGTTCGCCGCCTTCGCCCATCCCGGCGGTCGCCTCGTCGAGCAGCTTGATGCCGTTCGAGAGGGTGCGGCGGAATTGCACTTCCTCGCGCTCCAGCGTTTCCTCGATCAGCGGCTGCGCGCGGCCGAGTTCGGGATAGGCCTGGCCCATCTCGGCGACCAGCGCCGGCACCAGGCGGTGCATCAGCGGGTCCTTGGCGCCGAGCAGGTGCGCATGGCGCATGGCGCGGCGCATGATGCGGCGCAGGACATAGCCGCGGCCCTCGTTCGAAGGCAGCACGCCGTCCGCCAGCAGGAAGCTGGTCGAGCGCAGGTGGTCGGCGATGACGCGGTGGCTGGCCCGGCTGTCACCTTCCGCCGCGACGCCGGTCAGGCTTTCCGACGCGGCGATCAGCGCCTTGAACGTGTCGATGTCGTAGTTGTCGTGCACGCCCTGCATGACTGCCGAGACGCGTTCCAGCCCCATGCCGGTGTCGATCGAGGGCTTGGGCAGGTTGCCCACGATCTCGCCCGCCGCCTGCTCGAACTGCATGAACACGAGGTTCCAGATCTCGATGAAGCGGTCGCCGTCCTCTTCCGGTGATCCCGGAGGACCGCCCCAGATGTGATCGCCATGGTCGAAGAAGATCTCCGAACACGGACCGCACGGGCCCTCGTCGCCCATCGCCCAGAAGTTGTCCTTCGTGGCGATGCGGATGATCTTCTGTTCGGGCAGCCCCGCAATCTTCTTCCACAGCTCGAACGCCTCGTCGTCGGTGTGGTAGACGGTGACCAGCAGCTTCTCGGGTGAGAGGCCCCATTCCTTGGTCAGCAGCGTCCACGCGTGGGTGATCGCCTGCTCCTTGAAGTAGTCGCCGAAGTAGAAGTTGCCCAGCATCTCGAAGAAGGTGTGGTGGCGCGCGGTGTAGCCCACGTTGTCGAGATCGTTGTGCTTGCCGCCGGCGCGCACGCACTTCTGCGAGGAAGTGGCGCGCGGGGTCGCGCGGGTTTCAAGCCCGGTGAACACGTTCTTGAACGGCACCATGCCGGCATTCACGAACATCAGCGTCGGATCGTTGTAGGGAACGAGCGGCGCGGACTGAACGGCCTCGTGACCATTGCTGGCGAAATAGTCGAGGAAGGACCGGCGGATTTCATTCGTCGTCTGCATGACCCGCGCCGATAAATCACGAGAGCCATGGCGGCAAGCGGTTGTCTGCGGTCAGACTGTTCGGGAATCGCGATAAGATGGGACCGAAATGGTGGCAGAGCACCCGGCGTGACGAATGACGACGGCGCGCGGGAGCGTCGCGGCGGCCGGGCCGTTAGCTTCGGAAGCCTCCATTTCCCCCAAGCCGACGGGAGTTGCCGAAGTATGGCCGACTACGATTTCTACTACTGGCCCATGCCGTTCCGGGGCCAGTTCATCCGGGCGATCCTTGCCTATGCGGGCAAGGACTGGATCGAGAACGATGCCGAGGCGATCGGCAGGCTCATGGAAAAGGCGCCGAAGGACCAGCCCGTGCCGTTCATGGGCCCGCCCGTGCTGGTCGAGCGGGCGGGTGGATTCGCGCTTTCCGAAATGCCCGCCATCGCGCTCTATCTCGGAGAGACACTGGGGCTGTTGCCGGATACGGCGCGGGGCCGGGCGATGACCG
>DATKFS010000178.1:0-11286 GCA_035511275.1 Novosphingobium sp.
TCGAAACCGTCGCGCGATCCGGCGAACCCGCCCCGCAGCAGGCACACTGCTCCTGCCGTGACGGGCGCCGCGATCAGCCAGAAGAACGAGATCTCCATCGTCCCGTCCCGCACGAACACCAGCGTTCCGGCGTGCAGCGCCAGGAACAGGATTGGCAGTGATGCAATGACGGTCGATGAAGCGTGCCGCATGATTCTTTCCTTGGGCAGGGCACTGTCCCATCATCGTTTGCCACAAGCTTATTGAGCCAAGGTTAATCGCAACGCTTCGTCAGGCGACCAGCTCACGCCTTCAGATCGGCGCGCGCGACCGCCATCGCGCCGGCCAGTTCGGGGCGGTTGGTGGTCTGGAGATGACGGGCGGTCTCGATTTCGATGTATTCGCCCAGCGCCAGAGCCTCCGCCGAAACGAAGTTGGCCTTCATCAAGCGCAGCGCCAGCGGATCGCGCGCGGCAAGCGTCTGCGCGAGGGCGAGCGCTTCCCCATGCAGCGCCTCGGGCGTGAAGAGACGCGTGACAAGGCCGAGGCGATGCGCTTCCTCGGCACCGAAGCGCTCGGGGAAAAACAGCAGTTCGCGCGCCCGCGCTCCACCGACGACGCGCTGCAGGCTCCAGGCGAGGCCCATGTCGCCGGAAACCCCGACCTTCAGGAACGCGGTGGAGAACCGCGCCCGCGCCGAAGCGAAGCGGAAGTCGCAGGCCATCGCCCAGCCCATTCCCGCGCCCGCGCAACCACCGTCGATCGCGGCGATCGTCACTTGCGGCATCGTGTGCAGCAGCGTGGAGGCATGGTACATCGCGCTGGGCTGGACGGCCTCGCCAACACTCTGCAAAGACGCCTCGTCGTGTCCGCCCATGTCCGCGCCCACGCAAAAGTCCTGAGCCGCTCCGCGCAGCACGAGCACCCGAGCGTCGGTCCCGGCGATGTCGCTTAGGGCGGAGTAAAGCGCCTCGCACATCGCCACGGTCACGCCATTGCGCCGCGTCGGCCGGTTGAGCGTGACCAGTGCGACGGCTCCGACCCGCTCGACCAGCACTGTCGGCGCCGCGCTCATTGCGGGTCGGCCCAGACCGGTTGGCGCTTCTCGAACAGCGCCTTGCCGCCCTCGCGGGCATCGGGGCCGGCGAACATGGCGCGCACCTCGGGAAGCGCGAACATCTCGCCATTGGAGGCTTCCATGCCGCGATCGTAGTATGACTGCATGACCGCCTTGGTGGCGATGATCGAGGCGGGCGAACATGCGACGATCTCGGCCGCCCAGCGCTTGGCACAGGCGAGGAGGTCGGCGTCGGGCACGACCTCGGCAACCATGCCCCATTCCAGCGCCTGCGCGGCGGAAACCTTGCGCGCGGTCAGCAGCATGGCGTGTGCCCGCTTGGGACCGAGTTCCTGCACGATCCGCTGGATGCCGCCACCCAGCGCGGCAAGGCCGACCTTGGGCTCGGTGAGGCCGAAGCTGGCGCTCTGCGCAGCGACGATCACGTCGCACGCCAATGCCGCCTCGAACCCGCCGCCAAGCGCGAACCCGTTGACCGCCGCGATCACCGGCTTGCGACGGCCGAACCGCCAGACCAGGCCCGCGAAGCCGGTCTCGGGCACGGGCATCCCGTTGAACGCGCGAGGGTCCGCCTTGTCGAACGGCGTGCGCAGGTCAGCGCCCGCGGAAAAGGCGCGGTCGCCCGCGCCGGTGAGGATCGCCACCCACAGCGCGGGATCGGCCTCGAACCGGTCGAACACCTCGCCAAGCTCGAAATTCGCCTCTCCATGGAGGGCGTTGCGCATGTCCGGGCGATCGATCGTGACGGTCATGACGTGATCGTCGATCTCCACCTTGCAGAATTGCGTGTCCATGGCGGCGTCCTCTCCTGTCGTTGTCGCCGCAGTTGAAAGCGGCGATGCTTGCCTTCAGGATCGTGGCGCAATGAGACAAGCCTCGACTATCCTTTCCTTCGACACTCCCGGGCGCGGCTTCACCGATATCACGGTAGCGATGGCCGGGTGGCTGACCAAGAGCGGCATCTCCGAGGGGCTGCTTACCCTCCTGTGCCGTCATACCTCGGCCTCGCTTCTGATCCAGGAGAACGCCGCTCCGGAAGTGCGCACGGACCTCGCGGAATGGCTGGATCGCATCGCCCCGGAAAGCTCCGGCTATGCCCACGACGACGAGGGGCCGGACGACATGCCCGCCCACCTCAGGGCGACGCTGACCGGCGTCAACCTGCAGATACCGGTGATCGACGGGCGCATGGCGCTGGGCACCTGGCAGGGAATCTATCTTGCCGAGCACCGGCGCATGCCGCACCGTCGCCAGATCGCGGTGCATCTGATCGGCCAATGACCGGGGCGGCGATACGGGAGGATACATGGAAGAATTCGACATCGCCGAGCGGGAGGCCCACGTCGTCGGCGCCGGACCGCGCATCGCCGCCGTCGCCAGCGAGGAGATCGACGAAGCCTCGCGCGCGCTGATCGTCGCGGTGCGGGCAGGAGCAGGGGCGCCGCCGATGGTCGAGGTGCCCGAATACATGCGCACCGTCGTCAAGCACCCCGACATCTTCCGCTGCCAGATGGAGATGGGAGCAGCATTGTTCGCGGGCCGCATTCCCGCGCGCGAGCGTGAACTCGCGGTCCTGCGCGTCGGCTGGCTATGCCGGGCACCCTACGAATGGGGCCAGCACGTCGCCATCGCCTACCGCGTCGGGCTCGGCGCCGAGGAGATCGCCCGCGTCCGCACCGGCTCCGCCGCGCCGGGCTGGTCTGCGCATGACGCCGCCATCCTGCGCGGCGTGGAGGAACTGGTCGCCGACAAGGCACTGTCCGATGCCACTTGGGACACTCTCGCGCGGAGCTGGGACGAGGCCCAGATGATCGAATTCCCGATGATGGTGGGCCAATACGTCGCCACTGCCTACGTCCAGAACAGCCTGCGGATTCCACTCGAGGGGGGGAACCCGGGCCTCTCCCACGCGTAGGGCCGCGACCGCCGGAAGCGGCATGTCGGTAAATGGCACTGGGAAGCGACGAATCGGGGGAGCCGAGCGCCGGTTTGTCTTGCCAAGTAATCGACATGTCACAATAAGGCCCCATGCAGGACAACCGCATCAGCCCCCCCGCCCGTATCCAGCGCAATGTCCTGGCCATCGGTGAGCGACGGTTGCTCAACTGGCTCTGCGCCCACATGCCGGCATGGGTTAAGCCCGACCAGCTTACGGCGCTGGGAATGGTCGGCGCGCTGCTGATCTTCGCGGGATACGCCACCAGCCTGCTCGACGAGGACTGGCTGTGGCTCTGCATGCCCGGCTACCTGCTGCACTGGTTCGGCGATTCGATGGACGGCAGCCTCGCCCGCTTCCGCCACATCGAGCGCCCGCGATATGGCTATTTCCTCGACCATAGCTGTGACGGCATCGCCACGTTCCTGATCCTGCTCGGCATCGGCGTCAGCCCCTACGTGCGGCTGGAAGTCTCGCTGATCGCGATGATCGGCTACCTGCTCCTGTGCATCCACGCCTTCCTTGCCGTGCGCGTGCTGGGCGAGATGCGGCTGTCCTACCTCTCCGCCGGCCCCACCGAATTGCGGCTGATCCTGATCTCGCTCACTTTCGCGATGCTGATCTTCGGCGACAAGCAGCGCGACATGGACGCGATGACCGGCTTCGACTGGTTCGTCGGCGGCGTCGGCGTGGTGCTGATCGGCCTCTTCCTGGTGCAGACGTTCAAGTCCGCCCGCAAGCTCGCCCGGATCGAACCGGGGTTCTGACGCGGCCCGCCGGGCTTCGCATCCTCCCAATTTTTGCTGGACTAATGATCCTCATTGCCTCATATCGACACGAGAACATCGTTCTCTATAAGTTGACGGAGAGGTTGGGTCATGATCGAAGGCTGGGTTGAACGCCTGATCGCAGGCTACGAGTGGGAACTGTCGCTCTATGCGGCGCTCGGGATCGTTGCGCTCACCCTCGCCGGCAAGCTGCTGGCTCGGCTGCAGCCGACGCTTCGGGCCGCCGTTCACCTCAACGGCTCTGCCTATGCGAAGAAGATGGAAAACCCGCGCTATGCGGCCAACCAGCAAATGAACCGCAAGTGGGGCGCCGCGTTCACTCTCGTCATCTTCGGGCTCATCCTGCCCTTCTGCCTCACCGCCGACACCCAGCCCTGGTGGCGCGTGGTGCTGGACTGCGTCGTGATCCTCATGGTCTACGACTTGTTCTACTACCTGATGCACCGCTTCCTGTTCCACGACGGCGGCGTGCTCGGCGGGCCGCTGATGTGGGTCCACGCCGTCCATCATCGCCAGCACAACCCCTGCCGCGACGATTCGAGCTACATCCACCCGCTGGAAGTGGCGATGGGCCTTGGCCTCTATACCGCCTGCATCTTCGGCCTGTCGTTGCTGATGGGCGGCTTCCAGGTGATTACCATCGTCGTGACCTGGGTCGCGTTCTCGCAGATCAACCTGCACAACCACGACCTATGGGAAGCCGACCGCTTCCCCTTCCGCTACCTCAACACGATGTCGGTGATGCACCACAACCATCACGCCCGCTTCACCGGCGGCAACTTCGCGACGATCACGCTGCTCTACGACTGGATGTTCGGCACGCTCGACAAGGGCGAGGGCTACAAGGGCGCGGAATACAAGCGCAAGCCGAAGGTCGCGCCCAAGGGTGTGGAGACGGCCTGAGAATATAGCCGGGAGCGATAAAACTCGCTCCCGATGGATACGGAAGATCAGCCCTTTGGGGCGATGTCCGCGAAAGCCGCCTCGAAGCGTTCGCGGGTATGCGCGGGAACGGGCTCAGCACCCTCGGTGCCCGGCGCATAGATGAAGCCGAAGGTCGGGCTGGCCCGCAGGCCGAGCGACTGCGTGGGCGAGTACCAGACCCGCACCGCGCTCCAGTCGCCGCCCTCGGACACGTCCTCGGCCATGGCCGAGGTCTCGATCATGCCGGGACGCGACCAGTTGGCGTGGTTGAGCACGACGTGGCGGTCATCGACGATCTTGTCGACGACGGCGACATGGCCGACGCGCATCGCACCGCTCGCCTTGAACACCAGCACCGAGCCCTCGCGCGGGCTCTGCCCGCGAGCGTAAGTGCCTTCGGCCTGATCCCACCAGGTCGCCGCGTTTCCATGCAGGTTGATCGCCGAGTGGGCCCGGGCATAGGGCACGCACTGGAGCGGCTTCGCCATTGCGGGCGAGGCCACGGAGGCTGCGATGGAGATGGCGATGGCTGCGACCATGGGAACCAATTTCATGGTTGAGAGTTATAACGGCCAAACCTTGCTGCGATAGCGAACAAGGCGGGCGCCCACCGCCTCCTCCGCACGGTTCGTCGCTCAATTCGTCGCCCTGCAGATCACGGCCGAACGATCGGGCGCCGGGATGTAAACGATCGACAGGAAATTGGGTGTCGATGCGAATCAAGCTGTTGCGCGCGCAGCTTTCATTTCCAACGCTTGCCCCGGTTCTACCCCGCGCGCCTGGCCGCCCTCAGGCGAAACCCGGCGCCGAGCCGCTGCACTGCAACGTATCGCCTCAAGAGTAACCCAGCAGTCCCGGATCAGTCCGGGACGGCGGGATTTTTCGCAAGAGGGAACTCAGACTGCCAGCGCGAGCTTCGCCGCATCCTCCCGCACGACGCGAGGCTGGTCGGCCCAGATGCCGCGCGTGTCGTAGACCAGCTTGTCGGCGCGCTCGGCAAGCGGGACGACGCGGAACACGTCGTGGTCCACCAGCACGATGAGCACGTCGCAGGTTTCCAGCGCCTCGTCGATGTCGATGTGGGTGACGCCGGTATCGGTGAACTCGATCGGCAGTTCGGCCGCGTAAGGCTCGACCACCGACATGCGATGGCCGAACTTGCGCGCGAGCCGGCTGGCGACGAAGCGCGCCGGGCTCTCGCGGAAGTCGTCGATGTTGGCCTTGAAGGCGAGGCCGAGGCACGCGAATCGCGCGTCCGGATGCGCTTCGACCAGCGCTTCGGCCTTGGCGATGACGTGGTGCATCTTGCCGTCGTTGACCCCGCGCGCGGTGCGGATCAGCGGGGTTTCCTCCGGCGCCGAGTGAACGATGAACCAGGGATCGACCGCGATGCAGTGCCCGCCCACGCCCGGGCCGGGCGAGAGGATGTTGACGCGCGGATGGCGGTTGGCGAGGCGGATAACCTCCCAGACGTCCAGCCCCATGCGGTCGGCGACGATCGACAGTTCGTTGGCGAAGGCGATGTTGACGTCGCGGTAGGCGTTCTCAACGAGCTTGGTCATCTCGGCCGCGCGGGCATCGGTGGTGACGCATTCGCCGCGCACGAAGCGCTTGTAGAAGGCCAGCGCCTTGCGGGCACAGCGGGGAGTGATGCCGCCGATCGAGCGATCGTTGTTGGTCAGTTCCTCGAGGATGCGACCGGGAAGCACGCGCTCGGGGCAGTAGGCGATCGAGATGTCGGGCGTCTCGCGGGTGAGGCCCGGAATCTTCAGGTCGGGCCGCATCTGCGCGATCATGTCGCGCATTTTCTCGGTGGTGCCGACCGGAGAGGTCGATTCGAGGATCACCACGTCGCCCGCCTTCAGCACGGGCGCGATGGTGCGCCCGGCCGTGAGCACGTAAGAAATGTCCGGCGCGTGATCCTTGTCGAAGGGCGTGGGCACGGCGATGACGAAGACGTCCGCCGGCGCGACCTCGATGGAGGCCGAGAGCAACCCGCGTGCGACGACGCCCTGGACGAGACCGTCGAGGTCGACTTCCTCGATGTGGATCTCGCCGCGGTTGATGGTGTCGACCACTCGCTGCGACACGTCGAGGCCAAGCACCTTGCAGCCCGCGCGCGCGATCACGGCGGCTGTCGGCAGGCCGATGTAACCGAGGCCGACGACACAGACGCTGGGTTTGTTGTCAGATTTCATGCGCGAGCAGCTCCACGATACGGCGCGAAGTCTGCCCATCCCCGAACGGGTTGTGGGCGCGCGCCATGGCCTCGTAGGCCGCCTTATCGTCCAGCAGGGTTGATAATTCGGTAACGATCCGGCGCGCGTCGGTGCCGACCAACTTGGCAGTGCCCGCCGCCACGCCCTCGGGCCGCTCGGTGGTCTCGCGCATGACGAGCACCGGCTTGCCGAGCGCAGGGGCCTCCTCCTGAACGCCGCCGCTATCGGTCAGCATGATCTCGGCGATGGCGAGGAGCCGGGCGAAGTGTGGATAGTCCAGCGGCTCGATCAGCGCGACGTTGTCGAGCCCGGCGAGGCCCTCGTTCATGACTTTGCGCACGTTGGGGTTGAGGTGGACCGGGAAGATCACGGCGACGTCGGGGCGCTGCGCGATCTCGCGGATGGCCTGGGCAATGCCGGCCATGCCCTCGCCGAAGTTCTCGCGGCGATGGCTGGTGACGCCGATGATGCGCTTGCCGGCGAAACGGGCCTCGAGTTCCGCCAACCCCGAGGCGAGCGCGGGGTCAGCCTCGATCGCGGCGGTAACCCAGTGCAGCGCGTCGATCACGGTGTTGCCAGTGACGTGGACCCGTTCCGGCGCCACGTTCTCTCGGAGCAGGGCCGCCTCGCTGGTGGTGGTGGGCGCGAAGTGCAGGGACGCCATGGCGCCGATGATCTTGCGGTTCACCTCCTCGGGCCAGGGGTGGTAGATGTTGTACGAGCGCAGCCCCGCCTCGACATGGTCGACCGGGACCTTGCGATAATAGGCCGCCAGCGCGCCGGACATGGCGGTGGCGGTGTCGCCCTGCACGATCACACGGTCGGGCTTCACCGCGTCCATCACCTTGCCGAGCCCGGTGAGCAGGTTCGCGGTCAGCGCGTCTAGCGTCTGGTCGGGCTGCATCACGTCAAGGTCGTGGTCAGGGACGATCCCGGCGATCTCCAGCACCTGGTCGAGCATCTGCCGGTGCTGCGCCGAAACGCAGACCACGCACTCGAACCGGGGATCGGCCTTGAGCGCGTGGACCACGGGAAAGAGCTTGATCGCTTCGGGCCGGGTGCCGAAGATCACGAGGATGCGGGCTGTCATGCCGGGCGGGATATCAGGTGGTGGTTAAGCGAGGAATAATCTTGTGCGCCATCGGAGCTTCGATAGCCTCAGCCTGAGCGGGTATTGGAGGGGTACTTTCAAACTCGCTCAGGCTGAGCTTGTCGAAGCCCCAGGTAGACAAACGCCGCGTCTTGGGCAAAGCAGCCGCCATGGCAATTCAGAGCGACAAGTGGATCCGCACCCAGGCCCAGACCAACGGCATGATCGAGCCGTTCGTGGAGGCGCAGCGCCGAGACGGATGCATCTCCTATGGGCTCTCCTCCTACGGCTATGATGCGCGGGTGGCGGACGAGTTCAAGATCTTCACCAACGTCGATTCGGCGGTGGTCGACCCCAAGGACTTCGACAGCAACTCGTTCGTCGACCGTAAGACCGACGTCTGCGTCATCCCGCCCAATTCCTTCGCGTTGGCTCGCACGGTCGAGTATTTCCGCGTACCCAAGGACGTGCTGGTGATCTGCCTGGGCAAGAGCACGTATGCGCGCTGCGGCATCATCGTGAATGTCACACCGCTGGAGCCGGGCTGGGAAGGCCACGTCACGCTGGAATTCTCCAACACCACTCCGCTCCCCGCCAAGATCTACGCCAACGAAGGCGCCTGCCAGTTCCTGTTCCTGCAGGGCAACGAACCGTGCGAGGTCAGCTATGCCGATCGCGCAGGCAAGTACATGGGCCAGCGCGGAGTAACTTTGCCGAAGCTCTGACGGTCTTCGTCACCCTCAAGCGGGTCGTTTTTCCGACGGCAAACATCCAGCGGCTAACGGATAATGCGGCGCGATGCGGCCAGCGATCCCGGATCAAGTCCGGGGCGACGATCCGGTGACGCTCTCCCTCCCGCCCATTCGGGAACAAACCCCCTCCCCGCCCACTTCTCCCGGCATGAGCTAAACTGGCCGGGAGACGTGCCGTGTCGAAGATCGCCGCCATCATCGGGCGCTTCCTGATCGCCCTCATCTTCATATTCTCCGGTGCGGGCAAGCTGATGGACATCGGCGGGACCGAAACCATGATCGTGGCCGCAGGCCTGCCCTCGGGCCTCGCCATTCCGACCGCGCTGTTCGAACTGCTCGCAGGGCTCTGCCTCGCGGCCGGGTTCATGGTGCGGCTGGTGGCCGTTCTGCTCGCCGCCTTCACCGCCCTGACCGTGCTGTTCTTCCATGCGCAGTTCGGCGACCCGATGCAGCGGGTGATGGCGCTCAAGAACTTCGCGATCATCGGCGGCCTCGCCCTCGCCTTCGCGCATAGCCAGATGTGGAGCCACTACTACGCCATCGCCCGCGAAAGGCGCGGCGAACTGGCCGCCCGCACCTCGGAGGAGCGCGTCCGTGACGCCGAACTGCGCGCCGCCCGCGCCGAGGCCCGCGCCGACGCGCTCGCCCAGGGCACGACCACCACGACCGCAGCCACCTATGAGCCGCGCACCGTCGTGACCGACCATGGCGAGGTCGTTCCCGTCAGCCGCCGCCGTCGCTTCTTCGACTGGTGATCCCCACTCCCCAAAGGGGAACTTGACCTCCCGCCGACGGACGCTGACCATGCGTTCAAAATCGGCGGGAGAGTACATGTCTGACACCCTGGAAGCGCGCTTCGCGGCGCTGGAATCACGGCTTCGCGCCGCCGAGGACCAGCTAGAAATCCAGAACCTGCTGATGACCTACGGCCCACTGGTCGACAGTGCCACCGCAGAGCCGGCCGGGGCGCTGTGGGTGGAAGGCGGCGGCTACAGCTTCACCCTCCCGGACGGCGGCACCAAGCGCCTCGAAGCCCCGGACGAGATCGCCGGGATGTACAACTGGCCGGGCCACCTCGACCTCGTGAACACCGGCTGCGCCCACCTCACCGCGACGCCCAGGATCACTGTGAACGGCGACGATGCGGAAGCCTCGGGATACTCCGTGGTGATCCTGCGCGAAGGAGAGCGCTGGTTCCTCTGGCGCGCCGCCGTCAACCACTGGACCCTGAAGCGGACGCCGGAGGGCTGGCGCATTGCCGAACGCCTCAACCGCGCGCTCGACGGCAGCGAGGACAGCCACGCGGTCATGCGCAAGGTCCTTGCCGCATGAGCCGTTTCGCAGGCAAGGTCGCCATCATCACCGGCGCCTCGACCGGGCTCGGACCCGTCATGGCGCGGATGCTGGCGGACGAGGGAGCGAAGCTCGTGCTGGCCGCCCGGCGGCTCGAACTGGTGGAGGACGTCGCCGCCGGCATCGGTGCGCACGCCGTCGCCGTGCGCGCGGACGTAACTGACGAGGCAGACGTCGCCGCCATGGTCGAAGCGGCGATGAGCCGCTGGGGCCAGGTCGACGTAATGATGAACAACGCCGCCGTCCCCGGCGTCGACAAGTTCATCTGGGAGCAGACGGTCGACAACTTCCTCGACACCTACAAGGTCGACTGCATGGCCGCGATGCTGTGCACGCGCGAAGTGCTCAACCGCTCGATGATGGCGCGGCGCTCGGGCGCTATCGTCAACTTCTCGTCTAGCGCCGGGTGGGACGGCATGGTCCGCAAGAGCCACTATTCCGCGGCCAAAGGCGCGCTGCGCATCCTCACCAAGACCATCGCGCGCGAGGTCGGCGAGTTCGGCATCCGCTGCAATTGCGTGGTCCCCGGCGCGATCGGCACCGACCTCCTGGTGAACTACATGAAGCGCGTCGCCGCCGAACAGGGCAAGTCCGTCGAGGAGATCGAGGCCGCCATCGTCGCCCCCTTGCCGCTCAAGACCTTCTCCACGCCCGAGGACGTCGCTCGCCTCGCCCTGTTCCTTGCCTCTAACGAGGCGCGCACGATCACCGGGCAGTCGGTGAACGTCGATGCCGGGCTGGTGATGTCGTGACTGTGGACGAACTCCTCGCGCGCGAGGCGATCCGCGACCTGATCGCGCGCTACACCGTCGCCGGAGACCGCCTGCGTGTGGATGATTTCGTCGCCTGCTTCACACAGGACGCGGTGATGGAAAGCGAACGCGTCGTCCCCGAGCGGCTGTTCCGGTACGAGGGCAGCGCGGCGATCCGCGCATGGCAGGAGCGCTGGCTTGCAGGCGACGGCGGCACGCACGGCGCCACCTTCGTGCGGCATCACCTCTCTACCTCTAAGATCGACCTGACCGGCACCGACACCGCGCTTGGGCGTACCTACTGGACCGCCTGGACGGACATTGGCCCCGATCACGCCGGCTACTATCTCGACAGCTTCCGCAAGGTCGAAGGCGAATGGCTGATCGCCCATCGTCGTGTCCGGCTCGACTGGGA
>DATKFS010000179.1:0-19152 GCA_035511275.1 Novosphingobium sp.
CACGAAAGAGGCAGTGGTGAACAGCGAGCGGTCGTCGATCTGCCCGACCTTGATGCCGTAACCCCGTGCCTCTAGCGGGATCGCCACCGCCGTCTGCTCGAACACCTTGCTGAGCGACCGGCGCAGGTCCGCCATCACCGCGTCGAAGCAGACCCGCTGCTGGCGGTGTGCGTAGAACGGCGTGAACGTCGGGCGGTTGGAGCTTTGCGTGAACGTCGAAAGCTCGCCCGCAAGGCCGCACAACAGGCCGTAAAGGTCCGCAGGATGGATCGAGGGAAGCGCGGAAAGATGCTTGAGCAGCGCCTCGGTACGGTTCGCAACCATCAGCATCAGGAAATCGGTGATGTCCGCCACCGCCTTGGCGCCCGGCGTGCCGAGCCGCCCGGCGATCGCCTCGGCTCGCTGGTGGATCATGCCCTCCAGCTCGGTGATGAACCCCGCCAGCACGGGGCTTGCGGTGACGGAGACGCAGCACGGGATGAACCCGGGGTCGAGCACGACCGAATCGTCGGTGCGGCGCTCCACCACGCGGGCGATCGGCAGCGTGGTGTAACCGTCCAGCCCTTCCGCCTCGGTGCGGAGCGAGAGCTGCAGCCGGCCCACGTTCATCGCCACGCGCGAACTGGCGCCGTAAACGATGTCGGCGGCCTCGAACTCCTCGCCGGCATAGCGGGTTTCGGCCTGCGCGCTGCGATCGAGCGCGACGTCCGCGATGCCCGCGCGGCTTTCGGGAATGCAGAGGTGGACGACCTGGTCGCGCACGTCGCGCATGATCTCCAGCGGTTTGGGCGCGGCGGCCTGCTCCGGGATGCGGAATGGCGTGCCGTCCTCGAATACGCCGGAACAGCGATTGATCATGACCTTGCCGGTCTTCAGCGGCCCCTCGCCGATCTCGAGCTGGTGAACGCCGTAGCCGTGCGCGACGAGAGGCGCGACGCGCGATTCCAGCTGGGCGCCCGTAAAGCGCTCGAACTGCTGGAAGTGCTGCGGCCGCAGGAACATGCCTTCCGACCAGACAGGCTTGTTCTCCCACGTCACAGGCCCGATCCCCCCTTGCCCAAGACTTCGCCCCCTAAAGAATCTAACGCGTGGACTTCATGAACTTTTCATAGCCTTCGCGAAAGGCCGAACTCATGATTCCATTCGCGTTCGATGTCGCATCCTTACGCAAGTTTTCATAGACAGTTACGTAGATGGACCAGCGGTCGATCCCTCGCCGCCCGAGGAAGCCCTTCTTCTGGCTTTCGGCCTGCTCGACCAGCTTCTCCATCTCCGCCGGGGCAAGGCGCGAGAAGGCGGTGGTGAGCGCGTTCTGCACGCCCGCCAGCATCGCCATCTGGTGCTTCTTGATGTCCTCGAACGAGGTACGGACCGCTTCCTCGCCGTCCATGAAGCCGGGCAACGGCTGGCCGACGACAACCTTGGCGGCGTCGAAGGCGGCCAGATGCTTGAGGGGATTGTTACGCCCGACGCTGAGTTGCGTGCGCTCGACCCGGAACTCGTCCTTGAAGGTCGCGCGGTCCTGCAGAATGTCGCAGAGGCCGAGCACGACCTGGCGATAGAGCACGCCCAGGCGGTACATCGCATCGGGAGGCAGCTTCAATTCGTCCGGCGTGAAGCCCGCCCCTTCGTAGAACGCCGCCCAGCCCGCCGCATCGGGACCATCGGCAGCTTGCCCGGCGCTCGATGCGGAAGGTGGCGCAAATGCTGCTGAATGAGGCGCGGCGCTGGCCAGGAACGGATCGTCCACCGGCCGTGGCCCGTCCATGATGTCAGGCGCATCCCCAAACGGATCGACAGGCAGCGCGGCTGTGGCTGGCGACGATGCGGAGGACGGCATCGCTGGAAACGGATCGAACTCGGGCATGGGCTGGCCATCGCCGACACCGTTGCCGGGGTTGGCCCAGTCGTCCGGGATGGCGACACTGCCACCGAAAGGCATCGGGTCGGCCATGATCGGCCTCGGCACGAAAGCCTGCCCGAATGGTTCGCCGAAGCCGAAATCTCCGATCGGGGGAGACGGCGCGCCAAAGTCCGCGCTGAAACTCGAGGGAGCGGGCGCGGGGCTGAAACTGCCGGCCGACAGAAAATCGTGGACTTCGCCACCGCCAAGATCGCCGAGAAACGGATCGACCGGCCCAGCGCCCCAGATGTCGCTGCCGGCAGTGCTGCCGCCCATCGGCAGCGGCGGCGGCGCAGGCGCGGCGAAAGCGGCACCCATGGCGTCGGCAGGCGTTGTCACGGTGATGACGAAGTCGTTGATGAGCAGCCGGTCTCCAGGCCGGATCGCCACGGGTTGCCCCGGCACGATGCGCTGCCCCGGATTGTTCAGCGCGATACCGTTCTTGCTGACATCGGTGACGTAGAGGTCGAGCCCCATTGCCGCGATCGTGCAATGCTCCCGACTGACGAAACCCTGGTCGTCAGGAAGGACCAGGTCGCAGCTCTTCTCGCTGCGGCCGACCTTGATCTGGCCGGCATCGATCTGGCGACGGTCGAAGAAGCTGCCCGGCGGATCATTCAGGCGCGAAAGTAACAGGGTCCACATGGCGCTATGCCGGCTTGGGTTCGGAGAGTCTGCTTCGCAGTTCCGACTGTGCCTGCCCGCCGTTGCCGCCCCCCATCAACGCGACGCCGATGGACAGCCAGTCGACAAAGGCGATGCGCCCGACCAAGGCCGGTTCCTGAGACAGCAGAAGCAGGGCGATCCGGGTCGCCACGCCCGGCAGGTGAGGTGCGGGCGGCACTGCCTGCTGCCCACGCGGCGCGATCGAGGGGCCGGACCAGTACGCAGCAGTCGCCACCCAGGCAGGCGCGAAATCGGGGTCGCAGGCATTGGCGAGTTCGCCCGCGAGTTCGGCGTCACCGCCATTGCCGCCCTGCACCCAGCGCTCGGCGGCAGTAACCGCCGCGAGGTCCTGCTTCCTTCGATCGAGGTCGGGCAGCAGTCGCGCGGCGAGGCAGGCCCACCACACGGCCTGCCGGTGCGGCAGCATCAGCGTGAGGGCATAGACGGCATCGCGCGCGTTGCCCGCTTCCACCAGGCCAGCGATCAGCCGCTCCGGATGGGCGATGCGTCCGAGCACCTCCCTACCACCGGCCGTGAGGTCCGCCTTGGCCTCAAGCTCGGCGCGCTGGAAGCGCAAGGGAATCGAGGCCGCGGAAGATGCCATCAGTTGATCATCACCATGCCGCCCTTGAGGGTCAACATGGCATCGCCGTTGACGTCGGTCTTCGGAGCCTTGAGCGCGGCGGTAGCGCCGCCGGACATCTCCAGCTTGACGTCCGCCTTGATGGTGATCTGCATCGCCTTGATCTCGATGCTGTCGGGCTTCAGCGTGATCGACGAACCGCCGACCTTGATCTCGATCTCCGCCTGCGATTCGAGCGTGTTCTTGTCGGTGACGGTGACGGTGCGGGTCGATTTGACGTCGACCGTCTCCTTGCCTTCGACGGTGCGCTTGCGATCGCGCTGCACCTCCAGCGTCTGGTCGCGCTTGACGGTGCCCCAATCGTCCTGGTCGACCTCCCGCCGATAGTCCCGCCCGGTATAGAGCTTGATCTCTTCGGCGCCCTTCTTGTCTTCGAAGAAAAATTCCTGGACGATCGAGCCGTTCTTCTCCGTCACCGACCGCCAGCCGGATTGCGTCACCTTGCTCGCCGGATCGAACGGGTAGGCCTGCGACGGCGTATAGACGGTGCCGGTGATGATCGGCAGGTCGGGATTGCCGTAGAGGAAGTCGATAATCACGCGGGTGCCGATGCGCGGGAAGAACTGGGCGCCATGGGTCGAGTGTGCCCACTGCTGCTGCACCGGCAACCACACCTGCTTGGCAAAGCCCGCCTTCGAATAGTCGCGCGCGTTGGAGATTGCGACGGGTACGCGCCATTCCTTGTCGACCTTGATCTCTCCCGCCGTCGCACCGTCGAATTCGACGACGCCGAGCATCGGTCCGGGCGCCTGCCGCGCGGGCGCATCGACTCGCGGCCGGCAGGTGCGGGTAGCATCGATCGCGGTGAAACGGTTGGAATAGCGAGCGCTGCTGGCGTCTCCGAACATCCACGGATCGTAGGCCGAATGAATCACGCTGGTCAGCACCACACGCTTGGGGGCCAACCCCTCACCTCCGGTGATTTCGGCACGCCCTCCTGCAAGGAAGCTGGGTTCGAGCGAGCTTCCCTCGACCCGGTCGGCACTTTGCGCGCCATGCTCGTCGGTCGCCTGCTGGCGGCTGCCGACATCGCCGGCGGCCAGCGATTCGTAGCCGATCGTCTCGTATTCGTGGCTGTAGACCGCGCCCCAGCTATCGGTGGCGCTGCTGTCCTTGAGGAACGGTTCGTCGAGCTTGTTGACGTTGAACGAGACGTGCTTGTGCCTCCGCGGCGCCGCCGCATAGTGCCGTTCGAGCAAGCCGATATGGCCGATCTTGCTGCCCGCCTTGAACTCGACCGGACTCACCGGGATGTCCACGTAATCGGCGGGCTTGTTCGTCACGATCATCTTGTGGCGATAGGCGCCCGCGCTGCGATCGTAGACGAAGAAATACATGATGCCGTCCTGCGCCAGCAATCGGGCGAGGAAGTCGATCTCGCTCTCGTCGTAGCGCACGGCATAGCCGCGCTTGGGGGGCGCCGGACTGACCGAAACCGTCTTCACCAGCCCGGTCACGTCCGCGGTCATGCCCTCGAATATCTCAGTGCTGGTCTTGTCCTGCACGAAATGCGTCGCGCTGGCGTAGGACAGCGCATGGTAGGCCGGGCGGACCTGCACGAAGATGCGGCCTATGTCGTCGCCAACCACCTTGCGCGCCGCGTAGATGCGACCCGCGAACACGCGCGCCTGTCCCGAGCCCGGATAGACGTCGAATTCGGCAAGCTTTCCGATCCAGCCGGTCAGGTCCGGTTCGGCATTCGTGATCAACTCCAGACGATAGTCGAACGGCTGGGAAATTTCCTCCCGCCCCTCGAAACCGACGAGAGCGTAATCCTCGATCGTCGCATCCGCGAGGACGCGAAGATTGAGAAGATGCTTGTCCATCGCTTGCCGCCGAACCCGGATCAGAATTGCGGGAGGGCCTGCCCATCACCGGACAGGCCCTCCGCGCAAATCGCGATCAACCGACCTTGTTTTCGGTAAGGTCGTAGATCAGGTGGGTCGGGCTGCCGCCCTGCTTCTTGTCGCGGCCGGTGAACGACCAGTCGAACTTGGTGAAGTTCAGCGAAAGCGATTCATTGGGAAGGTCGCTGCCGCCGCTCGACATCGAATAGCCCGAAATGATGATGTCCTCGAGTTCGAGCGTGGCGAACGCCACCGATTCGCCCTTGCTCGCGGCGACGAACGAGATCGTGCCCTTGCCGACGGGGTCGCCCTTGAGCAGCGCCTTGAACAGGCCTTCCGACGACTTGTCGAGAATCTTGGAGGTCGTGATTTCCGAGACGCTCGGCTCGCTGGTGGTGCGGTCACCACCACGCGGGCTGCCTACGCCCAGGCCGGCGCCCCACTGAAAGCTCTGAAGCTCGATCTGGTCCTTGAAATTGGCGTCGGTCGAACTGCCCTTGATGCTGTCGATCTTAAGAAAAATAGCCACTGCATGCCTCCTTCCAATTGATATCCAATCCCGGATCGATAGATCGACCAGGCTTCATGCACTCAAACTATCGTAAATACGTAATCTGCACTTTGACTGGCAGTTACTTCAACCTTGCTTACCGAAATTCCATCAGCACGCAACTCGAGCAGTTGCCCCGCAAGATCGGCAAGCAATCCGCGTTTCAGGATATTTTCAATATTCCGCGCCCCACTTTCCACTTCAGTACTCCGCTCCACCAGCCGGTCAAGGAGAGCTTCATCCCAAATGAACTGTGCGCCGTAGTTGGCGGCGATACGCTTGCGAATCCGCTCGAGGTTGATGACCACGATTTCCTTCAGGATGTCGGGTTCGAGCGGGAAGAACGGCACCGTGGAAACGCGCCCAAGGAAGGCCGGCTTGAAATATTCAAGGAGTGCGGGCCGCAGTTCCTGCGCCAGTTCCTCGGGCGCGGGCAGTTCGTCCTTGCCCTTCGCACGGCAGAGGTCCTCGATCGTGTCGGTGCCGGCGTTCGAGGTCATGATGATCAGGGTGTTCTTGAAGTCGATGTCCCGGCCCTGGCCGTCCTTCATCATGCCCTTGTCGAACACCTGGTAGAATACGTCCTGTACGCCCGGATGCGCCTTTTCCATCTCGTCGAGCAGGATCACCGAATAAGGCTTGCGGCGGACCGCTTCGGTCAGCACCCCGCCTTCTCCGTAACCCACGTATCCCGGGGCCGCGCCGACGAGCGTGGAGACTTTATGCTCCTCCTTGAACTCGCTCATGTTGATCGTGGTGATGTTCTGTTCACCGCCATAAAGCAGTTCGGCGAGCGCCAGCGCGGTTTCGGTCTTGCCCACGCCCGAGGTGCCGCAGAACATGAAGATGCCGATGGGCTTGCGCGGATCCGCAAGGCCGGCACGCGCCGTCTTCACGGTGTGCGCGATCATGTCGAGTGCGTAGCGCTGGCCCTTGATGCGCTCCGCCAGTTGATCCGCGACGGTCAGCACCGAACGAATCTCGTCGCTGACCATGCGTCCTACGGGAATGCCCGTCCAACCCGCCAGCACTTCGGCGACGACGTTGTGATCCACGACGTCGTAGATCATCGGCGTCTCGCCCTGCAGTTCGGCGACCTTGGCCTGCGCCTCCCGCAGCGCGGCGATGGCGGCCTCGCACTCGGGCGTGCCCTCGACCGCTTCGGCGACCTTGTCGCGCGCCTCGATGACCGCCTTCACGGCGGCGAGTTCGGTCTGCCAGACGTCGCTCAGCCGCGCTTTCTCGGTCTCCAGTTCCACGCGCTCTGCAGCCTTGGCTTCCAGCTTCGCCTTGACGTCGGCGCCGGCCTTGGCTTCGCGCTCCAGCATGCGGACTTCGGAATCGAGCAGGCCGATGCTGCGCTCCAGGTCCTCGACCGCCGCAGGCGTCGCCGCCTGGCTGATGCCGACGCGCGCACATGCGGTGTCGAGCAGCGAGATCGCCTTGTCGGGCAACTGCCGACCGGTGATGTAGCGATGCGAAAGGCTGGACGCGGCTTCGAGCGCTTCTCCCAGGATGCGCACACCGTGGTGCCTTTCGAGGACCGGGACGAGGCCGCGCAGCATGGCGACGGCGAGGTTCTCGCTCGGCTCCTCGACCTTGACGACCTGGAAGCGCCGGGTCAGCGCCGGGTCCTTCTCGAAATATTTCTTGTATTCGGCCCAGGTCGTCGCCGCGATCGTCCGCATTTCGCCACGCGCGAGGGCGGGCTTGAGGAGGTTTGCTGCATCGTTCTGGCCTTCGGCGCCCCCGGCACCGATCAGCGTATGCGCCTCGTCGATGAACATGATGATCGGCGTGGCGCTTTTCTTCACTTCCTCGATCACGGACTTGAGGCGATTCTCGAACTCGCCCTTGATGCCCGCCCCCGCCTGAAGCAGGCCGAGATCGAGCGACAGCAGGCGGATGTTCTTCAGCGCCTCGGGCACGTCGCCCTGGACGATGCGCAGCGCGAAGCCTTCCACGACCGCCGTCTTGCCCACGCCCGCTTCGCCGGTGAGGATGGGGTTGTTCTGGCGTCGGCGTGTCAGGATGTCGACGATCTGGCGGATTTCGGGATCGCGGCCGAAGATCGGGTCGATCTTGCCATCGCGCGCCTGTTGCGTGAGGTCGATGCAGAACTTCGAAAGCGAATCGCCGCCCCCCGATGCGCCGGGTTGGGGCGCACCGCCGCCGCCGGACGATCCCGCGGGCGCCGCGGCTGCGGCGGCCGTCTGCGCCTCTTCGGACCGCTCGGTGATCTTGGCGAAGGCCGTCTTGAGCGTTTCGGCCGGAATCTTGGCGAACTGCGAACTCGCATCGCGGGCGATGCCGGCCAGTTCGCTGCTGGTCAGCAATGCCAGCAGCAGGTGACCGGACCGCACCTGCTGCGATCCATACTCCAGCGAGCCTACCAGCCACGCCTCGCGCACCAGCTTCGCGATGTTGGGCGCAATCGAGGGCGTGCGTCCGTTGCCGGTCTTGAAGTTGTCGATCTGCCGATTGATGTCCTGGGCGAGGCGCCCGAGATCCACTTCGAAATGACTGGCGATGACGGCAAGATCCGACGTCTGCTTTTCCAGCAGGCGGTTCAGCCAGTGCTCGACTTCGACATCGTAATTGGTGCGCGACAAGGCAAGCCCCGCAGCCGCCTCCAACGCCTGCCTGCATGTATCGTCAAGTTTCCCGATGAGACTCTTGAGATTCACTTCCACGCCCCTTCCCCCAAGCTGTGCGCAGCCGGCGAACCGCCCGCTGCACATTGACCGCCAATTCCCCCTCGTCAATTAACACTGACTGTTATGCTGCGGCCCGTCGCAATTTGGTTCGGCGAAGAAATCACCGTGCGCGTTGCTGCGGGAGTTTTAGTAACGAGATCGCCTCCACTCAACCGATTTTTCTCGTCATTGCAGTCGGATCGATCGGAATCAGACAATCATCGGCAATACCGTTCGACCTTTCTGGACGACCCATCCAAGTGGTCCATCCCAGCATCGCCGGAGAATGCGAATCGCCCAGCCGCAATTCGGGAATGTCGGAGGTGGCGATCAGCAGCCGCATGGATGGTCGCTGCTCGATCCCCGCCGCCAGCGCGCACAATTGCGTGACTTCCCGCCTTGCCTCGCGTCGGCAGCAGAAATCCTGCAACTGCGAATAGGCCAGCGGCCCGATCTCGACCACGTAGTGATGCTGGGCATCGAGCACCGCCGCGCCGATCATCGCCGCGCCGCCGGCGACCGCATCGCTGCCGTCCTCGCCTTGGCCGAGTTGCGCGAACTGCGCGGAAAAGCCTCCGATACGGGTCTGTTCGGCGGGTGGAACCGCCATCCATGTCGGCACCGCCTCCACGACGCGGAGGGGCAGCCCGGTCATCACCCGCAGCACCGCCTCGACGCTGAGCGCGCTGCGCCGCGTATCGGACAAATGGGCCACCAGCGTCACCAGCGAACGGTCCCGCACGTCGAGCCGGTCGCGCGCGCCTTCGTAGCCGATGCCCGCCAGCGTCACGAGCATCTCCTGGACCGGATCGCCCGTGCCGGACTCTGGCGTGCCGCCCCTCGCCCGGCCGGCACGCTCCGCCATGAGCGGCCACGAATACTTCTCCGCGATGCGCCAGAAGAACGAGAGCGCGCGGTGGTCGAAGATCGCGAGGAAATGCCCGAAGGCATGGTCGCGCGCGCGGCGGCGCTGGAGTTGCAACTCGCTGTACGGCGGCGGCAGGGCCGGCGTCGCCCCGGCAAGCCCCATCACATTGGCGAGGATGCGTATCTGGCCCGCGCTGTCGCCGGGTTCCGCGCCGGCGACGTCGTTGGCGGGGAGATACATGCGATCGGATGCGGCAAAGCGCGCCGGCTCCATCGAGGGCAGGTCGTCGCGGCCCACTTCGGCGCGGTTGCCCGCGCGGCTCGCCCAGCCCTGCACGGTGCGCGCCGCCTGCACGAACGTGGAGCGTCGCAGGCGTTCGATCAGGCCCCCGGTGGAGATCATCGAGGCGGCGCGATCATATCAACGGCCGGTCGCCGATGCGCGGCGACCATGTCTTCCAGTTGCCCGTCTCGCGCTGGAGCCGCGCCGTCACCCGCACGAAGCTGTTGAGTGCACAGGCACCGGCAAGGAAGCGCTCGATCACGGCGCAAAGCAGGAACGAGCCCGAACCGGAAAGCCGCTCGTCGTCGATCTCCAGCGTGACGTCGATGCCGGAACACATCGCGGTGTGTCCCTTGAACCGCAATCGCGCGACACCGGGCGCCGAACTGACCGCTATCAGCCGCTGGCGCAGATACTCGCTGTCGGGCGTATTGCCGGTGTCGTAGATCGCCAGCACCTCGCGCAGCGCCTGTCCGGAAAGTTCGTTGCCCACCAGCGTAAGGTAATTGAGCGATAGCTGCCCGATCAGCTTCCAGTGCGCCGCCTGCCCGCGCGCGGGACGCCGGGTGGGGCTCGGCTTGGTGAGCGCGGCCACGCCGGCAAGGCCGTTGATCGTTCCCGACACTTCCAGATAGGGCCTGCCGCCACCGAACGGCAGCCGCGCCGGGAGATCGCGATTGGTGGCAAGCACGCTGGTGTTGACCACCGTCGTGTCCTCGGCGAGCAGTTGCGCCTTGAGATCGGCGATCGTCAGGAACACGTCGTCGCCGCCCCCGACGCTGAAACTGGAGCGGCGCGCGATCGAGTGGAAGAACGATCCCAGTTCGGTGGAGCCGCGTTCGAAGGAATAGAGCGATGGCGCTTCGATACGCTCGCCACTGGCCGTCTGCAGTGTCACGCCGGTCACCGAATGGACTTCGATGGCGTCCTCGTGCAGCGCGCTGGGGACCACGCGGTATTCGACGGACGTGTGATCGAGGTAGATCGGCTCGGCTTCCAACGGGAAGAGGTTAAGCGCGGGAGCGGCGTGGAGCTCGAAATCGTCGGCGCGCACGACCCGCTCGAGTTCCGAGGAAATCCGGTCGAAGAACAGGAACACGTCGAAGCGGTTGCCCTGTATGTTGATCAACCGCCGATCGAGGCTCGAGATTTCGATGAACAAATGCTTCTGCGGATAGGCGAAATGCTCCTGCAGCAGGGCATATGGCTTGCGCGCCGTCCGGGGCTGCGGCAGCAGCAGTTCGTTCTCGTCGAGGCCCAGCAGGCGCACGCATTCCGGGCCCAGCGGCACTGCCCCGGGATCGCCGGGACCACTGGCCACCGCGGCGCCGAGCAGGTTGGCGCCGATCTGTTCGAGCAGGATCTGCGCGCGCCGCCCGTCGCTCTTGATGAACAGCCGCAGGGATTCGATGTCGAGGGAGGCGAGTTCGACCTCGGGCTTGGTCGTCTCGAACGTCAGTCGCAGCATACCGCGTGCCGCGCCGATGCCGGACGCTCCCAGTCCCACGCCGGGCGCATCGAAAGGCGGCCCCACCATCGACGCTTCCGCGAGCCGGATCGGCAAGAGGCGCGTGTCGCCGCAAAGACGGTATCGGCACGCCACGCCGTCGATCGGTTCAGTGGTAATCGTCGTCCCGCCCGGTACGGTCACCGGCTCCGCCATATCGGTGCCGGGTTGCAGCTTGACCACCATCAGGGACGGCAGCGGCTGGATGAGATGCGGGTAGAGCGTCAGCAGCAGCGCGTCCGAAAGCTCGGAATATTCCTCGTCGAGCTTGTGCCGCAAGCGTCCGTTCAGGAACGCGACCGATTCCACGAGCCTGCTGACATGCGGGTCCTCAATCGCATCGCGGCTGATCTTCAGGCGCGCGGCGTAGCGCGGATAGGCCTCGGCAAAGGCCCCTGCGTTGCGTTTGAGATAGTCCAGTTCGCGCTGGTAATAGGCAATCAGGTCGTCGATCATCCGGACAGGTTCACCTCGATCGTCCGGTCGCCCGGGCGCACGCTCGCCTCGTAGACGACCGTCTCCTCGCTCTGCGTGATGTTGAGCACCGCCGATATGCGCAGCCGCATCCCGCGCGAGGTGGGGCCCTCGTCCATCTCGATGTCGATCTCGGAAAGACGCGGCTCATGCTCGCGGATGACTTGCGCGATCACGCGGCGCACCCGCTCGCGGACCGCGGGGACGGACATGTCCTCGGTCGACAGGTCCGGGATGCCGTAGCCGACGACAGTGCGATCGAGCCCCGGATAGCGGTCCACCACAGGAAGCCAGGGCCGCTTGGTATTGAGCAGGCTTTCCAGGTCCCGGCGCAACGCCACCTTGTAGCGCACCACGGCATCGTCCTCGCTCTCCTGCGCATCGGCCGCGCCCAGCGGGTCGTCGTCGATCAGCCGATCGATCAGCGACTGGGTGACGATGCGCGCCATCAGGCAGCCGCCTCGTTGCCGATCACGGTGGTGAGGCGGAACTCGGAGGTGATCTGGTCGAGCTGATAGTGCGGGCGCAAGTGGATGTCGCAGCTGTAGCTGCCGGGCTTTCCGGGCACTTCCCTCACGCTCACCGTCCCTTCGCGGAGCGGGTATCGCACGCGCATCTCCGGCGAGGAATCATCGTTGCCGGTGACGTAAGTGTGCAGCCAGCGTTGCAGCAGCTTTTCGCACTCGGCCGCATCGTTGTACTTGCCCACCCAGTCGCGGGCGATGACCTTCACGTAGTGCGCGAAGCGCGACACGCACAGGATGTAGTTGAGCATGGCGCCCATCTTGGCGTTCATCCGCGCGGCCTCTCCGTCGTAGTCGGGCGGGCGGTGGAAGCTGGGGAGGTTCATGAAGGCCGCGTTGCCGGTCAGGTGCAACTGGCGCAGGACCATCAGGCCCTGCTCGTTCAGCGCCATTTCCTGATCCTCGGAGATCGCGTTCTCGACGGCGAAACGCGCGACCATACCGCCCCTGTCGCTGGGCAGGAAATGGCGGACCGGACCATCGACGATGCCCGCCTCGCCGGGCGGCAGCGTGCCGCGGATCGCCGCCGGCCAGCGGTGACGCGACATCGCCCTAGCCGTGACATGGGCGACACCGAACCCGCCATGAACCCACAACAGGTCGCTCGTTCCGAGCACCTTCTCGTCGTAGACGAAACCGAGGCGCGGATGATCGCGTCCCCGGTGCGGCCGGCGCACCAGCAGGCGGGGAATCACCGCGCCGACGAACCGGCTGTCGGGCCGCTGGCGGATGCGGTTCCACCGCGCGAACGAGGGATCGGCGAAAGTCGCGCTCAGGTCCTGGCGCAAGTCCAGTTCGTCCAGCCCGTCGAGCGCCAGCATCGAGGGATCGACCCCGAACACGAACGGGCAGAAGGACGCGGCGGCGACTTCCATCACGCCTTCCAGCACTTCGACGTCGTCGACCCGGCTGCCCCGTCCAAGCCGGTGCGAGATCGCGTGGTCCACCACGACGACGCCGTAGGGCTTGCCGCCCGGCATCCCGAACTCCTCGCTGTAGACGAGGTCGAACAGCGTGGACTGGTCGAAGTCGAGCGCGCGTTCGATGTCGCGGGCGACTTCGGTCCAGCGCACGTCGAGGATGCGCAGGCGTACCGAGGGGTCCTCCACCCCATCCGCGAGCCAGGCGACGCCGCGCCAGAGCGCCTCCAGCTTCTGCAGTGCGGGGTGGTGAAGGATCGCGTCGAGCTGCCGGCCAAGGTCGCGGTCGATCTGCGCGATCAGGGCGGCGGCGACGGCCCGAAGGTGCGCCTGGCGTTCGAAGGAGGCGCTCTGACGGGGAGCCGGCCTTTCGACAACCTCCGCGTCCGATTCCGGTGGCGTCGCCGCATCCTGCCCTTCGGCGAGTAGCTGCGACGACGCCATTTCGGTCAATCCTGAACCGGTCAGTCGATCGTCAGGACGCGGTCGGGATGCGCGCGACGAGGCGCATCGAGGTCGTCAGTTCCTCGAACTGCAGCCAGGGCCGCAGGTGCGCGACGGCGCTGTACGATCCCGGCGAGCCCGGAACTTCCTTCACCTCGACCCGTGCCTCGCGGAGCGGATACTTGGCGCGGGCTTCCTGGCCGGCGCCCTCGGTGGCGTCGACGTAGTTGCGGATCCAGCGGTTGAGCCAGGTCTCGCAGTCGCTCGCCTCCATGAACGAGCCGATCTTGTCGCGCGCCATCACCTTCAGGTAATGCGCGAAACGGCTGGTCGCCATGATGTAGGGCAGGCGCGCCGAGATGGCCGCGTTGGCGGTCGCCTCGGGACGGTCGTACTTCTTGGGGCTCTGCGTGGTCTGCGCCCCGAAGAACACCGAATAGTCGGTGTTCTTGTAGTGGCACAGCGGCAGGAAGCCGAGGTCCGACAGTTCCTTCTCGCGGCGGTCGGTGATACCGATCTCGGTCGGGCACTGGGTGTCGAGGTCGCCGTCGTCCGACTGGAAGACGTGCGTGGGCAGGTTCGAGACCTTGCCGCCGCCCTCGGCGCCGCGGATTGCAGTGCACCAGCCGTACTGCGCGAAGGCATCGGTCATCCGCGCGGCGAGCGCATAGCTGGCGTTCATCCAGCAGTAGTCGTCGTGGTCCATCGCCTTGGGCGCGCCGTTGGCGTCACGCGGGGCTTCCTCGTACTCGAAAGCCTCGACCTTCTTGGTGTCGCGCCCATAGGGCAGGCGCGCCAGCACGCGCGGCATCGTCAGGGTGACGAAGCGCGAGTCCTCGGAGTTCCGGAACGAGTTCCACTTGGTGTAGTCGGCCGTTTCGAACAGCTGCTTCATGTCCATCGGCTTGGACAGTTCCTTGTACGAATCCATGCCGAAGACATTGGCGTCCGCCGCCGAGATGAAGGGGGTGAAGCCCGAGGCGGCGACGCTGGAGATGTTGGTCAGCAGCTCGACGTCGTCGGGGTGCTTGGAAAAGTAGTAGTCGCCCACCAGCGCGCCGAACGGCATGCCGCCGGCCATGCCGAACTGCTCCTCGTAGACCTTCTTGTAGAGGGTCGACTGGTCGAAGTCGGTCGCCTTGGCGAGGTCGTTGGCGATTTCCTTCTTGGTCGCGTTGAACAGCTGCACCTTCAGCGTGGTGCTGATCTCGCTGTTCTTGACCAGATAGTTGAGGCCGCGCCACGTGCCTTCGAGCTGCTTGAACTTCTCGGCATGCATGATCGCGGCGAGCTGCTCGGAGATCTGGGCGTCGATCTTGGCGATCGCGTCCTTGAGCGTGACCGTCATGTTCTTCTGGAACTGGACGGTGCCGCTCATCGCCTCTTCGGCGAGGGTGCGCATCAGTTCCTCGACGCGCGTGGGCTCGGTCTGCTTGGTTACGCTGATCGCTTCGTCGAGCAGGCTCAGCGGCGCGTCGACGGTTTCGGTCTGCGTGGCGCCGGCGCCCTGGGTTTCGGTTTCTGCCATGATCTTACTCCGCGGGCTTGTCGGTGCCCAGCTGGGCGGAAAGCTGGCTCAGTTTCTCCTGGTCGCCCAGGATCTGCTCGAGCAGGTTCTCCAGCTCTTCCGAGCTGTCGGCCTTGGCCATGAGGTCGCGCAGGCGGTTGCGGGTCTCCATCAGCTTGCGCAGCGGCTCGACCTGCTCGACGACCTTCTCGGGCTCGAAGTCCTCCATCGAGGAGAACTTGAGGTTGACCTCGAACTCCTTGCCGTTCTTCTCGAGCGTGTTCTCGACCTTCATCTTCACGGCCGGTTCGATGCGGGCCATGACCTGGTCGAACTTGTCCTTCTTGAGGTCGATGAACTTGCGTTCCTTGAGGCTCTTCTTCGGCACTGCCGAATCGCCGGAGAAGTCGCCCATCACGCCGACGACGAACGGCAATTCCTTGACTTCCTGCGCGCCTTCCGTCTCGACGTCATAGGTGATGTGGACGCGCGGCTTGCGCACCCTCTTGAGCTTGTCGTGTACCGAGTCGGCCATTGTGATCTCCCTCGATTACGCGGGCGCCGACCATGACGGGCATCCGCGTGGTCCCCCCGGGACCAATCCCACTATTCGTCGCTGTAGCCTTCGTTTTCTTCTTCCGCAGGCGGTTTTATGCCCGAACGCCAGTAGAAGTCCCGGCGAGCCGAATCGTCGGGGATGAGTTCATTGAGCAGGTCATGAAGACTCATTCGCGCCCTGCGGTCAACCTCCCGAAGCGTTACACCAAGCGGCGAAAGCGGTTCATAAAGGGCGAAGTAATCGGCCGCCGCGGCGACCGCCTTGAGTGCATCTTCGCGCCGCGTGATCTTGCCGGTCAGGAAGGCGCCGGCCGGTGCGGCCGCGCCGCCGCCGCCCGAAACGGCCGCTTGCGCGCCCGTATCCCCGGCTTCGGCGTCGGCTGGAGCAGCCTCCTCGACACTCGCCGTGGCAGCGGGCGCCATGCCGCCGAGCCACGCGCGGATCGCCTTGAGTTCGTCGCCCAGGCGCGATGCTGCGGGGAAGCGCGGTTTTGTTCGCTCCGAAATGAACCCGATTGCCCGCCGCCAGCCGTCGTCGGCCTCGGCCGCCTGCCGGGCCAAGCGCCCCAGCACGTCGCCCGACAGCCGCCGGCCATGCGCCTCGATGCCGCGATAGAGTTCGTTGGCCTCCTCGATCCGCGCGCTCTTGGAATCTCCGGAGAGGCCCTGGGACGCGGCCATCGCGGCATCGGCGCGCACTTTGTCGAGGTGGCGGAATTCACCTTCGCTGGTGCGGGCGATGACCAGCTTGCGCACCGGCTGGATCATCGCGCCGTCCTTGTCGGTGCTGCCGCCGGACAGGCCGGACAGGGGCTGGAAGCGATCCTCGACCCCGTCGTCCTCGTCTTCACCCTCGACCGGGTAGAGCCCTTCGTCCCAGAACGCCTCTACAAAGTCGGCGAGCAGCGTCATCGCCGCGGCAAGATCGGCAAGCCCTTCGCTGCGCGCGGCCGCCTCCACCAGGACCGCCATCGGCTCGAGGTCCTTGCCATGGGTGCCGAGATATTCGACCGACCTGTCCGCGAGGGTTTGCCAGTCCCAACCATCCTCGGGCAGGACGAATTCGTCGTCCGCCATCGCCGCCGTCTGCTCGAGGCGGACGATCGATTTTCGCCTGGAGCGGATGTCGCTCAACAGTGACTTGGCAGGACCGTCGTCCATGCGGCCGTCTATACCTACCGAACCGTCAATCGGCGCAAGGATCGCCTGCCGCCGTTCATCGTCAATCAGCACTGCTCGCCCCAACTTCCCCACGTTAGAACACTGAATTTACAGGTTTCGCGCCGCCACTCCACTTTTATTTTGCAGGCTATCAACACTCGTCATAAGTTGAGACGGCAAGATAGAGTAGAGGGTACTTGATGCCACCCGCCTCACGACTTACCGACATGCACACATGCCCGATGGTGACGGGCGTAGTGCCGCACGTGGGCGGACCGATCGTCGCGCCCGGCGCGCCGACGGTGCTGATCGGCTCGTTGCCCGCCGCCCGGGCGACCGACCAGTGCGTCTGCGTCGGTCCCCCGGACGTGATCGTCAAGGGCAGCGCCACCGTGCTCACCCAGAAGATGCCGCAAGCCCGCATCGGCGACATGACCGCGCATGGCGGCGTCATCGTACTGGGCCTGCCGACCGTGATCGTGGGCGGCTGACCGTCCCGCCGGCGCAGATGCGCCGACGCCCCAAGCACCCGTCAGTAACGCACGATCTCCACCCGGCGATTGCTCGGGTCCGAGGGTGTCGTCCCATCGCGCGGGTGATCGTAGCCGTAGCCCACGGCCCGCAGCTTGTTCGACGGCACGCCGGCCGCGACCAGATAGCTCACCACCGCCTGCGCGCGATCTCGCGACAGCTGGCGGTTGTAGGCCGAGTTGCCGATATTGTCGGTATGCCCTTCGATCACGAACTCCCGCGAGCCCGAGGCGTCCTTGATCTGGCGCGCGAAGATGTCCGCCTGCTGGCGCGCATCGGGCGTCAGCGTCGCCGAGCCGAGTTCGAACGACAGCCGCATGTCGAGCGATTTGCGCGAGGTGGGCATGGCGGTCTTCGTGACCTTGCCGACCTTGCCGCTCGCCAGCTTCGGTGCGGAGCCCGAGCCGGCGTAGCGCGGTGCGGCGGGACGCGGGGCGCCGGGCTTGGTCGCGGCGGTCTTGCCCGTGGCGCCGGTCGAGAGGTGGAAGCCGCGCGTGTCGCCGACCGGGCAGACGCCCGAGACCATGCAGTCGTCGTCCTCGGCATTCGCATCCTGCGCGTCGGCGCTTGCCTCGTCGCAGCCGGACACGAAACACTTGATCTCTTCTTCGCTCACACCCGCGCTTTGCGCCGAAGCGATCTGGGCACCTGCGAACATGGACATACCAAGCAGAGCAGCAACTGTAGCCCTGACCATGACAGACTTCCCCTATCCATCACCATTTGATTCGATTTCGGTCTGATACGCCCTGACCGAGTCATAAACAACCATGTCGCAATCGGTTAACAGAGGACGTCATGTACCGACACAGTCAATTTCGGACCTAATTGCAGACCAGTCTGGTGGGAATTGGGCTTGCCCGACGATCGATTTGTGCGATCTACCTGCCGACACAAGTCAAGCAGGGGTGGGAAACCGGATGCACAAGGGCCAGATGCCGGCTGGACCGGGCTTCGTGCGCACGGAAGCCGCGCCGCTCGGGGGGATCGCCAGCCTCGGCGCGGCCGCCCTCCTCGCCGGCGTAATCCTGCTCGGCGTGCCCGCGATCTTCCGCATCATGCTCGAAGTGCCCGCGTTCGCCGCACTGTCCCCCGCCACCATGGAAAGCGCGTTCACCCTGGTGACGTTCGGCCTCCTGGCGCTGGTCGCGTTCGGCGCGATCCGCCTGTGCCGCATCCCGGTGCCACTGGGACGCCGCGCCCCGGTGATGGCGGCGACCGGCCTCGGCCTCGGCGTCGTCGGCCTCGCGGTTTCCCTTGCCCTCTGCGCGATCGCCGGCACCGCCCGGCAAGGCATGTCCGCGCCGGAGGGGGTCGGCCTCCTGCTGCTGGAGACCGCGCTGATCGTGGTGCAGAGCGGGGCGGAGGAATACTATTTCCGCGGCTGGCTCCAGAAGGACCTCGAACGTCGCTGGGGCCCATGGCCCGCGCTGGGCGCCGCCGCGCCGCTCTTCGCCGCGCTGCATTTCGTCGCCGCCGCCAGCGAGCCGCTGACTTTCGTGACGATGCTGCTGGGCGGACTGCTGTTCGGCCTCGTCTATATGAAGTCGGGCTCGTTCCTGCTGCCCTGGGCGCTGCATTTCGGCTGGAACTGGGCGGAGGAACTGCTCTTCGGGCTCTATCCCAATCCCGGGAGCGGC
The DNA here is from genome assembly GCA_035511275.1 of Novosphingobium sp. GTDB lineage: Bacteria > Pseudomonadota > Alphaproteobacteria > Sphingomonadales > Sphingomonadaceae > Novosphingobium. The sequence goes on from DATKFS010000179.1 coordinate 18,722, forward strand.
ACTTTCGGCACGCTCGTCAACATCGACCTTGAGGGTTCGACCTGGTGGGGCGGCGGCGCGGAGGGGCTCAATGCCAGCCTTTCCTCGGTCGTCGTGCTCGTGGCGCTGCTGGCGGCGACGCTGGCCTGGCCCGGCGCGCAGGGCGATGCCGCGCCCGGCTTCAGGAAGAGCCCTGCGCCCGGCTGACGTCGATCCGGTCACGCACTTTCTCGAAGGCCTGCATCTGCGCACCGGTGAGCGCCTTGCTTTCCGACGGGTCGGGCTGGAGAGAAAGCGGGTCTACCTTCTCGCCATTGACGTGGATTTCGTAGTGCAGGTGCGGCCCGGTGGTGCAGGTGCCGGTGGTGCCGACGTAGCCGATCGTGAAGCCCTGCCCCACCTGCTGCCCGGCGCGGAGCCCCTCCGCGTAACGGCTGAGGTGGAAGTAGCGC
>DATKFS010000180.1:0-16482 GCA_035511275.1 Novosphingobium sp.
ACCAGGAGGCCGATTTCCGCGACCTGGTCTACGCCTACCTCGGCAAGGTCGCCGCGCAGAACGTGCTCTACGCCGAGATGTTCTTCGATCCCCAGCAGCACACCGACCGCGGCGTGCCCTTCGGCGTGATGATAGAGGGCCTGACCCGCGGCCGCCTCGAAGCCGAGCGCGACTTCGGCATCCGCTCGCAGCTCATCCTGTGCTTCGTGCGCGAACGCAGTGCCGAAAGCGCCATGGCCGTGTTCGAGATGGCGCTGCCCTACAAGCACCTGATCGTCGGCCTCGGCCTCGATTCCGACGAGAAGGACAATCCGCCCGCCAAGTTCGCCGAGATCTTCCGGCGCGGGCGGGAAGAGGGCTTCCACCTGACCATGCACTGCGACGTCGACCAGAAGGACACCCACGAGCACATCCGCCAGGCCATCGACGAGATCGGCGTCGAACGGATCGACCACGGCGCCAACCTGCTCGACCGCCCCGAACTGGTCGCGGCGGCGAAGGAAAGGGGGCTGTTCTTCACCGTCTGCCCCTATGCCAACGAGATGATGCGCCCGGGCGAGAACCAGTCGATCGCGCGGCGGATGCTCGATCTTGGCCTGAAGCTGACGCTCAATTCCGACGACCCCGCCTACATGGAGGGCAAATATATCAACGAAAACATGCTGATGGCGCACGAACTGGCAGGCTTCGGCCCGGAAGACCTCGTCACCGTCAGCCGCAACGCCTTCGACGCGGCGTGGATCGACGAGGACCTGCGGGCCGCGTTCCTGTCACGGCTGGCGGACTATGCCGAAGCTCAGCTGATGGCGGCGAGGTAGGCCGACAGCGTCAGGACCGACAGGATCGTCGAGACGAGGATGGCCCGCGCCGTCACCCCCGCCTCGCGGCCGTAGAACTCGGCGAGCATGAACGGACCGGTGCCGGTGGGCAGCATCGCCAGCAGCACCGCGGCGTGGCGGGCTGGGGCGGCGAGCGGAAACAGCGTCGTCGCCAGCAGCCACGCCAGTGCCGGGTGGACGACGAGCTTGAGCGCCACCACCGTCGCGGCCTGCCCGCCGGCGCCCCGTTCCGGCGTCGGCCGCTCCTGCGCGAGGAACAGGCCCAGCCCGACGAGCGCGCAGGGCGAAGCGGCGCCGCCGAGCAGCTTGAGGAACACCTGCACCGGATGCGGCATGTGCGCTCCGGTGGCCGGGAAGAAGGCGGCGATGACGGGTGCGACGATCAGCGGGTTCTTCACCAGCGACCCCGCGACTTTCCTCGCCACCTGCAGCGGGTGGCTGCCGGCATGAAGCCGCATCTCGATCAGCACGATCGCGATGGCGAACAGCACGCAGGCGACGATGATGACGGAGATGAGCGTCAACGTGTTGCTCGCGGGCCCGAGCGCTGCCAGCAGCAGCGGGAAGCCGATATAGCCGTTGTTCGGATAAGCGGCGGCCAGGCCGAGCACCGGCCCGTCGGCATCGAACCCGCCGCGCCAGCCGCGAGCGAGGACGGTCAGCCCGAACACCGCCAGGGTGCTCCCCATGAACGCGGCGACGAAGTTCGGCTGCCACAATTGCTGCCAGCTCGATCCGGCGACGATGTCGAACAGCAGTGCGGGCAGGGCGAGGTAGACCACGAAGCGGTTGAGTTCGCTGGTCGCCTGCGGCCCCATCACGCCGATCCGCCGCACCAGCCAGCCGGCGAAGATCAGCGCGAAGACCGGCAGGACGATGCCGAGGATCGAGGCCACTTCGGTACTCTCCCGATGAAAGGACGAGCGGCTAACGTCGCAGCGCGCGTCCGGCGAGAGATATTTTCGATTCCGCCGATGCGCGCGATGCAAGCCGACGCGAAAGGGGGCGGCCCGGTTTCCCGGACCACCCCTGCAGTGTCACGCAAGTCGAAAGGATCAGGCTGCGGCGGTTTCCTCGCCCGCGTCGTCCTCGACGACGGTCAGGCAGTTGCCGCCGATCGCGACCTTCTTGGGCTTCATGGCCTCAGGAACCTCGCGGACTAGGTCGACGACGAGCAGACCGTCGGCAAGGTCGGCGCTATCGACGCGCACGTAGTCGGCGAGTTCGAAGCGGCGCTCGAAGCCGCGCTGGGCGATGCCGACGTGCAGGTACTCACCCTCGACGCTTTCGTCGGGCTTCTGGCCCTTGACCACCAGCAGGTTGGCCTGCGCCGTGATGTCGATGTCGGCAGGCTTGAAGCCGGCGACGGCGAGGGTGATGCGATAGGCATCGGCGCCTCGACGCTCAATATTGAAGGGGGGGTACTTGTCGCCGGTGTTCGCGCGACCCTGGTTCTCGATCATGTCGAACAGGCGGTCGAAGCCGACCATGGTGCGGCGATAGGGCGAAAAATCGATGCGGTTCATGACAAAAATCCTCGAATGAGCAATCTTCGTAAGGTGAGGCCCGGAAACCGGCGCCTCGTCGGTCGAGCCATCCCCATGGCGGGCCATGACTCGAGTTCCTAGATATGTTAGCCGCCGGCCCTTTCAAGGGTCGCAACCGAACGACCGGAGTGGTCGACCGTTCTTGAAGGAGCATCGAATGAGCCAGCCCAGGATCGAAATCTACACCAAGTGGGGCTGCCCCTACTGCGTCGCCGCCAAGTCCCTGCTCGACGGCAAGGGCGTATCCTACGAGGAATATGACGTGACCATGGGCGGACCGAAGCGCGCCGAGATGGTCGAGCGTGTTCCGGGCGCGGTGACGGTTCCGCAGGTCCTCGTCGACGACAAGGCCTATGGCGGGTACGACGACATCAGCGCGCTCGACCGGCAGGGCAAGCTCGACCCCATCCTCGGGCTCTGAGGCGATGGTGCGCGCCGCGCTGCTCCAGATGACGACGGGCATCGACCCGCATGCCAATGCCGCGACCATCGTCGGCGCCGTCGAGCAGGCGCGCGCGGGCGGGGCGGCCATGCTGTTCACGCCGGAGATGTCCGGCCTGCTCGACCGCAAGCGCGAGCGCGGCAGCCTCTCGATCCGCACCGAAAGCGAGGACGTCGTGCTGGCGGCAGTGCGGCAAGCGGCGCGGCGCGAGGGTGTCTGGGTCCACATCGGCTCGCTGGCGATCGCGCGCGAGGACGGCAAGTGGGCGAACCGCGCCTTCGTGATCGACGGCGAGGGCGAAATCCGCGCCCGCTACGACAAGATGCACATGTTCGACGTCGATCTCGCGACGGGCGAGTCCTGGCGTGAATCCAATGCCTATACCGCAGGCGACGAGGTGGTGACGGTCGAGACGCCGGTCGGCCGCCTCGGGCTCGCGATCTGCTACGACGTGCGCTTCCCGGCGCTGTTCGAGGCGCTGGGCCGCGCCGGTTGCGACGCGGTCGCGATCCCCGCCGCCTTCACCGTCCCCACCGGCAAGGCCCACTGGCACCTCCTGCAGCGCGCCCGCGCGGTGGAGGCGAGCGCCTATGTCCTGTCCGCCGCGCAAGTGGGCACCCACGAGGACGGGCGCGAGACATACGGCCATTCGCTGGCGATCGACCCCTGGGGCGAGGTCCTGCTCGACATGGGCGGCGCCGACGATGGCGGGCGGGCCGGACTCGGCTTCGTCGATCTCGATCCCCAACGGATCGCGCAGGTGCGATCGCAGCTGCCCAGCCTTGCCAACCGCCGGCTCATCGCGACATAGGCCCGCCATGATCGTCTACGACCTGGAATGTCGCACGGGGCCGCATCGATTCGAGGGATGGTTCAAGTCCTCGGACGATTTCGCGCGCCAGCAGCAGCAAGGGTTCGTGACCTGCCCGCACTGCGGTTCGGTCGAGGTGGGCAAGGCCGTGCAGGCGCCCCGCCTCGCGCGCAAGGGCAACCAGTTGCCCGATGCCGCCCCTGCACGGCCCAAGGAGGCGAAAGTTGCCGCGCCCGTTCCGGCGGCCACGCCGGTGCCCGCGCCGACCGGAGCGCCGCCGCCGCAGGTCGTCGAGATGATCTCCGCCCTCGCGCGGATGCAGGCCGAGGCGCTCAAGTCCTCGCGCTTCGTGGGCGACAAGTTCGCCGACAATGCGCGCGCCATGCACTACGGCGAGCGTGACGCGGAGAGCATCCACGGCCAGGCCACGCTCGCCGAGGCGCAGGAACTGATCGAGGAAGGCATCGGCGTGCTGCCGCTTCCGTTGCTGGTGGTCCCGCCCGAACAGGCCAATTGAGCCGGCGGGTTCTTGCATACCGGGCAATTGCCAAGCGCCCCCGCGCAAGCTAGGACGCCCCCTGCGTGCGCCCGTAGCTCAGCCGGATAGAGCACCAGATTCCTAATCTGGGGGCCATGGGTTCGAATCCCGTCGGGCGCACCACCACTTCCCGCCAGCCCTGTTTCCTCCCCTCCCGCCGGACTGCGGGCGATGCCGAGAACACGGCCCCGATCTGTTCCAGAATCGTCGCGCGGGCCGATTGAGGCCGCCGCCGCCGCCCGTCATCCTCGCCTCGCCCGCACCCCAAGACGGGCGTGACCGGGAGGATGACGATGAACACCAGGACGATCCTGTCATGCGGCGCTGGACTGGCGGTGCTCGCCTGTTGGGCGACGTCGGCGGGGGCGCAGGACCTGCCCGCAGCGATCGCCGACGACGTACAGGCCGGCGATCCCGGAGAGATCATCGTCACCGCGCGCAAGCGGCAGGAATCGATCCTCAAGGTCCCGGTGGTGGCCAACGTGGTCACGGCGCAGCAGATTTCCGATGCGCAAGTGGTCGACCTCCAGGGCATCACCCGGCTGACGCCCGGATTCATCCTCGGCCAGTCGGTGCTGGAGAACGGGGCACAGGTCTCGATCCGGGGCGTCGGCACGACCTCGCTCGATCCCGGCATCGACCAGTCGGTCTCGCTCAACATCGACGGCATGCAGTTCACGCAGGGCAACGCCTATGCGATCGGCCTGTTCGACATGGCTCAGGTGGAAGTCCTGAAAGGCCCGCAGGCCCTGTTCTTCGGCAAGAACAGCCCGGGCGGCGTGGTCTCCATCCGCACCGCCGATCCCGGCAAGGCCGCCGAAATCATCGGCCGCCTGGCCTACGAGGCGAAAGCGCGGACGATGCGCGGGGAAGCGGTGCTGTCGGGTCCGGTCGCGGAAGGGCTGGGCGTTCGCCTCGCCTCGGCGATCAACACCTCGGACGGCTATTTCCGCAACACCGCCGTCGCCATTCCGTCGCTCGGCGGCGTTCAACCCCGCGACCGGCTCGGCGGCAGCCATGCGGTGTACCTGCGCGGGACCCTGCTCTACGACACCGGCGGGCCCGTTACGGCGCGCCTGAAACTCAACCATTCCAACGAGTACACCGAGGGCGGCGGACCGTTCCAGTACAAGTCCTGTCCCGATGGCACCGTGGACTACCTGCCCTCGATCGGCATCCCCGTCCCCTCGTTCTTCGCGCCGGGAGAGGACTGCAAGGTCGATCGCAAGGCGCCCATCGTCTATCTCGATCCCGCGACTTTCGGCGGCCTGCCCAACAACGGCAAGCCCTACGTCAAGACGAAGCAGGACTTCGCGACGCTGGAACTGAACGGCGAAGTGGGGAGCGGCCTCACCGCGACCTCTGTGACCGGGTACTACGACCTGCGAAGCAAGTCGCTGACCGGCGGCTTCAATCCGGGAACCTACTCCACGTTCGCAGCGGCCAAGGCGTACCACCGCAAGGACTTCACGCAGGAACTGCGCCTGACCTCGGACTACTCGGGGCCGGTGAACTTCCTGCTGGGGGCGTTCTACCAGAAGGCCAGCATATTCGACGAGGCGTTCCTTGCCGGCAACACCGCGCTGGGCTTCCCCGACCGGCTGCTGGCCGGGACGTTCGACATGGACATCGAATCGATCTCGGGCTTCGGCCAGTTGCGCTTCCAGGTGATGCCGCAACTCGAACTGGCGGGCGGCGTGCGCTATACCGACGAACGGCGCTCGATCGACATGACGACGACCGCCGGAGGCGCCAGCTTCGTGCCCACCGCGCCCGACCTCGTTTCCAGGAACTGGTCGCCCGAATTCACCGTCACCTTCACACCCACCGATACCTTCACGCTCTTCGGATCGCTCAAGCAGGGCTACAAGTCGGGCTCGTACAACATCGTCCAACCCGTGTTCCCCGGCACCGACAACTCCTACGGCGACGAGCGGGTGAGGGGCGGCGAGATGGGCATCAAGACCCGCCTCGCAGACCGGCAGCTCAACCTGAACCTTGCCGGATACTATTATCGCTACAACGGCCTGCAGGTCGGCGTGAACCAGCCCGCCTCCAACGGAATACCGGTGCTCAACACCGTGAATGCCGGCACTGCGCGGGTCTACGGCGTGGACTTCGACCTGGCGTTCTATCCCCATGCCGTCGAGGGCCTTTCGATCCGCGGCGCGATCAACTGGAACAAGGCGCGCTTCACCGAATTCGTCGGCGCGCCCTGCGCGGGCGGGCAGACTTTCGACGAAGGCTGCAACCTCGTGCCGCGCGTGCTGGATCTCGTGAACAGCCCCGGCGACCAGATCTCCTTCGCCCAGGGCAACTACTTCGTGAACGCGGACGGCCAGCCTTTCCAGTATGCCGCGCAAGACCTCACCGGCACACCGCTCAGCCGCGCGCCGGAATGGCAGGCGAGCTACGGCATCGACTACGAGTTGCCGGTGGGCGACAGCCACCGGCTGCGGCTGGGGACGAGCGGGCAGTACTCGTCGAAATACACGACCAATCTCGGCACGCGTAAGGACTTCTACCAGGGCAGTTTCTTCAAGCTTGGGGCCTCGGTCGCCTTCGGGGCGCGGGACGAGAGCTGGGAAGTCTCCCTGCTCGGCAACAACCTGACCAACCGCTATACGACCGGGCTGTGCTTCAATTCGAACAACGCCGGCGGCATCCTATTCCCCGGCGAGGCGCATGGCGGCCCGGCCAAGGGCCCCTCGGGCAGCGACGAGATCTGGTGCTCCTACGACAACGGGCGCGAGTTCTGGCTGCGCCTGACCATCAGGCCCGGGCTGCGGTGAGGGCGCCGTGAGCGAGATAGAGCCCCCCTCGACGATCCCCGCCATGCTTGCCGACATCGTCGCCCGGCGCGGGGGCGAGGATGCAGTGGCAACCGTGGCCGAAACGATCGACTACGCGGAACTCGACCGCCGCTCGGCATCGATGGCGCGGGCGCTGCTGACGCTGGGCGCGGGCAAGGGCGCGCGCGTCGCCCTGCTCGCCCCGGACGGGATTTTCTGGATCACCACGTTCCTTGCGGCGCTGCGGATCGGTGCGCTTGTCACGACTGTCAGCACGCTGGCGACCCCGCGCGAACTGGCGCACATCCTGGCCAACAGCGACGTGCAGGTGCTCGTCGGCGTGCGGCGGATGCTGCGGCACGACTATGGCGAGACGCTGCTCCGGGCCTTCCCGGAGCTTGCAGGGCAGGGCCCCGGCGCGCTGGCGCTGGAGGATGCGCCCTATCTGCGCTCGATCTGGCTCGACGATGCGCAGGATCTGGAGTGGGCGGGCAGCCATGCAGAACTGCTCGCACTTGCCGGCGAGCCGGACGGTGCGAGTGCCGCGGTTCTGCACGCCGTGGAGCGACGAGTTTCACCGTCAGATGAAGCAGTTATCGTCTATACTTCAGGGAGTACATCACTTCCAAAAGCGGTCGTGCATACGCAGTGGAACGTCACCCGCCACCCGCCCGAACTGGCGAAGCTGTTCCTCGTCAGGGCGGGAGATCGCATGTTGCCCATGCTTCCGGCTTTCTGGCTCGGCGGGATGGCCATGGCGATGCAGGTGCTGAGCCAGGGAGCGACGCTGGTCTATCCCGCTTCGCCGGACCTACCTGTCGTGCTGGACACGATCCGCCGATGCCGCGTCGATCGCCTCAACGGCTGGGGCGACGGTCTCTCCCGCCTGCGCGCGCTGGCGCTTGCCGAGGGGATCGACGTGGATGCGATCGTCGGCCTCGGCCCTTTCCGCGACGCGGATGGCGAACTCATCGAATCGCACCTGCAATCGAACATGCTGGGCATGAGCGAGACTTTCGCCCCGCACAGCGCCGAACCGATCAACGCACGGCTCCCCGCCGACAAGCCCGGCGCGTCGGGGCGGGCGGTGGGCGGATACGAGCGCCGGGTTGTCGATCCCGAGAGCGGGCTGGAGGTTGCACCGGGCGAGGTCGGCGAGTTGCACTTGCGCGGCGGGGCCCTCATGGCGGGCTTCTACGGCAGGCGCCGCTGCGAGGTGTTCACGCCGGACGGGTTCTACCCCACCGGCGATCTCGTGCGGATCGATGCCGACGACTACCTCACGTTCGTCGCCCGGCGCGGGGACATGATCAAGACCCGGGCGGCCAACGTCTCGCGGCTGGAGGTGGAAGCGGCGCTCAACGTCCTGCCGCAGGTCGCCACGAGCGCCGTGACCGGCCTACCGGACGAGGAGTTCGGACAAGTCGTGGCGGCGGCTGTCGTACTGTCCCATGGTGCCGAGGCGGACGGGGAGGCCTTGCGCAAGGCGCTGCGCGAGACGCTGTCGAGCTACAAGATTCCGCGCCGCATCGTCTTCGTCGCCGAAGACCAGATTCCGCGCACCGCCACCGGCAAGCTGAAGCTCGCGGAGCTTGGACGGCTATTCATTTGACGGACGATAATTGATAAATACTGGTCACTTATGACGAATATCTCGCAAATGCCCTGAACTTCAGGTTGAGGCGAGCGTTCCCGGGCCAGCTTCATGCTCCCGCACGAAACGCCATTTGCCTGCGGGCCCGGGCGCGAAGATGTCCAGCCTCTGGTCCCAGTACGGATCGCCAAGGCGCGCCATGTCTTCGATCAGCCTGCTGTAGCTGCAGACCTGCTCGGCGGGATCAAGTGTGGGGCCGCAGGTCAGGTCGATCACGCGCACGACCTCGGCCTCTTCGCAAACGCAGACGCCGTTCGTGAACATCACGCAGGTGCCGGAACGCGGTGCGGGGCTGGCGCGCAGGACGTCGGCGATCGTGGGCGCGGCGGCGGCGAAGGCGGATGTGCAAAGGGCCGCGCTTCCGAGGAAGGCGGCCCCTGCGATTGCCCTGCGGCGGCGCGTCACTGGTCGAGGAACGACCGCATCTTGCGCGAGCGGCTGGGATGCTTGAGCTTGCGCAGCGCCTTCGCCTCGATCTGGCGGATGCGTTCGCGGGTGACCGAGAACTGCTGGCCGACTTCCTCGAGGGTGTGGTCGGTGTTCATGCCGATGCCGAAGCGCATGCGCAGCACGCGCTCTTCACGCGGGGTCAGCGAGGCGAGGACGCGAGTGACCGTTTCCTTGAGGTTCGCCTGGATCGCCGCGTCGACCGGGATGATCGCGTTCTTGTCCTCGATGAAGTCTCCGAGGTGCGAATCCTCCTCGTCGCCGATCGGCGTTTCGAGGGAGATCGGCTCCTTGGCGATCTTCATCACCTTGCGCACCTTTTCGAGCGGCATCGACAGGCGCTCGGCCATTTCCTCGGGCGTGGGCTCGCGGCCCTGCTCGTGAAGGAACTGGCGGCTGGTGCGGACCAGCTTGTTGATCGTCTCGATCATGTGGACCGGGATACGGATCGTGCGGGCCTGATCCGCGATCGAGCGCGTGATCGCCTGCCTGATCCACCAGGTGGCATACGTCGAGAACTTGTAGCCGCGGCGGTACTCGAACTTGTCGACCGCCTTCATCAGGCCGATGTTGCCTTCCTGGATGAGATCCAGGAACTGCAGGCCGCGGTTCGTGTACTTCTTGGCGATCGAGATCACCAGACGCAGGTTCGCCTCCACCATCTCCTTCTTGGCGATGCGCGCCTCGCGCTCCGCCTTCTGGACCATGTTGACGATGCGGCGGAACTCGGGAAGCGCCATGCCGGTGGCGGCGGCGATGTCCGAGACTTCCGAGCGGATGCGCTCGACCGAATCGGCCTCGGCCTCGGCGAAGGCCGCCCACTTCTTGTCCTTCTTGGACATTTCGGGAAGCCAGGTGTCGTCCAGCTCGCGACCCACGTAGGTCTCGAGGAAGTCGGCGCGCTTGACCTTGTGGCGCTCGGCGAGGCGCAGCATCTGGCCGCCGAGCGTGGTGAGGCGGCGGTTGAAGGCGTAGAGGTTGTCGACCAGGTATTCGATCTTGGTCGCGTGGAACTTCACCGATTCCACCTGCGCGGTCAGGTCCTCGCGCAGCTGCTGGTACTGTTCCTCCTTGGCGGCCGGGAAATCGATGCCCAGCGCCAGCGCGTCGAGACGCTCGGACTGGAGACGCTCGAAGGTCTGGAACAGGTCGGTGATGAGCTGGAACTTCTCGAGCGCTTCGGGCTTGAGGGCAGCTTCCATCTGGGCGAGGCTGAGGGTGTTGTCCTCTTCCTCTTCCTCGGCTTCGCGCTTCGGAATCGGGTTGCCGTCCTCGTCGACCTCGTCGCCGGATTCCTCCTCGACGTCGTCTTCGTCCTTGAACGAGGGGCCTGCCGTCTTTTCGCTGATCTCGCCGTCGTCGTCGCCTTCGCCGTCCTCGCTGAGGTTCTCGGGCGCGGGCTCCTTCGAAAGCATCGCGTCGAGATCGAGGATCTCGCGCAGCTGCATTTCGCCGGCGTTGAGCGCCTCGGACCACTGGATGATGGCGTGGAAGGTGATCGGGCTCTCGCACAGGCCCAGGATCATCATGTCGCGACCGGCTTCGATGCGCTTGGCGATGGCGATCTCGCCCTCGCGGCTGAGCAGTTCGACCGCGCCCATCTCGCGCAGGTACATGCGCACCGGGTCGTCGGTGCGCTCGACCGTTTCCTTCTTCTTCGCGGCGTCGACCATGACGCGCGGCGAAACCTCGTCGCCCTCGCCGTCAGCGTCGTCGGCCTCACGGTCGTCGTCCGGTTCCTTGTCGGCGTCCTCGTCGCTCTCGACGATGTTGACGCCCATCTCGGAGATGGCCGCCATGATGTCCTCGATCTGCTCGGAAGACATCTGGTCCTGCGGAAGGGCTTCGTTGAGCTCGTCGTAGGTGATCACGCCGCGACGCTTGGCGCGGGCGATCAGCTTCTTGATCGAACCCTCGTTGAGGTCGATCAGCGGCGCATCGGTGCCGTCGTTGGTGTCGCCGGTGTTGTCGTTCTTGCTCATTCTTCCGCCGTTATCCCGTGTGCCTTCGTATAATTATAATTCACGAAGACGCATGTCTGGTCGCCATTTGCCTGAGGCGACTGTCAAATTCCAGCTTTCTCTTGAGGAGGCGTTGCTGCTCGGCAAAGGCCTGCTCGGAAAGCTCGTTCTCGAACCGCGCAGTGGCCTGTGCCAGGGCCGCTTCGAGTACCGGGCGTTCGACCAGGAGGTCTATCGCCTGGCCCAGCTCGACCGCCGCCTGATCCTCGCTCGTGCCGGAAATCAGGAAGCCGAAGCGAAGTCCCGAATACTCGGCAGTTGCCGGTACTTCCACGCCATTTTCCGCCAATATGGTGGTAAGGGCGCCGGATTCAAGCGCGTCCACGCCGTCGCAGCAATCGACGAGCAATCCGAAGCGCGGATCGAGCCCCGGCGTTCGCGCCAGTGCCTCGGCATTGCGGGCGATCATCGCCGGCCAGCGAATCAGCCCGGCGATGACCGCGGCGGAAAGCGCGTCCCGGGTGCCGCCGGGGGCATAGCGGGTGTTCAGGCGGCTGAGCGATTCGGGCGAGGAGGGGGCGGGCGTCGGCTTGCCGTTCCACTTGCCGCGCTGGCCTGCGCCCTGCCGTCCCTGCTGGAAGCCGCCGCCCGATCCCTGCTGCCAGCGACTCTCGCGCTTGGGGAAGGCGAACTCGGAGTAGCGGTCCTGCAACTCGCGGCGATAAAGGCTGGCGATGTCGGGGTGCTGGATGGTCTCCACGTGCGCCATGAGGCGCGCCTTGAGGCCGGCCTTGTCCTCAGGAGTGGTGAGGGGCAGGGCGTCGCGCTCGGCCTCCCACAGTACCTGCAGGAGGCTTCTGGGCTCGGCCAGCAGCGCTTCCATCGCACGCGCGCCGCGGGCTTTGATGAGGTCGTCGGGGTCGAGCCCCTCGGGCAGGTGGACGATGCGCAGGGAGTGGGCGGGGCGCAGCAGCGGCAGGGCGCGGGTGATCGCGCGCATGGCCGCGCGCTGGCCGGCCTTGTCGCCGTCGAAGCACAGGATCGGCGTCTCGACATGGCGCCAGAGCATCTCGATCTGGTGCTCGGTGAGCGCGGTGCCGAGCGGGGCGACGCATTCGGCGATCCCGGCGGCGGCCATTGCGACGACGTCCATGTAGCCCTCGACCACCACCATGCGCCCCGACTGGCGCGCGGCGGGCGCGGCGCGGTGCAGGTTGTAGAGCGTGCGGCCTTTGTCGAAGAGCGGGGTGTCGGGTGAATTGAGGTACTTGGGCGCGTCGGTCTTGCCGGGCGTCAGGATCCGCCCGCCGAACGCGATGACCCGGCCGCGCGCATCCTCGATCGGCAGCATGAGGCGGCTGCGGAAACGGTCGTAGGGATCGCGCTCCTCGACCGCGATGCGCAGGCCCGCCTCGATCAGCATGGCCTCGGGGAAGCGGGAGAGGGCCTGTTTGAGCGACTGGCGCCCCTCCGGCGCATAGCCGAAGCCGAAGCGCTGGACCGTGTGCGCGTCGAAGCCGCGCGTGTCGAGGTAGGTGCGGCCAACGTCGCCTTCGGGGCCGCCCAGGTTCGCCTTGAACCACTCCTGCGCGGCAGCCATCACGTCATGAAGGGAATCGCGCTTTTCCGCGGCCCGCGCGGCCTGCGGGTCGGGAGCGGGCACGTCCATTCCGGCCTCGGCGGCCAGTTCCTTGACCGCATCCATGAAGGCGAGGCCCTGATGGTCGGTCATCCAGCGGATCGCATCGCCATGCGCCCCGCAGCCGAAGCAGTGGTAGAAGCCCTTCTCGTCGTTGACGTAGAAGCTGGGCGAGTTCTCGTTGTGGAACGGGCAGCAGGCCTTGTGCTCCCGCCCCGCCTTCTGGAGGCGCACCGAACGGCCGACCAGCGCGGAGAGCGTGGTGCGCGAGCGGAGCTGGTCGAGCCATTGAGGGGTCAGCATGGGAAGGTTTGCCCGGGTCGGAACGACGTTGGATCGCGACGGTAGATTTCGGTAAAACGGGTTTCGAAGGCCGGGAACAGAACGTGCAGGCGCCATTGCCCATCTATATTCAGACGGTTCTCCAGCGTTCGAAGCCAGTCTTCGAAACCTTGCATTTGTTCGTCAACTTCCATCGCTCCTTCGCTGCCTTCCACAAGAAGGCAAAGGCAATCAACCGTCAGCAGGTCGCGCTTGAAGGCGCTGACGGCGCCGATCGAATCCCAGCTCACATCGCGCACATTGCCGGCCTGCCGGACACGAAAGCTTTCATGTCCCGCTTCGACCGTGCTGACGTTACGTTGCCGCCATTCGGTATAGCGCCGCCAGAGGTTCACGGCAGCGGACTACGCCAGCGCCGCCTTCACCCAGCCGCTCGCCTTCCCCATATCAAGCTCACTGCCGTGGCGGGCCTTCAGCTCGGCGATGACCTTGCCCATGTCCTTCATGCCAGTAGCGCCCGTCTCTGCCTTGATGGTCTCGATGATTGCCCTGGTTTCCTCCTCGGAGAGCTGGGCGGGAAGGAAGTCCTCGATCACCACCAGTTCGGCCTGTTCCTCGGCGGCCTTCTCGGGGCGGCCGCCCTGCTCGAACAGCTGGATCGATTCGCGGCGCTGCTTCACCATCTTCTGGAGGACGTCGATCACCAGCGCGTCGTCATCGGGCGCGGCAGTGGCGGTGCGCAGTTCGATGTCGCGGTCCTTGATCTTGGCGAGGATCAGGCGAACGGTGGCCAGGCGCGGCTTTTCCCCGGCCTTCATGGCGGAGATCTGGGCGGCCTTGATCGAATCACGAAGCATTGTTTTTCCGGTATCCTGATTGGTTTGAAGGTGCTCGCTGGAGCAAGCGCGTCGGCAAAACTAGCAGGCGGCCGGGCTTTTTGCACCCTCTTGCCTTGACGCGGTGGACAACCCTCTCTAGCGGCAGCTTCTTAGCACACAACGTCAGAAAACGCCTGCAACGGAGCGACCCACCATGGCCGACGCCGCATCTTCGCTTGCGCCCAAACCTGAAGGGGCGACCGGCGTGCTCGTCCTCAGCGACGGGCACGTAGTCTGGGGCCGTGGCTTCGGCCACGTCGGCGAGTCCGTGGGTGAAGTCTGCTTCAACACCTCGATGACCGGCTACCAGGAAGTCATGACCGATCCGTCCTACGCGGGCCAGATCGTCACTTTCACCTTCCCGCACATTGGCAACGTCGGCGTGAACGAGGAAGACCTCGAGTCGAAGGTCGACGGCGCCGTCGGCTGCGTCGTACGCGAGGACGTGACGCTGGCGTCCAGCTTCCGCTCTGCCGGCGAGTTCGGCCAGTGGCTGGCGGACAAGGGCAAGGTCGGCCTCTCGGGTGTCGACACCCGCGCACTGACCCGCCGCATCCGCATGTCGGGCGCGCCCAACGCGGTGATCGCCCACGATCCTGAAGGCAACTTCGACATTCCCGCGCTCATCCAGCGTGCGAAGGAGTGGCCGGGCCTCGAAGGCATGGACCTCGCCAAGATCGTCAGCCGCGAGATTCAGGAGGGCTGGGAAGGCTCGACCTGGACCCTCGGCGCGGGTTACGGGGCGGGTGAGGGCGAGGCCCGCCCGCATGTCGTTGCGATCGACTACGGCGCCAAGGACAACATCTTCCGCAATCTCGTGAAGGCAGGCGCTCGCGTCACCGTCGTCCCGGCAGAGACGAGCCTCGATGAGGTTCTCGCGCTCGAACCGGCGGGCGTGTTCCTGTCGAACGGCCCGGGTGACCCGGCGGCCACCGGCAAGTACGCGGTGCCGGTGATCCAGGCGCTGATCGAGCGCGACCTGCCGGTGTTCGGCATCTGCCTCGGTCACCAGATGCTCGGTCTCGCCGCCGGCGCGCAGACCAGCAAGATGCATCAGGGTCATCGCGGCGCCAATCATCCGGTCAAGCGCCTCACCGACGGCGTCGTCGAGATCACCTCGATGAACCACGGCTTCGCGGTCGACAACAAGACCCTGCCGGACAACGTGGAAGAAACCCACGTCTCGCTGTTCGACGGCTCCAATTGCGGCATCTCGATCAAGGGCAAGCGCGCCTTCGGCGTCCAGTACCACCCCGAGGCGAGCCCCGGCCCGCAGGACAGCTTCTATCTGTTCGAGAAGTTCGTGGGGATGCTCGGTTGATGGCAGCCTGGGGCGATACTCCTGGAGCGGCTCCGATGCCGCCATCCGCATCGGCGATCATCGCCGGTGCGGCCCATGGAGCTTTCGACCCGGCCTCGCACTTTGCCTATGCAGTCAGGCACCTGACAACCGCAAAGGTGCCTGAACAATGACCGACCTCATCGACCACATGATCGCCTACTACATCGCCGGCCCGGCGTCCGACCTCACGGTCGCGCCGCGCTTCTATCCTTACGGCGAACTGCAGCTCATCTTCGAGGACAAGATCTCGGTGGCTGTGCGCAAGTTCGGCATGAAGGTGCGCAAGCACGCGAAGGAAGCCGGCAAGGCCTTCATCGACCTGATGATCGAGACGGGCGCGTGGTCGACCAACAAGGGCGAGTACGGCGGCTCGATGCATCAGTTCCAGGCCGACCGTTTCCGCGAAGTGATCCGCGAGCAGCAGAAGACCAACCCGATAATCGTGCAAGCCAACACGCAAGGACCAGAGTACTGGGACAAGGCGTTCGGCAATCTGGTGGCCTAGGCCGCCGGACCGACCTAAAAGACTTACAGGATACCCCAGGACAGCCCATGCCCAAGCGTACCGACATCTCCTCCATCCTCGTCATCGGCGCCGGCCCGATCATCATCGGCCAGGCCTGCGAATTCGACTATTCGGGGACGCAGGCGATCAAGGCGCTGAAGGAGGAGGGCTACCGGGTGATCCTGGTGAACTCCAACCCGGCGACGATCATGACCGACCCGGACATGGCCGACGCCACCTATGTCGAGCCGATCACGCCCGAGATCGTCGCCCGCATCATCGAGAAGGAGCGCCCCGATGCGGTGCTCCCGACGATGGGCGGGCAGACGGCGCTGAACTGTGCGCTGGCGCTGTTCAACGACGGCACCTTGGCGAAGTACGGCGTCCAGATGATCGGCGCCGATGCCGACGCGATCGACAAGGCCGAGGATCGCCAGCGCTTCCGCGAGGCGATGGACAAGATCGGCCTCGCGTCGGCCCGCTCGGGCGTCGCCCATACGCTCGACGAGGCGTTCAAGATCCTCGAGACCACGGGCCTGCCTTCGATCATCCGCCCCAGCTTCACCATGGGCGGCACCGGCGGCGGCATCGCCTACAACAAGGCCGAGTTCGAGGCGATCGTTCGCTCGGGCCTCGACGCTTCCCCGACCACCGAGGTCCTCATCGAGGAATCGCTGCTTGGCTGGAAGGAGTACGAGATGGAAGTCGTGCGCGATCGCCACGACAACTGCATCATCATCTGCTCGATCGAGAACGTCGACCCGATGGGCGTCCACACGGGTGACTCGATCACCGTCGCTCCCGC
>DATKFS010000181.1:0-31093 GCA_035511275.1 Novosphingobium sp.
TGGAACTCGGTCCCGCCGGTCGACACCAATATGGCCTTGTGGAAGACGCTGGGCCAGATCGGGCAGGAATCGGTCGACGCCTTCGAGGTCGGCTTCAAGACCGCCGGCCGCCGCCTGCGCCTCGACCTTGCCGCGTTCTACTACGATTACAAGGACCTACAGGTCAGCTACACCACCTTCGTGCCGCCGACCAACCTCGCGGTGGTCAGCCTCCAGTCGGTGCCCGAGGCCAAGGTCCGCGGCGCCGAGGCGACCATCGACTAC
Organism: Novosphingobium sp.; assembly: GCA_035511275.1. Taxonomy (GTDB): domain Bacteria; phylum Pseudomonadota; class Alphaproteobacteria; order Sphingomonadales; family Sphingomonadaceae; genus Novosphingobium. The sequence continues at coordinate 265 of DATKFS010000181.1, forward strand.
GAGCCGATCGACGACCTGCACTTGCGCGCCGGGGCCACGCTGCTCCACGCCCGCTACGGCGACGGCGCGGTCTTCGTGGGGTCGAGCGTGAACCTGGCCGGCACCGGATACAACCTTAACGACGATCCGCTGAAGGTCTTCCCCAACCGCAGCGCCGTGGCCATGGACATCTCGGGCGACCAGATGGCCCGCGCGCCCGATTTCAGCGCCTTCGCCGGGATCGACTACCTCATCGCCCGGGGCGAGGGCGGCCTGCGCTTCGCGGTGAACGCCAAGTATACCGACAGCTACGTCGTCACCAACCCCTCGCTCTGGGGCGGCGAGCCGCTGGCGGCCTACAACGCCCGCAAGGCGCTGGACCCCGGCGCGCTGCCGAACAACGGCGCGATCCTGGCGGGCACACCCTACGCCGACCGCTCCGACGACCAGCGGGCGCGGCAGGGCAAGTACGTACTGCTCAACGCGTCGATCACCTGGACCGACCCCACCGACCACTACTACGTCCGCGTCTGGGGCAACAACCTCACCGACGTGACCTACAAGGTCCACTACAACCCCAGCAGCCAGACTTACGCGCCCGTGGGCGAGCCGCTGACGTATGGTCTGAGCATTGGCTACAAGTTCGGGGCGTGAGCGGGCCACAAGCTCCATCGTCCCCGCCGCTGCGGATCGACGGGCGGTGAAAGTTCGCGGCAAGAGTATCCCTCGTCATCCTGAACTTGTTTCAGGATCCATCGGGCGGCTTGTGTCGGAGGGAGTGAAGCAAAGCCGTCGGTGCCGCTTGCGGACCATGGCGCGGGGCGATCGGCCTGATGGACCCTGAAACAAGTTCAGGGTGACGAGGCCGGATGAGGCAGGGGCCTGCCGTGCCCCGCCTGCGCAGGCACGACGTTGTGCTCGCCCCGCCCTCACGAAATCAAACGCGGCACCGACATCGCGCGGATGCTGAAGCGCGCGTCGGGGTGCTCCACACCGTCGCGGTGGGCGGTGCGGTGCTGGACGACGCCGTTCTTGCCGAAGCCGGGCACCACCGGGCGGCTCGTCTTGCTCGACAGCCAGAGGCGCAGCAGGTGGCGCTTGCGCTGGGGTTCCGGGAAGTCGTCGAAGGCGGTGCGCGAATGGAGCGCGGCGTAGTTCGACAGCCACTGGATGTCGCCGGGGCGGAAGTCCATGGCGATGGCCATGCCGGGCTCGTAGGTGATCTCGTCGAAGAGGCGCAGCACTTCGAGCTGGTCCTCGGTCAGCTTGGGCACGCCCGGGTAGTTCTGCGCGGTGACGATGTAGAGCGAGCCCGCGTACATGCTGAACACGCCTTCCTCCACGCTCACCACGGGCGAAGTATACGTATCGGCCGGGGCCTCCTGGTCCTGCCGGCGCCAGTCCCAGTGGAACGGTTCGAGCAGCAGGTGGGCAAGGTCCGGGCGGCGGCGCAGGATCTCGTTGTAGATCTCCGCGCCCGAGACGAGGCACGACAGCCCGCCTTCCTTCGCGCCGCGCAGGCACATCAGCGCGACGATGTCCGAGCTGTCCGAATGGTATACCAGCTTGTCGCGCACCTTGGAGGACTTGGCGGTGGGATCGTCCATCGTCTTGTCCGAAGTGGCGTAGACGTGGTCGAGCAGGTCGCCCATCTCGTTCTGGCGGATGGCGTCGCCCATGTGCAGGCCCAGCACGTAGTAGATCGCCGAGGACAGCGCATCGGAATAGCGGTCGGAGCGAAGCCCGCGCACCAGCACGAAGCCGCGCCCGAAATCGACGTCGTCGCGCCAGGACTTCACCGCGGCGGCGCAGGCGTCGAGCGGGTATTCCTCGGCCTGGACGAAGCGCAGGTCGGGATCGGCGTCGAGGAAGCGCTTGCCCAGCGTCTCCAGTTCGGCGACCTGCGCATCGCTCAGCTCGTAGACCCAGTCCTGTCCCTCCATCAGCTTGTCGCCGCGCCAGGCGGCGGCGGTCAGGACGGGGGACGGGATTTCGGCGACACTCATGCGGGACCTCCTTTGGGGCGTGGCGGCACCCTAGACGATTCCGGGCGCGTCCGTCTTGATGCTGGACGCACGCGAACGTGCGATCCCGCGCGCATTTTCCTACACGGCCGCGCCTTGCTACTTTCGCGCAGGTTCTTTCCCATCGTCGAAACCACTCCCCGCCTCTCCCTTCGAGAAGCCCCCCGCGCGCATGTACAACATCAACTAAACCCCCTTGTCTGTATGAGCCCGGGGCGGGGCGGGATTAAAATGCCGTCATCCGACTTTCAGCCAAGTTTGCATACAGATGCCGCGAGCCGAAATATGGTGTCTGCCCATAATCCGTTGCCTGCAGAATATTTGTATACTAAATATCGCGCGAGCAGCCGGAGATTCGGCCGCCAGACGCTTTCCCGGGCTTGTCCGCCCGCAACAGAGACGGGAGCCGGAACGGGCCATGGGTGACGATGCGCTGACGCAGGACTATGCCGTGGCATTCGGCGGCAAGGCCGGGCTGGGCCGCTCGCCCGCGCTGGTCCTGATCGATTTCGTCGAGGCCTATTTCGCGCCGGCCAGCCCGCTCTACGCCGGAGTCGAGCAGGCGCTGGCATCGGCGCTGAGGGTCCGCGCCGCCGCCCGCGCCGCCGGTGTCCCGGTGATCCTCACCAATGTCGTCTACCACCCCGGCGGCGTCGACGGCGGTCGCTTCTTCGAAAAGGTGCCCGCCCTCCGCGCCTTCGAAGCCGGCAGTCCGATGGGCGCCTGGCCGCAGGGGCTGGTGCCCGAGGCGGACGAGATCGTGCTGACCAAGCAATACCCCAGCGCCTTCTTCGGCACCTCGCTCGCCTCCACCCTGACCGCGCGGGGTATCGACCAGGTGATCCTCACCGGCCTGTCCACCAGCGGCTGCGTGCGCGCCAGTTGCGTGGATGCGGTGTCGCACGGCTTCCGCACCGCCGTCGTCGCCGAAGCCTGCGGCGACCGCCACCCCGGCCCGCACGAGGCCAACCTGTTCGACATGAACGCCAAGTACGCCGACGTCGTCTCCGAGGATGCGATCGTCGCCTACCTCGCGTCGCTGGAGCAGGCGCGATGATCGAGATCGTCGAAGTCGCCCCGCGCGACGGGCTGCAGAACGAGAAGGTCCTCGTCTCGCTGGAGGACAAGGCTGGGCTGATCGCCCGCAGCATCGATTTCGGCGCCCGCCGGATCGAGGTCGGCAGCTTCGTCAACCCGAGGAAAGTGCCGCAGATGGCGGGCACCGACGAACTCGTGGCGATGCTCCCCCGGCGCGACGACGTGACCTACATCGGCCTCGTCATGAACCAGCGCGGGCTGGACCGCGCGCTGGCGACGGGCATCGACGAGGCGGGCGCGGTCTGCGTCGCCACCGATACTTTCGCGATGCGCAACCAGGGCCAGACGAGCGACGATTCGGTGACCATCGCCGCCCAGATCGTCCGCGAGGCCATCGCGGCGGGGAAGGGCGGGCAGGCCACCATCGCCGCCGCCTTCGGCTGCCCCTTCGAAGGCGAGGTGCCGCCCGGCCGCGTCGTCGCCATGGCCCGCCGCCTCGCCGAGGCCGGTCCGCGCGAGATCGCACTGGCCGATACCATCGGCGTCGCCTCTCCGGGGCAGGTCGATGCGCTGGTGCGGGCGGTGGCCGAGGCGGTCGGCCCGATCCCGGTGCGCGTCCACTTCCATAACACCCGCGGCAGCGGCCTCGCCAATGCATGGATCGCGGTGGCGGCGGGCGCGAGCGTGGTGGATACCTCGCTCGGCGGGCTGGGCGGCTGTCCCTTCGCGCCCAAGGCCACCGGCAACGTGCCGACCGAGGACGTGGTCTACATGTTCGAGCGCTCCGGCCTCGCCACCGGGCTCGACCTCGACCGCGTGATCGCGGCGTCGCGCTGGCTGGAGGGAGTCATGGACGGGCCGCTGCGGGGCATGGTCTCGGTCGCGGGGAATTTCCCGCCTCCGCCGCAGAATTGAAGCAACAGGAAGATTGTCGATGACGAATGAAGGGGCGCTGGCCGGGATCCGCGTGATCGAACTGGGCCAGCTGATCGCGGGACCGTTCTGCGGACAGCTGCTGGGCGACATGGGGGCCGAGGTCATCAAGGTCGAGCCGCCGCAGGTCGATGGCCCGGATGGCGTAAAGCGGGGCGGCGGCGATCCCATGCGCAACTGGGGCCATGGCGAGGCCAAGCTGTGGTGGGAGGTCGTCGCGCGCAACAAGAAGTCGGTCAGCGCCAACCTGCGTATTCCCGAGGGGCAGGAGATCGTGCGCAGGCTCGTCGCCCATGCCGATATCCTGATCGAGAACTTCAAGCCCGGCACGATGGAGAAGTGGGGCCTCGGCCCGGATGTGCTGCACGAGATCAACCCGCGCCTCATCATCGTGCGCGTCTCGGGCTATGGCCAGACCGGGCCCTATTCCTCGCGCGCCGGTTTCGGCGGCATCGGCGAGGCCATGGGCGGATGGCGCTACATCGTCGGCGATCCGGACCGTGCGCCGAGCCGCATGGGCGTCTCGATCGGGGATAGCCTTGCCGCGACTTACGGCTGCATGGGCGCTCTCGCCGCGCTCCACGCTCGTGAACGTACCGGAAAGGGACAGGTGGTGGACAGCGCGCTTTACGAAGCGGTGCTGCAGGTGATGGAGAGCCTGGTGCCGGAATACATGGTGTCAGACCATGTCCGCCAGCGCACCGGCTCGATCCTGGAGGGGATTTCGCCGTCCAACGTCTATCCGACCAGCGACGGCGAGTATCTCATCGGCGCCAACCAGGATGCGGTGTTCAAGCGGCTGTGCGATGCGATGGGACGCCCTGAACTCGCCACGGACGCGCGTTATGCCACCCACGTCGCGCGCGGCGAGAACCTGCGCGAACTGGACGAGATCATCGCCGGGTGGACGCGCACGCTGACGGTGGAGGAACTGGAGGCGAAGATGATCGAGCACTCGGTCCCCGCCGGCAAGATCTACCGCGCGGCCGAGATGCTGGAGGACCCGCACTTCGCGGCGCGCGAGGCGCTCGTCGAGATGGAGCATCCGCGCTGGGGCACCTACAAGATGCAGAACGCCTTCCCGAAGCTGTCGGATACGCCGTCGTCGGTACGTCGCAGGGCCCCGCTGGAGATCGGGCAGGACAATGCCGAGGTCTACGGCGAACTGCTGGGCATGACCGAGCAGGACATCGCGGCGGCGCAGGAACGGCAGGCGATCTGAGCAACCCCGGGTCGCCCGCGTTCGCGCGCACTATGGAGCTTTCACTCCGCCGGGCTGAGGCGGGCGTGAAGGGCCCGGCGGATGTGGGCGATCATCAGCGCCTCGGCCCAGTCCGGATCGCCCTGTGCGAGTGCGGCGGTGATCTCGGTGTGCTCGTTGTAGCTGCGGGCGAGCTGCTCGCGGTCGTAGGCCATCGCCGTCTGCTGTACCACCGGCTGCATGACCAGTCGGCCCAGTAGGGCGGCCAGGCGGTCGGAGGCGGCGATTTCGAGGATCAGCGAGTGGAACTCGGCATTGGCCGCGAGATAGGCCTGCACGTCGAGGGAAGGCGCGTCGAGAACTTCGCGCAAGCTCTCGTTGATGGCGCGCAGGCGCGCGATCTGGGCCTTGTCGGCGCGGGTGGCGGCGCGGCGGACGGCGTAGCCTTCGAGCATCCCGCGCAGGGTGAAGACTTCCTCGATGTCCTCCATCGTCCACTCGGCGACGAACGAGCGCTGGCTGTCGGTGCGGCGCACGAACAGCTCGGTCTCCAGGCGCCGGATCGCGTCGCGCACGGGGGTGCGCGACACGCCGCAGAGAGCCGCGAGTTCCTCTTCCTTGAGTTGCGATCCTGGCGCGAGTTCGCCCGAGAGAATACGCGAGCGCAGTTCGAGATAGGCCTGCTCGCTGGCTTTGGACACGCTTGAATCCCCGAAATGCTTTGGACGGCAAGCTGTATACAAAACCGGCGAGCAGCGCGACGGGATTTGCGCTTAGACTTACTGCCAGGTGCCGCCCAAGGCCCGGAACAGGTCGACCTGCGCGAAAGCGACGTCGCGGGTGGCGGCCGCTGCGTCTGCTTCCGACTGGGCGAGTGTGCGCTGGGCGTCGAGGACGTCGAGCGAGTCGATCTCTCCCCGGCTCTGGCGCGCCACGCTGACCTTCTCCGCCCGGTCCGCCGCATCGCGCGAGGCGGCGAGGCGTTCCTTGCGCAACAGCGCGTTGCGGTAGGCGGAGAGTGCCGTCTCGGTTTCGGCCAGCGCGCGCAGGACGGTGCCGTCGAAGGTCGCAAGGTCGGCCTTGGCATCGGCGCGGGCACCGCCGATGCGGGCACGGATCGCCTCCTGGTTGGGAAAGGCCCACGAGATCATCGGCCCCAGCAGCCAGCGCAGCGGACCGCCGCCGAACACGTCGGTGGCGCCGACCGCCGTGGTGCCGATCGAGCCGCCAAGCGTGATCTTCGGATAGAGGTCCGCCGTCGCCACGCCGATCCGCGCGGTGTCGGCGGCAAGGCGGCGTTCCGCCGCCTTCACGTCGGGCCGGCGGGCGAGAAGGGTGCGCCCGTCGCCCACCGGGATGGGCTTGAGCACCGTCGGCGTGGTGGTGCGCGCGATGACGCCGTCGGGCAGGTCCTGCGGCGTCCGGCCGGTCAGCACGGCAAGGCGGAACAGCGCAGCATCACGCCGGGCTTCCAATGTCGGGATCGCGGCGGCCTGCGCCTCGCGCAACTGGGTGACGCGGATGACGTCGAGCTTCTGGTTGAGGCCTCGCTCGAACCGGGCATTGGTGATCCGCTCGGAGCGTGCGATGAGGTCGACGGTGCGCTCGGCGACGTCGATCTGCTCTTCGGCGCTCAGGGCATCGACGTAGGCCCGCACCGTGTCGGCCACCACGGTCACGCGCACCGCGTCGGCATCCTCGCGCGCGGCGTCGAGATCGGCGCGGGAAGCCTCGACGCCGCGGCTGACGCGCCCGAAAAGGTCGAGTTCGTAGCCGATCGCCAGTTCGCCATCGACGCGGCGACCCTCGCGGTCGTAGCCGGGGAGGGTCTGGGCCTCGGACACCTGGCCATAGGTTGCCGAGGCGTTGATGTCCGTCTGCGGCAGGGACTGCGAGCGGGAGCCGCGCAGGGATGCTCGCGCCCGCTCGATCCGCGCCAGCGCTACCCGAAGGTCGGTGTTGGCGGCGAACGCGTCTGTGACGAGGCTGTCGAGGACGGGATCGTCGTAGAGGCGCCACCACTGCGCCTCGGGGGCGGCAGCCGTTACCTCGGCGGTCTGGACGCCCACGAAGGGGGCTTCGGCCGAGGGCGGCGGGGTCGGCGCGACATGGTCGGGACCGACCGCGCAGGCGGAGAGGGCGGTGGCGGCGAACAGCGCCGCGATAGTCTTGGTCATCATCTTGAATTGTCCTTTTCTTCCGCCGCAATCGGGCGGAGTGGACGGGTGCATTCGAAAATTCGCGCGCGATGCTTCGACAAGCTCAGCATGAGCGGAGGTTTCCAGCACCACCTCCGCTCGCCCTGAGCCTGTCGAAGGGCGCCTCATTCCGCCGGTTGCAGCGCGTGGCTGTGACCTTGCGGTGCCGGGCGGCGGCGCAGGCGCTCCGCCAGGTTCCGGCACACGACATAGAAGGTCGGCGTGAACAGCAGGCCGAACGCGGTGACGCCCGCCATGCCGAAGAACACCGCCGTTCCAAGTGCCTGCCGAAGCTCGGCGCCAGCCCCGCTCGCGATCACCAGCGGCACGGCGCCGAGGATGAAGGCGAAGCTGGTCATCAGGATCGGGCGCAGGCGGGTGCGGGCGGCGTAGATGGCCGCTTCCACCGGCGACATGCCGCGTTCGTCCTCGGCCTGCTTGGCGAACTCGACCACGAGGATCGCGTTCTTGGCCGCCAGCGCGATCAGCACGACGAGGCCGATCTGGGTCAGGATGTTGTTGTCCATGCCCCGAAGGTTCACGCCGGTCATGGCCGCGAAGAGGCACATCGGCACGATCAGGATGATCGCCAGCGGCAGGGTCAGGCTTTCGTACTGCGCGGCGAGCACGAGGAAGACGAACAGTACCGCCATGCCGAAGACGATCCCGGCGGTATTGCCCGCCGTCGCCTGCTGGTAGGCGATGCCGGTCCATTCGTGGCTGTAGCCCGAGGGAAGCGCTTCGTCCGCGACCTTCTCCATGGTGGAGAGGGCCTGGCCGGTCGAGTAGCCGGGGGCGACGTTGCCGTCGACCTCGATCGCCGGGTGCAGGTTGTAGCGCACCACGCGGTAGGGGCCGGTCTTGTCCTCGAACGTCGCGACCGAGCCGATCGGCACCATTGCGCCCGAGTTGGAGCGGGTCTTGAGGTTGGCGATGTCGGCCACCGAACCGCGCTGCGACTGGTCGGCCTGCGCGGTCACGCGGTAGGTGCGGCCGAGCAGGTTGAAGTCGTTCACGAAGGCCGAGCCGAGGTAGACCTGCAGCGCCTCGAACACGCGCTCGGGAGGGACGCCGAGGAGGTCTGCCTTGCGGCGGTCGACGTCGGCGAAGACGCGCGGGGTGTTCTGGTCGAACAGGGTGTAGACCTGCTGGAGCCCCTTTTGCTGGTTGGCCTTGGCGAGCATGCCGTTCGTCGCCTGCGCAAGCTCGGAATAGCTGCGGCCTTCGTTATCTTCCACCATCATGCGGTAACCGCCGGCGGGGACGATGCCGTTGATGGTCGGCGGGGGCAGGATGTAGATCGTCGCCTTGTCGTAGCCGGCGATCGCCTCCTGCGCCTGCTTCATGATGTCGGCGTAGGTCACGCCTTCCTTGGTGCGTTCGTCGAAGGTCTTGAACGGGAAGTAGATGGCGGCGGAGTCCGGCGAGGCGGTGCGCGAGGGGCCATGGAGACCGGCGAACATCACCGCGCCGCGCAGGCCCTTGATCGGCAGGATCTTCTTGGCGACCTCCTGCGTCACCGCGTCGGTCCGCTCGAGCGAGGCGCCCGAGGGGAGGAACACGGCGGCGAGGAAGTAGCCCTGGTCCTGCTGCGGCACGAAGCCGGTCGGCGTTGCCCAGAACAGGCCCACGGTCGCCGCGATGAGCGCGCCGTAGATGCCCATCATCCGGGCGGGGAGCACGACCAGCCTGCCGGTGAGGCGGGCATAGCTGTTGCTCATACGGTCGAAGCCGTGGTTGAAGCGGTCGGCGGCGCCCTGCATCACCCGGCGCCAGCGCGGCGCGTCATCGGTCACGCGCTCGCGGTGACGGAGGAGAACGGCGGCAAGGGCGGGCGAGAGGGTGAGCGAGAGCACGAGCGAGATCATCGTCGCGGTCGAGATGGTCACCGCGAACTGCTGGTAGAACGCGCCAGAGATGCCGCCGATGAACAGCGTCGGCACGAACACCGCGCAGAGCACCAGGACGATTGCCACCAGCGCTCCGGACACTTCGTCCATCGACCGGCGGGACGCCTCGAGCGGGGACAGTCCCTCCTCGATATAGCGCTCGACGTTCTCGACCACGACGATCGCGTCGTCGACGACGATGCCGATGGCGAGCACCAGCCCGAACAGCGAGAGGTTGTTGAGCGAGTAGCCGACGGCCGCCAGCATCACCGCCGTGCCGATCAGCGAGACCGGGATCGCGATGATCGGGATGATCGCCGCGCGCCAGTTCTGCAGGAACACGAGGATGACGAGGACGACGAGGATCACCGCCTCGAACAGCGTGTGGTAGACCGCGTCGATCGACTGGCCGATGAACTCGGTGGGGTTGTAGATGACCGAGTATTCGAGGCCCTTGGGGAACTTTGTCGCGAGGCTGTCCATCTCGGCGCGCACGGCCTTGGCCGATTCCAGCGCGTTCGAGCCGGGGCGCTGCAGCACTGCCATGACGACGGTCGGCTTGCCCGAAAGGTAAGTGTTGGTGTTGTAGTCCTGCGCGCCCAGTTCCACGCGGGCGACGTCGCGCACGCGGACCTGATGACCGTCGGGATCGGTGCGCACGACGATGTCGGCGAATTCCTGCGGGTCGGCGAGGCGGCCCTGAAGCTCGACGCCGACCTGGTAGGCGTTACCCTTGTCGAACGGCGGCGCGCCGATGGCCCCTGCCGAAACCTGCACGTTCTGGTTGCGCAGCGCGGTCACGATCTCGCCGGCGGTAAGGTCCATCGCGGCGGCCCGGCCCGGGTCGATCCAGATGCGCATGCCGTAGTCGCGTGCGCCGAACATCTGCACGTCGCCCACGCCCTCAATGCGCGCCAGCCGGTCCTTGACCTGGGTGAGCGCGTAGTTCGACAGGTAGTCGCGGTCGTAAGTGCCGTCCGGGGACTGGAGGTTGACGACCATGAGGAAGTCCGGCGAGGTCTTGCGCGTCACCACGCCCATGCGCTGCACTTCCTCGGGAAGGCGCGGGGTAGCGATCGACACGCGGTTCTGGACGAGCACTTGCGCGGCGTCGAGGTCGGTGCCGATCTTGAAGGTGACGGTGATGACCACCTTGCCGTCGCCGGTCGACTGCGAATCCATGTAGAGCATGTCGTCGACGCCGTTGATCTCCTGCTCGATGGGAGCGGCGACGGTGTTGGCGACGGTTTCAGCGGAAGCGCCGGGGTATTGGGCGGATACCGTCACCGTGGGCGGGACGATGTCGGGATACTGGCTCACCGGCAGGCCGATGAAGGCCAGCGCGCCGATCACGGTGATGATCACCGCGATGACGCCGGCGAAGATCGGGCGGTCGATGAAGAAGCGGGAAAGTCGCATGGGAATGGCCCTTTGAGGCGCGCGTCGGGGAAGCGTCCGAGGATGTCCTCGCACACAGGCATTCCGGCGCGCCGGTTGGCGCGATAGTCAGGTCAGGCGTTTCGGGGGACCGGTCGGGATATGCCCCGAGTCTCGCCCAGTTTCCCCGTCATCCCCGCGAAGGCGGGAATGACGGGTGTTCTATTTCAGTATTGCAGTCGGCGTCAGTTCAGCGTCGCCTGGGCCGCCGACTGCTCCGAGGGCGCGGGGGCTGCGCCGATCTTCTCGGCGGCGATCTTGCCGGGCTTGGTCTGGACATGGCTGCCCGGGATCGCGGCCTGGTAGTTCGAAATCACCACCGCATCGTCCGCCTTGAGGCCGTTGCGCACGACGCGCAGGTTGCCCACCAGCGGACCGGTCTCCACGGGGCGGCTGACGACGGTGCCGTCCTTGGCGACGACCATCACGACCTTGCGGGTCTGGTCGGAATGCACGGCCGCGTCGGGGACGAGCATGGCCTTGACCTTGCCGCCGCTGGCGAGGCGCATGTTGCCGAACATGCCCGGCGTCAGGAAACCGTCCGGATTGTCGAGGCTGGCGCGCACGCGGATGGTGCCCGAGCGCGGATCGAGGCCGTTGTCGGTGAAGTCCAGCTTGCCCTTCCAGCGATAGTCGGCCTCGTCCTGCAGGCGCACTTCGACGGCGGTGGAGCCGCTGGCGTCGGCACGGTCGCGCTGGGTCTTGAGGAAGAGCGATTCCGATGCATCGAACGTGAAGTAGATCGGGCTCACCGCGTTGATCGTCGTCAGCAGCGTCGCGTTGGCGCCATTGTCGCCCGAGACGAGGTTGCCCGAATCCACCCGGCGATCGGACACGCGGCCGGAGATCGGCGCGCGCACCGTGGCGAACTCCATGTCGAGCGCGCGGGTACGAACGCGTGCCTGTGCGGCGGCGAGCGCGGCCTCGGCGGCGCGGACGCGCGAGCGGCGCTGGTCGACTTCGCTGGCGGCCATCGCCTCGTCACCGGAGAGCCCGGCGACGCGGCTGTAGTCCGACCGCGCGAGCGAAAGCGCGGCGCTGGCCGAGGCGGCGTCGGCCTGGGCCTCCGCCAGTGCGGCGCGGTAGGGGCGTTGGTCGACCACGAACAGCGCCTGCCCGGCCTGCACGTAGTCGCCGTCCTTGAACAGGATCTGCGTGATCGCGCCCGAGACGCGCGGACGCACCTCGACCGTCTTGCTGGGGGCGAAGCGGCCCACGTAGTCGTCCCACTGGGTGACGTCGCGGACGAGGGGTTGGGCGGTCTGCACCATGGCCGGCGGCGGCAGCGCGCTGGCGGCCTCGGGCTGGGCGAGGAACTTCCAGCCAAGGCCGGAGACCGCGATCAGCGCCAGCGCGCCGATGGCAAGGGGCATCCGGCGCGACGGACGGCCCACGACCGGACGGGTGTCCGTATCGCGGGCGTACTCGGACGGGATTTCGAGAGAGGTGGCGAGATTCATGCTGCAAGCCTTCGGAAGGGCGCGCGCGAGCGGCCGATGATGTCGATGACGGCGCCGATCTTGGCTTCGCTGTGGCCGGCCGCGCGGGCCTCCTTCAGCGCCGAGACCGGGAGAGTGTAGCCCTTGTGCCAGGCGTGGACGGCGAGGCGGCGCAGCGCCTCCAGTTCCTCGTTGGCGAGCATGGCGGAAGGGGGCGTGGGGCCGAGGATGAGGCGGGCGAACCAGCCACGCTTGCGCTGTGGGCGCAGCGTGTCGAGCCCGTCCCCGCGTGCCAGCGCGACGACCCGCTGTTCGAGCATGGTCAGGCCCTGCTCTGCTTCGGCGGCGAGGGCCTTGGCGGCACTGGTGAGCGACAGCGTCTGATGCGCGGCGTCGGTGAAATCGATGAAGGCCATGTCGTATGCTCCTCCTGGAATGCCCCGGCGTGCGCCCCGGGACGGGGGGAAGGGCGCACGCCGGGGCGGCTTCCGGCTCGGGGCAGCCGGAAGATTTCGAGTGCACTTGTCCGGCGCCGGACACGCGTGTCCGACTGGGCGAGTGCCAGTTGCTTCATGTGGCCGCTGCCCGCGAAGGCGCGCGGCATCGATCGCCAACAGCATGGTCGACGGATCGAAGGGATCGCCCGATGCCGTTATCGGCGGCGAGTCGGGCGGCTTGTTTCTATACCGAGTGGTATATATTCAGGTGAGGTTTAGGTCAAGCGGCTTTCTGTACCGCTTGGTAAATTAGGTCTCGAAAGGCCTTTTCAAGAGCTGAACGCCCGTTGAACGAAAATTTTTTCGCGAGTGCGAGACGCGCTTGCGATATGGGGCGAAGCCCGTGGTTACGCGCTGGGCCAGATCGCCATGAACGCGTCGACCGTTCCTTCGAGCTCGCTCGGGCAGGCGCAGCCCTGCGCCTTGACCGACAGGCCCTGGAGCACGGTGGTCAGGCAACTGGCGAGAGCCTTGGGATCGACCGGGGCAGGCAGGTCGCCTTCGTCGTGGGCACGGATGAAGCGCTCTGCCAGCGCCGCCTCGGACGAGGCGCGGCGGGCCACCACGTGTTCGCGGATCGAATCGACCTCGTTGGTGCAGGCGACGGAACTGATTACGCCCAGGCATCCGTGCGGATCGCTGCCGCCGCAGTGAGTCGCGAGGGCGCCCCGCAGCAGCCGCTCGGCGACTTCACGCGCCGTGGGTGCTTCGAGGGCGGCGCCGATATAGGCCAGCTTGTCGCGCTCGTAGAGGTCCAGCGCCTTGCGGAAAAGCGCCTCCTTGTTGCCGAAACAGGCGTAGAGGCTGGGCTTGGTGATGCCCATGGCCTCCGTCAGCTCGGCCATCGAAGCGCCTTCGTACCCGCGCGTCCAGAACACCCGCAGCGCTGCCGCCAGGGCTTGGTCAGGATCGAACTCGCGGGGACGGCCGCGGACTGCAGAGGGGGCCGAGCATTTCATACCGAGCGGTATATAGGTGTCGGGTCTCGGCGAGTCCAGTGTGACGAACCTGTCATTTCAGGCAGGCAGCATGGTGCCGGTATCGATGAAGCGCTGGTGCCACGACAGCGCCTCGCCCGGCAGCGACGGCGCGTGCTTGCCGTAGGAGCTATGATAGGCGCGGTCGTAGTAATCGCGCAGCGCGTCGCGGTAGATGGGATGCGCGCAGTTCTCGATCACCAGCCCGGCGCGCTTGCGCGGCGGCAGCCCGCGCATGTCGGCGAGGCCCTGTTCCGTGACGAGCACCGCCACGTCCTGCATGATGTGATCGACGTGCGCCGCCTGCGGGACGATCGCGGAAATCGCGCCGCCCTTCGCCGTGGAGGGTGTCATGAAGATCGAGACATAGGCGTTGCGCGCGAAGTCGCCGGAGCCGCCTATGCCGTTCTGGATGCGGCTGCCCATCACGCAGGTGGAATTGACGTTGCCGTAGATGTCGGCCTCGATCAGCCCGTTCATCGCGATGCAGCCGAGGCGGCGGATCAGTTCGGGATGGTTGCTGATCTCCTGCGGGCGCAGGATCATGCGGTCGCGGTAGCGCTCCATCTCCGCATTGATGCGCAGGGCCGCCTCGGGGCTGAGCGAGAACGCGGTGGCCGACGCCATCCGCAGGCGTCCGGCATCGATCAGGTCGAGCATGCCGTCCTGAATGACCTCGGTATAGGAGGTCAGGTCATGGAACGGCCCATCGACCAGCCCGGTCAGGACGGCATTGGCGATGTTGCCGACGCCGGACTGGATCGGCAGCAGCGAAGCGGGCAGGCGTCCCTTGGCGACTTCGTGGCTGAGGAACTCGATGATGTGGTCGGCGATGGCCAGCGCGTTGGCGTCAGGCGGAGTGAAGGGCAGGTTGCGATCCGGCGAATCGGTCTCGACGATGGCGACGATCTTGGCGGGGTCGCACTGCAGCGTGGGCTGGCCGATGCGGTCGTCGGGGCGGACCAGCGGGATCGGCACGCGGTGGGGCGGCAGGGCGGTGCCGTAATAGATGTCGTGCACCCCCTCGAGCGCGGGGTTCTGCCATGAATTTACTTCGAGGATCACTGCCTCGGCGCGGTCCAGCCAGGTCTTGTTGTTGCCCACCGACGAGGAGGGCACCAGCGAGCCGTCAGGCCGGATCGCGGTGACTTCCACCACCGCCACGTCCAGCGGTCCGAGGAATCCCTGCCAGGCCATCGGCGCGACCTGCGAGAGGTGCATGTCGAGATAGTCCATCTCGCCCTTGTTGATCCGCTCACGCGCAATGGGGTCGGAGTTGTAGGGCAGGCGCAGCTCGATGCCGTCCGCCCGGGCCAGTGCGCCGTCGAGTTCGGGGCCGGTCGAGGCGCCTGTCCAGACTTTCACCCGCATCGGCCGACCGGCGGCGTGCTCGCCCTCGATCCGCTCGGCCAGCGCCATGGGCACGGCCTTGGGGTAGCCGGAGCCGGTGAAGCCGCTCATCCCCACGGTCTGTCCGTGGCGGATTAGCGCGGCGGCATCCGCGGCCGACATGACTTTCTGGCGCAGGTCGGCACGGGCGATACGGTCGGTCATGGATGTCCTCTCGACTTCGCGGCCTTCTGGGGGCCGCACACGTGTCATTTCGATCCGTGCAGGGATGAAGACAATAGCTCAAATGAGTGCATCACTTGTGCTATATGCGTTCAGATGAGCGATCTTGTCCGATCCCTGCGGCTGTTCGTGCGCCTGAGCGAAGAGGGCAGCTTTTCGGCCCTCGCACGGCGCCAGAACCTCAGTCATACCACGATTGCGCGCGCGATCGATGACCTGGAAGCGCATTTCGGCGTCCGGCTGTTCCAGCGCTCGACGCGGCGGCTGACCCTGACCGGCGACGGCGAGCGACTCGTCGATCATGCCATGGCGATCCTCGACCAGGTGGGACAGGCCGAGGCGGACCTTGCCGGTGCGGTGGCGGCGCGCGGGCTGGTGCGCATCGGCGTGACGACGGCGTTGGGGCTTCACTATGCGCAGCGACTGGAGCGACTGCGTGAGCGGCATCCGGACCTGCTCGTCGAACTGCTCTTCGCCGACTGGCGCGACGTTGCCGACGATGTCGGACTGGACCTGTGGCTCACGGTGGGCGCCTCCGATGCGCCGGAAGCCGTCCTCCTCGGGGAACTGCCCCGCATCCTCGTCGCCGCGCCTGCCTATCTGTTCGCCCACGGTGCGCCCGGATCGGTGGACGACCTGCCCGGCCACCAGTGCCTGACCTACGGCTATGCCGCCCGGCCGGAGACCTGGCCGATCGAGGGGCGGGCGATGCGCCTCGGCGGGTTCCTGAGGGCCAACTCCAGCGAAGCGGTGCTGCGGGCGACGCGCGGGGGGCTCGGCATCGGGCTTCTCCCCCCCATCCAGGTCGAGGACGACATCGCGCGGGGCCTTGTCGTGCAAGTCCTGCCGGACGCGCGGATCGAGCCGCTGACGATCATGGTCGCGCATGGATTTCGCGGGATGCGGATGCCGATGCGGGCGCGGGTGGCGATGGACTTCCTCGTCGCCGAGTTTCCCGCCTGAGCGGACGCCTGCCCTATCCGGAGAACCACGGCGGCAGCGCCTGCCAGCATACCGCCACCAGGCTCAGGGCGACACCGCCCAGTGCGACCGAGCGGCGCCATGCGGCGAAGGCGTCGGCGCGCCCGAGGCGCAGCGCCAAGGCGAGCAGCCAGCCATCGGCGGCGAGGCAGGCGAGTGTCAGCAAGACCGTCGCGATGCGCGAAGGCGCGATCTCGGCCACCGCGTAGAGGCCGAAGAAGTGCACGGTCCACACCAGCAACCCGCCCAGCAGGATCGCCCAGGTCCTCATGCGCCGATCGCGCGCGCGAATAGCGTGCCGACCAGCCCCTGCGCCCCGGTGTACGCGACGAACAGGCATGCGAGGTCGAGCGTGTTGCTGGCCCTGTCGACGATCACGCCGCGCAGCTTGCGCCAGCACAGGTAGGCCGCCATCAACACGCCGATCCCCGCGACGGTGCCCTGGAGCGAGAACAGGCCGAACACCGCCGCGCCCTGTCCTCCGGACTGGGGCGTGGTGACGGCCATCCAGTCGCCGATGTCCACCCACAGCAGGACCGGGGCCAGCGCCGCCGCGACGAGCACGGGCAGGACCGCCCACGACTTGCCGACCCGGTGCAGGACCCGCGTCCCCCAAGCGGCCGCGATGATCGCGAGGTATCCCGTCGCGATCGGCAGCGCGCAGGTCATCGGCGGCGGCGGCGTCCAGAACGAGGGCTGGTTGCCCCACAGGAACGCGAGGCCGAACAGCGCCATCGCGAAGATCATGCCCATCACGATGACGAGGATGATCATCGCCCACCAGCCATGGGTCTGCGGGCCGGTGGCATACGTCGGCACGCGGATGCCGGCGCCGATGTCGACATCCTTTTCGGGGACGGGCAGGTCGGTGTCGGCCAGCCATCGCAGCACCGCGAGCACGCCCAGCACGCCGCTGACCGCCGCGAACAGGTAGGCCTGCACCGTCAGCGCAAGGAAGAACCCGGCGGTGAACAGGGCGGCGGCGAAAGGCCAGACCGAGGGGCCGGGCATGATCTGGAGATACTGCGGTTCCGCCAGCAGCGGGCTCGTCACGATGGTTTCGCGCCGCCCGGTGGCCGAACGCGGCAGGAAATAGCGGCCCTGCTCGACGTCGTCGCTGATCTTCGGATCGTCCCACAGCGGCTCGCGGCTCTTCACCACCGGGATCGAGCGGGTGGAATAGAGCGCGGTGGGCAGCCATTCCAGCGTGCCGGCGCCGAAGACGTTGCCGGCCTCGCCATCGTCGGGGGCGAGGCGGAAGTTGCGGGCCATGTCGACCAGGAACAGCAGCACGCCCGCCGCCAGCATGAAGGCGCCCAGCGTCGAGATCAGGTTCAGCATGTCCCATCCGCTGCCGGGAAGGTACGTGTAGACGCGCCTCGGCATACCCATCAGGCCGGACAGGTGCATCGGCATGAAAGCCACGTTCATGCCACCGAACATCAGCCCGAACACCCACTTGCCCCAACGCTCGGACAGGGCGCGGCGGCTCACCATGGGGATCCAGTAGTACATCGCGGCGAACAGCGGGAAGACCATGCCGCCGATCAGCACGTAGTGCAGGTGGGCGACGATGAAGTACGTGTCGTGGGCCTGCCAGTCGAACGGGACGAGGGCGACCATGACCCCGGTCAATCCACCGGTCACGAAGATCACCACGCTGCCCATCGCGAAGAGCCCAGGCGTATTGAAGCGCGGTTTTCCGACCGCGAAGGTGGCGATCCAAGAGAAGACCTGGATGCCCGCCGGCAGGCTTACCGCCATCGACGCGGCGGAAAAGAACCCGGCGGTCATCGGCGGCAGCCCCGTCGCGAACATGTGGTGCGCCCAGACGCCGAAGCTGATGAACCCGGTGGCGACCATGGCCAGCACGATCAGGCGGTAGCCGACGAGTTCCGCGCGCGCCACGGTGGGAATGATCATGCTCATCATGCCGGCCGCGGGCAGGAAGATGATGTAGACCTCCGGATGGCCGAAGAACCAGAACAGGTGCTGCCACAGGACCGGGTCGCCGCCGCGCGTGGCGTCGAAGAACGGCCAGTTGAAGGCGCGCTCGATCTCCAGCAGCAGGGTGGCGAGGATGACGCTGGGAAAGGCGATCACGATCATCACCGCGAAGACCAGCATGGCCCAGGCGAAGATCGGCATCTTGTCGAGGCTCATGCCCGGCGCACGGTGGCGCAGGACGCCGACGATGATCTCGATGGCGCCGGCGATCGCGCTGATCTCGATGAAGCCGATGCCCAGCAGCCAGAAGTCGGTATTGATGCCGGGCGAATAGGCCTTGGAGGTCAAGGGCGGATACATGAACCACCCGCCGTCCGGCGCCAGTCCGATGAACAGCGAACCGAAGAAGGCCAGCCCACCCACCGCATAGGCCCAGAACGCGTAGGCGGACAGTCGCGGGAACGGCAGGTCGCGCGCGGCCAGCATCTGCGGCAGCAGGAGCACGCCCGCCGCCTCGACCATGGGCACCGCGAAGAGGAACATCATCACCGTGCCGTGCATGGTGAAGACCTGATTGTAGGTCGCCTGCGGCAGCACGTCCATCAGCGGCGCCGCCAGCTGCACCCGCATCAGCAGGCCGAGCATGCCCGCCAGAAGGAAGAACAGGAATGCGGTGCCGAGGTAGTAGATGCCGACGTAGTTGTTGTTGACGACGGTGAGGTATTCCCAGCCCCGAGGCGCGCACCAGATGCGCTTGAGCTGCTCCTCCTCGCCCTCCGGTCTTTCGTCCTGCGTCGGGAAGCGGTCGAGGAGAGCAGGATCGAAGCCTGTCTCCGACCTCATTTCAGCGTTGCCAGATAATCAGCGAGGGCGCCCAGTTCCTCGGCATCGAACTGCTTGTAGTTGGGCATCCGGTTGCCGGGCTTGATCGTCTGGCTGTCGGCGATCCACCCCGCGAGCGTGCCGCGGTTGTTGGGCAGGATACCCGCGCCCAGCGTGCGGCGTGAACCGACGTGGGTGAGGTCGGGGCCGGCAAGCCCGCGCGCCTCGGTGCCCGCGATCGTGTGGCAGGCCGCGCAGCCGCTCTGCATGAACAGCGCCTGCCCGCGCGATGCGGCCGGCGCGGGGCGGGGCGCCAGTCGGGCGGCGCGCCACCGGGCGAAGCTTTCGGGCGTGTGGGCGACGACGGCGAAGCCCATCAGCGCATGAGGGCCGCCGCAGTATTCGGCACATTGGCCGCCATAGGTGCCGGGCTGGTCGGCCTGAATGCGCAGCAGGTTCCGGCGGCCGGGGATCATGTCCATCTTGCCCGCGAGGCGAGGCACCCAGAAACTGTGGATCACGTCCGCGGAATCGAGTTCGAGCAGGACGGTACTGCCCACGGGCACGTGCAGTTCGTTGGCGTCCTGCATCACCGGCCGTCCCGCCTCGTCGAGGTAGGCGACGCGCCACCACCACATCTCGCCGGTGACGCGCACGCGCATTTCGCCTGGGCGCGGGGCCTTCGCCGCGAGGTCGCCGGTGAGCCACAGCCCCCAGACGAGCAGCGCGCTCAGCACAACGACGGGGAAGGCCACGCCGCCGACCCAGATCGCCCGGTCGCCGCCCAGCCGCGCGCGCAGCGCGGGCGCTCCCCATAGCGCGATGCCCAGCGCGGTGAGCACGATGAGGAGGACCACCGTCCCGCCGACCAGCAGTGCCCATGACAGCAGGGTGACAGGCTCGGAATAGGGGCCAGCAGGATCGAGCACCGCCGGCGGCCATCCGCCGAGAACGGCCTTCAGGTCGGTTTCAGCGGGCATCGGAATGGTGGAGAAACGCGGCGATGTCGGCCGCCTGCTGTCGTGTCATGGGCACCTTGGGCATGGCGGTTCCGGGAACGGTCGCCGGTGGGTCGAGCAGGTAGGCGGCGAGTTCTCCGGGTCGGTTGGGCAGCTTGCCCGCGATCAGCCCGCGCTTTGCAAAGCCGGCGAGCGGGGGACCGGTGGTGCCTTCGGGCCAGATGCCGGGAATGCGGTGGCAGGCACCGCAGCCCAATTCCTCCGTCGCCGCCTTGCCCCGGGCGATCGACGGCGCACCGGCCTCGTGAGGCGCCACCGCGACGTCTTCGCAGGCGGCAAGCAGCGGCAGCGTGGCCATCAAGGCGAAAAGTACCCCCGTGCTGCGTTCGTCCATCGCCTTGGGGAACAGTCGGTTACGGCGATGGTTCCGTCACCGATGCGTCGTTTCCTGCCCGCGCTTGCCCTGATGTTCCCATGCAGCCTTGCCGCCTGCGGTGCCGAGGGCGGCAATCCGGCCTTTCGCGCGAGCGGCGAGGTGATCGCGTTCAGCGGCGGGGACGGCGGCGCGGCCAATGCCTGCGCCACCTGCCACGGCTTGCGCGGCGAGGGAGACGGCAGGCTGGCGCCGCGCCTTGCCGGGCTCGATGCCGGATACCTCCATCGCCAGATGGACGATTACGCCAACGGCCGCCGCCAGCATCCCGAGATGCGCGCCGTCGTGCGGCGGCTGAGTGGTGAAGACCGTGCGAGGGTGGCGGCCTATTACGCCCGCCTTCCCGCGACGGGCGAGGCGCTCGCCGACACCTCCGCGCTGTACCGGGAGCGCTGCGCATCGTGCCACGGCCTGGCGGGAGAGGGGCGCGACGCCGCCAATCCGGCGCTTGCGGGCCAGTCTTCGGCCTACGTGGCGGCGCAACTGGAAGCGTGGCGCTCGGGCCAGCGGCGGGGCGACGGCATGGGTGAGATGCTGGGCGTCAGCCGGGCGCTGGCGCCGGAGCAGATCCGCCTTCTCGCAGACCATGTCGGGGCTGCCCTTCCGCCCCCTCGTCGGCCTTGAGTTCGGGGAGCATCCCGACAAGGACGTCGTGCTTGTCCCAGAAGTGATGCTTGATCGCCGCTCCGGCATGGATCGGGACCATCACGACGAGGCAGATCACGAGCAGCGCATGTATGCCCTCGGCCCAGTCCAGCACGGCCCACTGGATGGCGATGGGTACGTCATGGAAGGGCATCTGCGGCCACGGCACGCCCGCCAGCGAGAGATCGGGCCCGTCGCCCAGCGCCGACCACATCGCCCACCCGCTCAGCGGCAGGCCGAAGAAGCAGATGTAGAACAGGCCGTGCGTCAGGTAGGCCAGCCGGGTCTGCCAGCCCAGCGTGTCGGCATCGTTGACCGGTCCGGGCACGATCGTGCGCCACAGAAGGCGCAAGGCCGCCAGCACCAGCATCAGCAGGCCGAGTTCGGAATGAAGGCGGTAACCGTCGAGCTTGTCCACGCCCACCGGTACGCGCCCCATGTGCCAGCCCCAGTAAAGCTGGAAGGTGATGAGCGCCGCCATGGTCCAGTGGAACGCGACGCCGACGGGAGAATAGCGCCGCTCCGCCGTGTGGCGGGCCGCCCATTGCCGGATCGCCTCGATCATGTGGCCGTGGCCCTCAGGCGTCCGGTCTCGCGGCCCCTGAGCCACGCCCCGGCGAGGTAGAGGGCGGCGAAGAGGTAGGCGCCGGCTCCCGGCACCCACATGACGAGCCCGGCCAGTTGCTGGTCTTCCAGCGGCGAGAGGGCCCATGGTTGGGTGGTTGTCCAGTGCCAGCGATAGATCGCGGTCCCGGCGAAGGTCAGCAGCGCGCCGAGCAGACCCATCTGCATCATCGTTGCCAGCAGGGCGCCGCCGGCAGCGGGGGCGGGCGCGGCGATCACCGCCCGCCAGAACCCTATCGCGGACCCCAGCAACGTCGCCTGCATCAGCGCATAGCCGCCATGGCTGCCGAGCGCGAAGGCGTAGGCCTCCGGCGCATGCCATGCCCAGAGCACGGCGGCGTGCACGACCGTCCAGCCGGCCAGCGCTCCCGGCCTGCGGGGAAAGGCCGTGGCGATCAGGGGCGCGGCCAGCGCGATCAGCGCGACATGATGCACCGTGCGCGCGCTGAACAGCGCCGACGTCAGCGCGCAGAAGGGCGAAACGAACAGCACGAGGAGGATCGCGAAACCGGCCACCAAGGGCATCGTCCGCGCTCCAGCCCTTCGGCACAGCACGAAGGCCAGTGCCAGGATGCCCATGAGCGCCGGATCGAGGTTCCACCTGCCGAGAAGCTCGGCAGGAAGCGGAGCGCCGCCGCAGTAGGGAAGGATGTCTGGCTGCATCCCTCCCCAACCGCCCCCGCCGCCGGGGGTTCCCTACCCGGGGCCGAGGGTCAGCGGCCGAAGTGGTACTTCAGGCGCAGACCGTACATGCGCGGCTCGCCCACCGACGCAGTTTCGAAGCCGACCTCCGGCGATCCGAGGCCGGCGGCGAAGCTATAATACTTCTCCTTGGTCACGTTGGTCGCGAACAGCGAGAGATCGATCGGTGCGCCGGCGATCGAGTTCCATCCAAAGTTGAGGTTGAGCAGCCCGAGCGAGGGCAGCGTGCTGAACGCGGCGATCGCGGGATTGGGGTTCTCACGGTCGATGTAGTTGACGAGCATCTTGGTGCGGTAGGTATAGGCCACCCCGAACGAGATGCGCCCGATGCTCTCGTCCAGCGGCAGCGTGTAGTTCGCCGAGACGGTGAACTTGTGCTTGGGCGACAGGACCTCGGGATCGCCCACCTCGAACGGTGCGGCGAGCGTGAAGTTGGGATCGGTATAGGTGTAAAGCGATTCCGGCACCGATTTGATCTCGGTGTGGAGGTAGGTGTAGCTCGCGGCGAGGGCCATGCCGTCGAACGGATTGATCGTCGCCTCCGCCTCAAGCCCGTAGATCTCGGATTTGCCGGCGTTGGCAGGGGCCGCCGTCGACGCCTGGCCGCTGCCCGGCACGGCATTGAAGCCCACCTGCAACTGCTGGTTGGCGAAGTCGTTGTAGAACGCCGCGAGGTTCAGCGTGCCGCTCACCGCGCCGTGGAAGCTGCTCTTGAAGCCCAGTTCGTAGCTGTCGACCTTCTCGGGTCCCACCAGGTTGAGCGGCGCGGCGACGTTCGGGGCGATGGTGGCGGCACGGTAACCGCGCGCGTACTTGGCATAGACCATCGCGTCAGGCGTCAGGTTGTAATCGAGGTCGATGAGCCAGGTCGGCTTGTTCGATTCCTGCCGCAGCGTCACGACGCAGCCGTTGGCGACCGAGGTCGGGTCCGTGCAGCGCGGGTTGGGAGAGCCGGGCAGGCTGGGGAACGGACCGTAGGCGGGCGGATAGGCCAGCGTGTAGGTCTGGCGCAGGCTGGAGTTGCGCTGCTTGTCCCAGGTGTAGCGGAAGCCGCCGGTCAGCTTGAGATTGTCGGCAAGGGCATAAGTCGCCTGGGCGTAGAGCCCGAAGTCCTGGAAGTAGGTCTTGCCGACGGTGTAGTTCACCGAGCCGACGTGGATCGGCGGCACCGTCGCCGGATTGCCGCCCGCCGCGATCACCTGCTGCACCGCGCCGAGGTAGGTCAGCAGGCCGATCGGGTCGTTGCACTGGAAGTTCGCGCCCTGGTCGGTGCAGGACGCCAGGAACGGCGACTGGCTGCCCGCGAAGGCCAGCGGACGGCTGATCTCCGCGTAGCCGCCGACCTGCCAGTCGAGCCGGTTGTCCATGGCCTTGCCCTGGATCTGCAGTTCCTCGGTGAAAGTGTACTGGTCCGCCGTGCGCAGACCGGGCGGCGGCGAAATCTGGGTGAAGGGGACGTGGTAGGTGCCGATCGGAAGCGCGCCGCCGGTCATCGCGCCGAAGTCGATGATGGCATCGACGCCGAACTCGGGCGCGTTCATCGTCTGCTTGTATTCGGCGTAACTGGCGATGTTCTTGATCGTCACGTTGTCGGATGCGTGCCAGGTCGTGGTGTTGATGACCTGCCACTGGTCGATTTTCGAGTAGGAGTTCGCCAGCGGGTTGATGACGTTGTAGAAGCCCGTGCCCTGCCGCGCGAGCTGGCCGGCGAAGATGCCGCCGAGGCCCTCGGTGGGATCGACGGCGACCAGCTTGGTGATCGGGCCGTTCGTGTCCGAATGGACGTAGGAGGCGATCAGGTAGTTCTCGAGATCGGGCGTCAGGTCGGCGACCACGCTGAGGCGAAGCGCGTAGTAGTCGACGTCGTTGAAGTCCTTGGGGCCGATGCCGCTCTGGTTCTTGAGATAGCCGTCGCGGACCATGCGATCGCCCGAGAGGCGGATCTTGAACGTGTCGGCGAGCGGGATGTTGATCGCGCCCTGGACACGGCGCGTGTCATAGTTGCCTATGGTGCCTTCAATGTAGCCTTCGAGGACGTCCGTGGGCTTCTCGGGTACCAGCAAGACCGCGCCGCCGGTGGTGTTCCGGCCAAATAGAGTGCCCTGTGGCCCTTTCAGGACCTGCACGTTCTGGAGGTCGAAGAAGCTGCCCGGCAGCACCCCGTCACCCGTCGGCAGCCCGTTGGACGCGCCGCGCGGGGTGACCACTTCCGCGAAATAGGTGCCGACGGAGGGCAATGTGCCGATGTCCTGCGCGAATCCGCGGATGGCGAAAGTCGTGTTCTCGGACCCGAAGTTGGAGTTCGAAGACAGCGAGGGAGTGTAGGTGGCGAGATCGCCCGCGTTCACGACGTTGCGGTTCGACAGCTGCTCCTGGTTGAACACCGTGATCGAGATCGGCACGTCCTGCAGCCGCTCCTCGCTGCGCCTTGCGGTAACGACGATGTCGTTGCTGCCGATGCTGATCCGGGCCGAATCGCGCGCCTGTTCCTGGGGCACGTCCTGCGCGATGGCTGGCGCGGCGAAGGCCAGCGAACTCGTCGCAAGAAGGACCACGCGGAGCTGGACTGGTTTCATGGCTGATCTCTCTCCCTCGCGAACGCCCGGTCTCTTTGAATCGGATCGGAAACGCTGTTCTCCCCATGTTTGATATGAATTATCGTGGCTCGCAAGTGGTCCCCGTGTGGGGAGGGTTCCGGGAGCGGGGCGGTACGATGTTGCACGTAAAGTGCGGAAAAAAGGCGAATTTATGCGAAATCGTGGCGACGATCCGGAGCCGCTCTCCCTGCGACACGATATCGCCGGAGGGAAATCTCGCGGACGGAGAGCGCGAAAAGCGACTCGGCTTCGCTTCCGGAAAAGCCATAATGGAAAGCCCGGAGGGAACGGAAAGCCCGCGATATACTTTCAATCGAAAGCGAAGTAGCTGGCGTCCGGGACGGCGGACGTGCTTTTCCCGCGAGCAGGACGACAAGACCGAGCCGAATGATCGACACCCCCAATCCTGAAACCCTGCGCGACGCGGTGCTGGCTCGGTACGACGTTCTGGACACTCCGCGCGAACGGGCGTTCGACGAGATCGCCCAGCTGGCATCGGCGATCTGCCGCACGCCCATCGCGGTGGTCAACTTCGTCGGCAGCGAGCGCCAGTTCTTCAAGGCCGAAGTGGGCCTGGGCGTGCGGGAAACGCCGCTGGCGACCTCGTTCTGCGTGAGAGCGCTGCAGGAAGAGGATTTCCTCGTGGTGCCCGACGCCAGTCTCGACCAGCATTTCCAGGGCAACCCGCTGGTGGCCGGTGATCCGGGACTCCGCTTCTATGCGGGGGCGCTGCTCAAGACGGCGGAAGGCACGCCGATCGGGACGCTCTGCGTGCTCGACTACGAGCCGCGCAACCTCGATGCGACGCAGGAGCAGGCGCTGCGGGTGCTCGCCCGGCAGGCGATGACGACGCTTGAACTGCGACGCACCGCCATCGAGGCCGAGCGACAGCAGGCACGGTTGCAGCAGGCGCAAAAGGCCGGAGGCGTCGGGCTTTTCACGCTCGAAATTGCCGACGACATGGTCACGCCCACCGCCGAGTTCTGCCGGTTGCACGGCCTGCCGGCGCGGGCGCAGTATCCGGTATCCGCCTTCGAGGCGCAGGTCCTGCCGGAGGACCGTCACCTCATCACCCCGCCCGCCTCGCGCAGCCGCGGCGAGGCGGTGCGCGAACTGGAATACCGGGTCCGGGACAGCGTTACGGGCGAGGTGCGCCGTCTCGCTCGCACCGGCGAAATTGAATTCGACGAGGCCGGCACGCCGGTGCGCTTCGTCGGGGTCGCCCGTGACGTGACCACGCAGCGCGATGCGGTGGACGCGCTCGCCCGGAGCGAGGAGCGCTACCGCGCGCTGTTCGAAGCGGTGGACGACGGGTTCTGCATCATCGAGTTCTTCGACGGGCCGCATGGTCCGCTCAGCGACTACGTCCACGTCGAGGCGAACGCGGGGTACGAGCGGCAGTCGGGCATTCCCGGCGTCGTCGGCGTCACCTTGCGCGAACTCGAACCTGACGACGCGGAGGGCTGGGCGGAGCTGTATGGCAAAGTCCTGCGCACCGGCGAGGCGATCCGCTTCGAGCGCTATTTCCAGGCGGCGGGCCGCCACATCGAAGTCTCGGCCGCCCGTGTAGAACCGGCGAGCCGCAGGCAGGTTTCGGTGCTGTTCCGCGACATCGAGGGGCGCAAGCGCGCGGAGCACGCGCTGCGCGAAAGCGAGGCCTTGGCGCGCGAGAACATCGACCGGGTGAAGCTGGCGCTGTCGGCGGGTGCGATCACGGGGACCTGGTTCTGGGACATTCCGCGCGACCGGATCACGTTCGACGAAGCCTTCGCGTTCGCCTTCGGCCTCGATCCTGCGCTCGGCCGGGAGGGGGTCAGGCTGGCCCATGCGGTCGGCTCGATCCATCCCGAAGACCGCGCCGGCGTAGCCGCGGCGATCACGGAGGCCATGAGCGGCGGCGGGTCCTACGCGCATCCCTATCGGGTTCGCCGCGCGGATGGGCAATACTACTGGATCGAGGCCAATGGCCGCGTCGATCGCGGGCCGGACGGCACACCGTTGAGTTTTCCGGGCGTCCTCCTCGACATCGAGCAGCGTCGGACCATCGAGCAGGAGCGCGACCGCGCGGCGGCGGAACTGCGCGCGCTGAATGAGACGCTGGAGCAGCGTGTCGTGGAGCGCACGGTCGAGTTGATGGAGGCCGAGGAACAACTGCGGCAGGCGCAGAAGATGGAAGCCGTCGGCCAGTTGACCGGCGGTCTCGCGCACGATTTCAACAACCTGCTGGCCGGCGTTTCCGGCGCGCTGGAGATGGTGGCGACTCGGCTGAGCCAAGGGCGGCTTGCCGACGTGGACAAATACCTCGTCGCAGCCCAGGGCGCATCGCGGCGGGCCGCCGCGCTGACCCACCGGCTTCTGGCATTCTCCCGCAGACAGACGCTCGACCCGCGGCCGACCAACGTCAATGCATTGGTGAACGGCATGGCGGACCTGATCCAGCGCACCGTCGGGCCTGCCATCCGCGTCGAGACGGTGGGCGCGGCCGGCCTGTGGCCGACGCTGGTCGATCCGAGCCAGCTGGAAAATTCGCTGCTCAACCTGTGCATAAACGCGCGCGATGCCATGCCGGACGGCGGACGCATCACGATCGAGACGGCGAACAAGTGGCTCGACCGCAACGGCGCGCGCACGCACGACATTCCCGAGGGCCAGTACCTCTCGCTCTGCGTCACCGATACCGGCACGGGAATGACGCCCGACGTCATCGCCAAGGCATTCGACCCCTTCTTCACCACCAAGCCGATCGGGCAGGGTACGGGTCTGGGCCTCTCGATGATCTACGGTTTCGCCAAGCAGTCCGGCGGTCAGGTGCGCATCTATTCGGAAGTGGGCGACGGGACGACGGTGTGCATCTACCTGCCGCGTCACTACGGCGATGCGGCGGACGATCGGGTCGGGCCCATCGAATTGCCGCTGGTGGCGGCCGAAGCGGGCGAGACGATCCTCGTGGTGGACGACGAGCCAAGCGTGCGGATGCTCGTGACCGACATCCTGGAGGACCTCGGCTACGCGGTTGTGGAGGCGGCGGACAGCGCCTCCGGCCTCAAGGTCCTGCAATCGGACATCCGCATCGACCTGCTCATCAGCGACGTCGGCCTTCCCGGCGGAATGAACGGGCGGCAGATGGCCGACGCCGGGCGGGAGACCCGGCCGGACCTGAAGGTCCTTTTCATCACCGGCTACGCGGAGAACTCGGTGATCGGCAACGGCCACTTGCAGCCCGGAATGCAGGTCCTGACCAAGCCTTTCGTGGTCGAGACGCTGGCGGCCCGGGTGCGGGACCTGATGGCGGACTGAACCGGTGTCAGGCGATCTGCCTGACGTTCTCCGCGAGGCTGCTGGGCGATGCGCCGGGGCGGCCGAAGTAGTAGCCCTGCGCCTCGTCGCAGCCCTGCTCCCGCAGCAGGTCCAATTGGTCGAGGGTTTCCACGCCTTCGGCCAGCACCGGCACGTTGAGGCTCTGGCCCAGTGCCAGCACCGCCTTGATGATCGCGCGCGCCTGCGCACTGTTCTGCGAGCGGAGCAGGAACGACTTGTCGATCTTGATCTTGTCGAACGGGAACGAATGGAGCGTGTCGAGCGAGGAATAGCCGGTGCCGAAATCGTCGATGGCGATGCTGACGCCGAGGCCCTTGATCTGCCGCAGCAGATGCAGCGCGCGCAGCTTGTCGCCGATGATCGCGGTTTCGGTGATCTCCAGTTCGAGGCGTGACGGGGATAGCCCGGTCTCGACGAGAATGCCGCGCACGATGTCGACCACCTCGGTCTGTCCGAGCTGTACGGCCGAGAGGTTGACGGCGACCTTGAGCCCCGCGGGCCACTGGCCGGCCTCGCGGCAGGCTTCGCGCAAGACCCATTCGCCGATGCGGAAGATCTCGCCGGTTTCCTCGGCGATCGGAATGAATTCGTCCGGCGGCACTTGTCCGCGCGACGGGTGATGCCAGCGCAGCAGGGCTTCGTACCCGCTCAACTCGCCGGTCGCGAGACAGTGCTGCGGCTGATAGAGGACACTCAGTTCGGCGCGGTCGATGGCCTGGCGCAAATCGTTCGAAAGCTGCCGCCGCGCACGCGCGGTCTCGTCCATCTCGGGCTCGTAGTAGGCGATGCGTTCGCCGAGATTCGCCTTGGCGCGATACATGGCAAGGTCGGCATTGTTGAGGAGCTGCTCGCGCTTCTGCGCATCGTGCGGGAATACGGCGAGGCCGATGCTGGCATCGAGATGGAAGCAGTTGTCACCCGCGCCGAAAGGCGTGGCGAAACAGGCTTCGAGCCGCTCCAGGAAGCCCGCAAGCTCGGCCTTGTCCTTGAAGCGCTTGGCCGCCGCGAACTCGTCGCCGCCGAGCCGGGCTACCACTTCGCCTTCGAGCAGCACGTCGAGCAGGCGCTTCGACAGGTGCTGCAAGGCGGTGTCGCCGGCGCCGTGGCCGCGCGTGTCGTTGATTTCCTTGAAGCGGTCGAGGTCGATCATGACCGAGGCGAGCAGGTGACCGAAGTGCCGGGCCTGCTCCAGTTCGGCGTCGATCCAGTGCGCGAAGGTAGCGCGGTTGGGGAGGCCGGTGAGGCTGTCGTGCATCGCCATGTGCGCGATGCGGGCATCGGAGCGGCGGCGCTCGGTGATGTCGTCGAAGGTCGTCACCCACCCGCCCTCGGTCATTTCGCGGCCCGTCATCGAGACGACGAGCTCGTCGCCGAGTTCCAGCACGACCGGTGAAGCGCCGGGTTCGGCGGCGGGCTGGGCCAGCAGCAGGTGCAATTCGTCGATCCGCGCCTGAGGGACCTCGGCGCCCGTCCGCGCTTCGAGGACCTTGCGGGCGACATCCCCGATTGTCAGGCCGATCAGCGCACTGTCGCGGTCGAGGCCCCAGATGTCCTTGAAACGGCCGTTGACGACCAGCAGACGTTCGTCGGGGCCGAACAGGCACAGGCCCTGGTGCATGTTGCCCAGCGCGGCGTCGAGATGGCCGGCCATCGCCTTGAGCCGATCCTCGTCCTCCTTGAAGCGGCTCATGTCGCGGGTGATCTTGGCAAAACCGATGTGGTCGCCGTTGCCGTCGACGATCTTCTCGATCGTGACGTGCGCCCAGAAGCGGCTGCCATCCCGCCGCATCCGCCAGCCTTCGCCGCTGAACTTGCCGCTCTGCGCGGCTTGCGCCATCGCGCGGCGGGGCAAGTCCTCCTCGCGGTCGTCGGGCGTGTAGAACGAGGCGAGCGGCAGGCCGATCGCCTCGACGTCGGTGTAGCCTTTCAGCCGTTGCGCCCCGGCGTTCCAGTTGGCCACATTGCCGTCACGGTCCAGCATGTAGATCGCGCAGTCGGTGATGCCCCGTACGAGGATAGTCATGTCGCGCTCGGTGGCGTGAAGCACCAGGCGCGACTTGCGGGCCATGGCCAGCACCGCGATGCAGATCGACAGCAGGGCCAGCGCTCCGGCGGCGATGGCGGCCGCCATGCTGTCGGGCGACATGAGGATGCCGGTGCGCATGTCGAGCGGCGCCGGGATCAGGCGCACTGCGGTCATGCCGGTGAAGTGGAGCAGCACGATCGAGAGCGTCATCAGCAGTCCGGCCGCAATGCCGCTGCGGACCGAGCGCCCGCCTACCGCCAGTGCAAGGCCGGGATAGGCCGGAATCACGGCGAACAGCAGCGATGCGGCAACGTAGTCGCGGTCCCAACGGATGTCGGCGGGCAGTTCCAGCGCCGACATGCCGATGTAGTGCATTGCCGCGATGCCGCCGCCGCCGAGCAGGCTGGCGAGCGCCAGCCCCTTGCGGTTCTGCCAGGCCAGCGCGGTGGAGAACGACATCGTCGTCATCGCGATCGCGGTGACGAGCGAGATGATCGTCGCCGGAACGTGGAATCCGGCGATCACGCCCGGATCGTATCCCAGCATCGCCACGAAATGCGTGGCCCAGATGCCGAAGCCGATCGCGACGCC
>DATKFS010000182.1:0-3086 GCA_035511275.1 Novosphingobium sp.
GACGTTGTTCTCGCTCTCGCCGGGGTACTTTTCCTTGAGCGCGTCGAGGAACGAGGCGCAGCGCCCGTCCATGGCGGCGGCGAAGGCGTCCTTGCGCACGAGGCCTAGCGCGATGGCGTCCTCGAGATCGTGGACGCCGTAGGCGATGTCGTCCGCCACATCCATGATCGTGCAGTCGAGCGATTTGTGCAGGGTGCGGGCGTGCTTGCCGGGGACCGGTTCGAGCGTCTGGAACCGGTCGCGCTCGGACGGGGTGAGGGGGGCGAGGATCCAGTCGACGACGTCCTGTTCGCTGTCGAAGTGGCACTTGGGTGGCTTGCAGGCCCTGGGGTCGAGCACCCGGATCGTCGAGGGCCCGGCGAGCAGTTGCGGAACGATCTGCGGGTTGCGCGCGGCCGAGAATGCCGCCGGATACTTGAGCACGCCGAGCAGCGTGCGACGGCTCAGGTTGGCGCCGGCATTGGCGGAAAAGCTCTCCAGCCGGGCGAGGATGCGCAGGGTCTGGCCGTTGCCCTCGAATCCGCCATGGGCCCTCATGCAGTAGTTGAGCGCCACTTCGCCGCCGTGGCCGAACGGAGGGTGGCCGAAGTCGTGGGTGCAGCCGATTGCGTGGATCAGGCTGCGGTCCGGCAGGAGCGCGGTGGCGACGTGCTCGGGAAAGGACTTGGCGAGCTGGCGGGAGAGGCCCCCGGCAATCTGCGCGACCTCCAGCGAGTGGGTCAGGCGGGTGCGGTAGAAGTCGCTGTCGCCCAGGTTGAGGATCTGCGTCTTGCCCTGCAGCCGCCGGAACGAGGCCGAGTGGATGACGCGGGCATAGTCGATGTCGCCGTCCTCGCGGGCGTCCTCGGCCTGCGGGTTCCAGTTCTCGCGGCGCGCCTGCCAGCTCATGTTCTCACCATGGGGCGGCTATTCCAGTTGGCGGGGGAATGGGCAAGCGGCCTGACGGCCCAAAACCCCGTCGTCCCCGCCTGCGCAGGGAAGACGAGCCTTATAGCGTGACGCCGCGCTTCCAGATGCCGATGGCGCGCTCGTCGTTGCTTTCGTTGCGCGCGGGCTCGCCGCTGGCGATGGCGACGATGCGGTCGAGCAGCGCCTCCGCGGCGGCCTCCATGCCGATGTCGAGGACCATGCCCGCATCGAAGTCGATCCAGCCGGGCTTGTGCTGCGCGAGTGCACTGTTCGACGCGATCTTGAGCGTCGGGACCGGGCTGCCCAGCGGGGTGCCGCGCCCGGTCGAGAACAGGGTGATGGTCGCCCCCGCCGCTGCCAGTGCGGTGGTGGAGACGGCGTCGTTGCCCGGCGCCTCCAGCACGGTCAGGCCGTTGGTGGAGAGCCGCTCGCCATAGCCGATGACGTCGTGGATCGGGGCGAGGCCGCCCTTCTGCACCGCGCCGAGCGACTTTTCCTCCAGCGTGGTGATGCCCCCGGCGATGTTGCCGGGGCTGGGGTTTTCGGACACCGGCTCGCCGTGGTCGATGAAGTAGCGCTTGAAGGAATTGACGAGGGCGGAGAGCTTGTCGAACACCTCGCGGCTGGTGGCGCGCTCCATCAGCAGGGTTTCGGCGCCGAAGATCTCGGGGATTTCGGTGAGGATCGCGGCACCGCCCGCCTGCGTCACGGCGTCGGCCATCAGCCCGATCAGCGGGTTCGCGGTCAGCCCGCTCATCGCGTCCGACCCGCCGCACTTGACGCCGAGGCGCAACCTGGAGAGCGGCACGTCCTCACGCCTGTCGCCCGCCATCAGGCCCATCAGTTCGGCGATGAGCGCCTCGCCCGCCGCGAACTCGTCGCCTTCGGACTGGGCGCGCAGGACGCGCAGGCGACCCCGGCGATCCTCGGGGATGCGCGTCAGGAGCGCGTCGAGCTGGTTGGACTCGCAGCCGAGGCCGAGCAGCAGCACGCCGCCCGCATTGGGGTTCAATGCCAGCGAGGCGAGGATCGCCGCCGTCCCGTCAAGGTCCGCGCCGAGCTGCGAGCAGCCGAACGGATGGTTGAAGGCGTTCACCGCATCGACGCCGGGCGCGGCCATCGCATTGCCGCGCTGCGCCAGCCGCTCGCCCAGACGGCCGACGCAGCCGACGGTGGGGAGGATCCAGAGTTCGTTGCGGGTGCCGACGCTGCCGTCCGGCCGCACGTAGCCCTTGAAGGTGCGCGCAGGCGCTGCATTCTGCGTGCTCACATCGGCCTGCGCGCCGGTGAAGGCATAGACGCGCTCGCCCGCCAGCGCGGTCTTCACGTTGTGGACGTGGACATGCTCGCCCACCGCGATGTCGCGCGTGGCGAGGCCGATCGGCGCGCGGTAGCGGCGCACCGGAGCGCCCGCCGCGATCGGGACGACGGCGAACTTGTGTCCCCGGCCGACCGCATCGCGCAGGCGCACGACCTGCCCGCCCACGTTCACGTCCTCACCCGCCTCGAGCGCGCGCAGGGCGACGGCGACATCGTCCTCCAAAGACGTGCGGATGGCGACGGGCGGAGTGGCGACAGGGGCAGCGAGAGTTTCGACCATGGCCGCCGAATACAAGATTGCCAGCGCTGGCACAACCGCGTAATCGTCGCCCCGCGCCAAGGAGTCTTTCCCCGATGCCCAAGCTTTCGCTGCACCCCGACCGCCTGTTTCCCGCCGATCCGACGACGCGCGCCATCGCGCGCGAACTTTACGCGGAAGTGGCGGATGCGCCGATCATCAGCCCGCACGGGCACACCGATCCCGAGTGGTTCGCGACCGATGCGCCGTGGTCCAATGCGACCGAGCTGCTGCTCGCGCCCGACCACTACCTGTTCCGCATGCTCTATTCGCAAGGCATCGCGCTCGATGACCTGGCGGTCCCCCGGCGCGGCGGCGTCCTGCCCGCGACCGACCCGCGCGAGGCGTGGCGCCTGTTCGCATCGAACCGCCACCTGTTCCGGGGCACCCCGTCGAGCATGTGGCTCGACCATGTCTTCGCGCAAGTGTTCGGCTTCGAGGTGGCGCTCGATGCAGGCACTGCCGACCATTACTACGACGCGATCGCCGAGGCGCTGGCCTCGCCCGCGTTCCGCCCTCGTGCGCTGTTCGAGCGGTTCAACATCGAACTGCTCGCCAC
>DATKFS010000183.1:0-2059 GCA_035511275.1 Novosphingobium sp.
AGGTCGTCCATGCGGCCGGCGAAAGCGGGCTCGGCGAAACGCGGGTCTATTCGCGTTCGGGCGACGACATTTCCGCGACCTTCCCGGAAATCGCGGAGGCGCTCGACATCGACGCCGTGCTCGATGGCGAACTGCTGGTGCGCGGCGTCCACCAGGGCGGCGAGGAAGGCGGCGCGGCGAGCTTCAACGCGCTGCAGCAGCGGCTCGGCCGCAAGACCGTCAGCCGCAAGATGCGCGAGGAATATCCCGCGTTCGTCAGGCTTTACGACGCGCTGATCGTCGAGGGGCAGGACCTGCGCCCCCTCCCCTGGACCGAGCGCCGCGCCGCGCTGGAGGCGCTGCTCCCCCGCCTCGATCCCGCCCGCTTCGACATCAGCGGCGTGATCGCCGCCGCCGACTTCGCCGAGCTTGCGCGCATTCGCGAACGCGCGCGCGACGATTCCATCGAAGGGGTGATGCTCAAGCGGCGCGACAGTCCCTATGTCGCGGGTCGCAAGACCGGCCTGTGGTACAAGTGGAAGCGCGATCCGCTGCTGGTCGATTGCGTGCTGATGTATGCCCAGCGCGGCTCGGGCAAGCGCTCCTCGTTCTATTCGGACTACACCTTCGGCTGCTGGGACGGCGATCCCGATGCGGGCGCGGACCTGCTGCCGGTGGGCAAGGCCTACTTCGGGTTCACCGACGAGGAGCTGAAGTGGCTCGACCGCTATGTGCGCAACCACACCGTCAACCGCTTCGGCCCGGTGCGCGAGACCGACAGGTCGCTGGTGTTCGAGGTCGCCTTCGATTCGGTCCACGCCAGCAAGCGCCACAAGTCCGGCGTCGCCATGCGCTTCCCGCGCATCAACCGCATCCGCGCCGACAAGCCCGCGCACGAGGCCGACCGGATCGACGCCCTTCGCGCGCTGATCCGCGATTGACCGGGATCAAGTTCCACGTGGAACTCCGGCGCTAGGGCGGTATCCTGAAAGACCCTCGCCCGGAGACCGCCTTGACCGTCGATACCCAAGCCAAGCCCGCCGAAACGCCCAACACGCCCTACTACCGCCTCGGCGGCGCACCGGTGTTCGAAGCGATCGCCGAGCGCTTCTACGACCTCATGGACCAGGACCCAGCCTATGCCCGGCTGCGCGCGATGCATGCGCCAGACCTGGCGCCGATGCGCGCATCGCTTCCGAGGTTCCTTGCCGGATGGGCGGGCGGCCCGCGCGACTGGTTCGAGGCCAATCCCGGACGCTGCATGGTCAGCCTGCACCGGCCCATGACCATCGATGCCGACACCGCCGGGCAATGGGCCGAGGCGATGCAGCGCGCCATTGCCGACGTCGCGCCCGAGCCCGCCGACATGGCCAAGGCGATGGGCGACGTCCTCGCCGAGATGGCGCGGGGGATGGGCCGCTAACGGCTCCGCCCTAGGCTTCGTGCGAGAAAGAACGCGGGGGTAGGTTATCCCCCATACCGCACGTCATCCCAGCGAAAGCTGCGATCGCTTGGTACTCTTGAGGCAGACCCCTCGCCATGGGCCACTGCTGCGCAGCGCTCGTCCCTGAGGTTGTGCGGCCTTGCCGGCGGTCCCAGCTTTCGCTGGGATGACGCACTTTCTTGGAGGCGGCACCGGCCGCTCGCTTCACCCCACCCGGAACTGCTTCTCGCGCGAGGTGGCGCCCCGGATCAGTTCCACCCGCGACGGTGCGACCTCCAGCGCCCGCGCGAGCAGTTCGCGCACCGCTTCGGTCGCCTTGCCGTCCTCCGGCCTGGCGCGGACTTTCGCGAGCAGGCGTCCGTCCACGATCTCCAGCGCCTCGACCCTGGCGCCCGGCGTCACCCGCAGTGCCAGCCGCCCCTCGCCGTCCACCAGCGCGCGCAGCGCCTCGGGCGAGGGAAGGTCCGCGCGCGGCTTCGCCATCAGCCCCGCAGCCCGAGCGCCTCGGCGTGCATCCGGCCGTTGATGACGTAGCCCTTCACGCCGGCCTGGTTGGCCGCCACCGCCGCATCGTCGAGGTCGCGCAGGTACTTGGCCGGGCGACCCATCCAGAGCTGCCGCGCGCCGATGCGCTTG
>DATKFS010000184.1:0-15803 GCA_035511275.1 Novosphingobium sp.
GAACGGCTGACGCCCGGCACCATGGCGAGGCACTGCGCGAAACCGACGCCGAGGCACTGGCGCGCCGGAAGCTCGGCAACGCCGGTGAGCGGGCCGGGCTTGGCCACTTTCTCGATGCCGAGGATGGCGATGCCGCCGATGATGAGCGCCCAGGCGACCACGGCGGGCTCGCCCAGCAGCCCCTCGATCCAGTCGTTCAGCAGCAGGCCGAGGATCGCCGAGGGAATGAACGCCAGCAGCACGTTGCGCACGAAGCGGATCGAGGTGGGGTTGAGCTTGAGCAGCCCCATGCCCACCGCCCAGAACGTGCGCCAGAACTGCACGATCACCGCCAGGATGGCGCCGAGCTGGATGACGATGTTGAACGTCGCCCAGATGCTCGAATCGTAGCCGAACAGGCGGGTGGCAAGGATGAGATGGCCGGTCGAGGAGACCGGCAGGAACTCGGTGAGGCCCTCGACAATGCCGAGGAGGATCGCGGTGAATGTCAGGTCCATCGACCCGAGGTCATGCCGCATGGTGCGGGCAAGTCAACCGGGGATGCGCTGCATTGCGGAAAATTGATCTTCGGGTTCCTCCCCGAGCTTGTCTCGGGGAGGTGGCAGCGACGCAGTCGCTGACGGAGGGGGAACTGCCTCGCCTCTTCCCCTCCACCACCCTTCGGGTGGTCCCCCTCCCCGAGCAAGCTCGGGGAGGAATACGCGCTCACCAGATGCGCAGGCGGTCCTTCGGCGCCAGGTACAGCTTCTCGCCCGGCTTCACGCCGAACGCCTTGTACCATTCGTCGAAGTTGCGGACGATGCCGTTGATCCGGTACTGCGGCGGCGAGTGCGGGTCGATCACGAGGTACTGGCGCGCCTGCGCCTCGCGGACCTTGGAGCGCCAGACCTGCGCCCAGCCCATGAAGAAGCGCTGGTCGCCGGTGAAGCCGTCGATCACCGGCGCTTCCTTGCCGTTCAGCGAGAGCTTGTAGGCGCGGTAGGCGAGGCTGAGGCCGCCGAGGTCGCCGATGTTCTCGCCCATGGTGAGGCGGCCGTTGACGCAGGTCTTGCCCTCGTCGAACGGGCAGAGCGCGTCGTACTGCGCGGCGAGCGTGTCCTGCATCTTCTCGAACGCGGCCTTGTCGGCCGGCGTCCACCAGTCGCGCAGGTTGCCGGTGCCGTCGGACTTGGCGCCCTGGTCGTCGAAGCCGTGGCCCATCTCGTGGCCGATGACCGCGCCGATGCCGCCATAGTTCACCGCAGGGTCGGCCGAGAGGTTGAAGAACGGCGGCTGCAGGATCGCGGCCGGGAACACGATCTCGTTCATCGTCGAGTTGTAGTAGGCGTTGACCGTCTCGGGCAGCATCCCCCACTCGCTGCGGTCGACCTTGCCGCCGATGCGGTTCATGTCGAAGGCGGTCTGCCATTTGCCGGCGGCGACGGCGTTGCCGAGCGGATCGGTGGCCGAGAACACCAGCCCGTCATAGGTCTTGAAGGTGTCCGGCGCGCCGATCTTGGGCGTGAAGGCGTCGAGCTTGGCCTCGGCCTCGACGCGGGTGGCCGGGCTCATCCATGCAAGGTCCCTGAGGTTGGCGGCCATCGCCTTGCGCAAGTTGGCGACAAGCTCGGTCATCGCCGCCTTCTGCTCGGCCGGGAAGTACTTCTGCGCGTAGATCTTGCCGACCAGTTCCCCCGCCAGCCCCTCGACCGCGCCGATGCCGCGCTTCCAGCGGGGACGCTGCTGCGGCTGGCCCGACAGGGTCTGGCCGTAGAAGGCGAAAGTCGCATCGTCGATGTCGGAGGGCAGGACCGCCGCGTTGTCCTTGAGGAAGTGCGCGGCCATCCACGCCTGCCAGGTGGCGACGGGCACGGTGTCGATCAGCTTGACCACTTCGGGCATGCCCGGGCCGAACAGCGTCTGCGCCCTGGCGGCGTCGATGCGCGCGGTCTTCAGTTCCTCTTCCGTCGGCGGCATCTCGCCGACAAGGACGTAGCTCGCCTTGCCCGCGCCCACGGTGTCGAGGAAGGTCTTCATCACGCCGGGCGAGCCCAGCGCCTCGAACTCGGCGACGGTCAGCTTGTTGTAGGTGAGGTCGCGGTTGCGCGCGCCCGCACGGTCCCAGTCCGCCTGCGCGATCCAGGTTTCCAGCGAGAGCACGGCGCGCGCCGCGCCTTGCGGATCGGCGTAGCCCGCCTTGCCGAGCACGAAGGCGAGGTAGGCCTTGTACTTCTCGCGGATGCCCTGCGAACGCTCGTCCGTCTTCAGGTAGTAGTCGCGGTCGGGCAGGCCGAGGCCGGTGATATTGGCGTTGAGCGCATACGTGTCGCTCTGCTTCTCATCCGCGTCGACATAGACGCCGATCGGCGAGACGAAGCCGGGTTCGCCGAACAGGCGGGCGATGTCGGTCGGGGTGCGGGCGGCGTAGATCCGGTCGAGGAACGGGCGCGCCGGAGCAAGGCCCGCCGCGTTGATCGCGTCGGTGTCCATGAACGCCTTGTACGCGGCGGCGATGCGCGCACCGTCGCTTCCGGGCGCGGGATTGGACGCGACGAGTTCGTCCATGATCGCGTGGACGCGGGTTTCCGACAGGTCGTTGAGTTCGAGGAACGAGCCCCAGCGGGTGCGGTCGGCGGGAAGCTCGACGGTCTTGTTCCACGTCCCGTTGACGTAGGCGTCGAAATCGTCGCCCGGCTTGACCGAGCGGTCCATCCACTGGGTCTGGACGCCGAACTGGCCCCAGTCCGTCGAAGGGGCGAGCGAGGGGGCGGCCGTCGACGGGGTAGGCGCCGGGGCGGCGTCCTGCGCCAGCGCGGGCGCGGCGAGGCTCAGGGCGAGAAGGGAAACAGCGACGCGCGATGCAAGCGCCTTGCCGGAGAAGCGGGACATGTCCTGACCTTTTTGATGAGTGTGCGACAGGAAGTTCGGCGGGGAGCGAATGCCCCGGATGGCGCGCAACATAATTGCAACATCGCGCAATGCCAGCCGAAAATGGGCCGGATCGGGGGAGGTATGGAAGTCGTCATCCTCGCGGATGCGGGGATCGCCGGGAACCCTTGAGGCGCAACCTCGCCGCAGCGTGGGCGCGGCTCGGCCAGCGGTCCTCGCATTCGTGGGGGGCGACGGGCACGAGTGCGATTTTCCTACATCGTCGCTCGCTGCTACCTTCGCGCAGGTTCTTTCACATCGTCGGCACCGCGCCCGTCTGGGCCCGCAAGCAAGCCACGACGCGCATGCACTTCATCAACGAAACCCCGGTATCCAACTCCGACACCGGGAAGTCCCGGATTAAATTTCCGTCATCGACCGCTGGCCCGCAGCCCCGTCGAACTGCAGCGAGGCCAGCCGGGCGTAGAGCCCGCCCGCCCTGCTCAGGCTCTCGTGGGTGCCCTGCTCGACGATGCGGCCGCCGTCCATGACGACGATGCGGTCGGCCTGCCGGACGGTGGCGAGGCGGTGGGCGATGACCAGCGTGGTGCGGTCGGCCATGAGGTGGTCGAGCGCGTCCTGCACCAGCCGCTCGCTCTCGGCGTCGAGCGCGCTGGTGGCCTCGTCCAGCAGCAGGATCGGGGCATTGCGCAGCAGCGCGCGGGCGATGGCGATGCGCTGGCGCTGGCCGCCCGACAGTCGCCCGCCGTCCTCGCCGAGGAAGGTGTCGAGGCCTTGCGGCAGGGCGCGCAGGAACGTCTCGGCATTGGCGGCGCGCGCCGCCTCCCAGATCGCCTCGTCGTCGGCCTGCCAGTTGCCGTAGCGCAGGTTGTCGCGGGCGGAGGCGGCGAACAGCACGCCCTCCTGCGGCACCAGCGCGATGCGCGCGCGGATCTGTGCCGGGTCGGCCGAGGCGAGCGGCACCCCGTCGATCTTGATGGCGCCGCCCTGCGGGTCGTAGAACCGCTCGGCCAGCTGGAACAGCGTCGACTTGCCAGCGCCCGAGGGGCCGACGATGGCGACCGTCTCGCCCGGCTCGATGGTCAGGGTGAAGTCGTGCAGCGCCGGAAGTTCGGGGCGCGAGGGGTAGCGGAAGGTCACTCGCTCGAACGCCAGCTTGCCGCGCGGCGGGGACGGCAGCTCCAGCGCACGGGCCGGCGCGGCGATGGCAGGCCGCTCGCCCAGCAGCTCGGCGAGCCGGCTGGCGGCACCGGCGCCGCGCACGAGGTCGCCGTAGACCTCGGTCAGCGAGCCGAACGCGCCCGCGACGATGCCGGCGGTGACCACGAAGGCGGCGATCGTGCCGCCGGTGATGGTCCCCTCCGCCACACCGATCGCGCCGCGCCACATGATGACGGTGATCGACCCGAAGATCAGGAACATGATCACTGCGGTCATGATCGCTCGGATGGTGACGCGGCGCTTGCCGGTGTCGAAAGTGCGCTCCACGGCGGCGGCGAAGCGCTCGTGCTCGCGGCCCTCCTGGTTGAAGGCCTGCACGACCTTCAGCGCGCCAAGCACTTCGGCGGTCAGCGCGCCGATGTCGGCCACCCGATCCTGGCTCGAACGCGAGACGGCGCGCAAGCGGCGTCCGAAAGCGGCGATCGGCAGGATCACCAGCGGTATCGCGATGATCAGCCCCGCCGTCAGTCCCGGCGCCAGCGCGAAGAGGTAGATCACCCCGCCCACCGCCATGATCGCGTTGCGCAGCGCGACCGAGACTGTGGTGCCCACGATCTGCTCGATGATCGCGGTGTCGGACGTCATGCGCGAGGAGATTTCCTTGGGGCTGTTCTCCTCGAAGAACCCCGGCGCCAGCGTCAGCAGGTGGCGCTGCACCCTGAGGCGGATGTCGGCGACGACGCGCTCGCCCAGCCACGAGACGGAATAGAAGCGGATCGCCGTCGCGGTCGCCAGGACCACCACGACGCCCAGCAGCATGACGAACCACCAGCGGATCGCATGCGGATCGGCGCCCTGCGCGAAGCCCTGGTCGATGATCTGGCGGAAACCGAAGGGGATCGCCAGCGTCGAGGTGGCGGTGGTGATGAGCGCCAGCCCGGCGGTCGCCATCCAACCGGGATACTTGAGCATTTCGCGCCAGACCATGCGCAAGGGGCCGAGATTGCCCCTGCGGCGCGCGGCCGGTTGGTCCGGAGTGCCTTCCGGCGGTGTCGAATTGCCCTGCGTCCCATCCATCCGCGCGCCCTTACAGGCTCGCGAGGCGGAGGAAAAGGCCCCGCCACTGCCGACCGGTGAACGCGCGATTCACGACGAACCGGTCTTTCGGTGCGAAAGGCTACTGGCAGAATTCGTGATTGCCGCGTTGCAACATTAACCCCAAGAGCCCAGATCATGGGCTAAACGCTCGATCGAGGCCGACTTCGGCCAGGAGACAAGACTTGCTGTATAACGCCTACGAACTGCAGCGCACCATGCTCAGCGGCGCCGCCGCATGGGCTTCCGTGAGCGCGGAGATTCTCAGCAACCCACGGCTTCCGATGGGTTATTTCGGCTTCGGCCCCATCATCGCCTCGGCCTTGGACGTGTTCGCCCACGCCGCCGCGCCGCGCGGCAAGCCGGCGTTCGACATCGAGACGGTGACGGTGGACGGCAGGATCCACCCGGTAACCGAATCGATCGTGCTTCACCGCCCCTTCGGCAACCTGCTGCGCTTCAACCACCCCGGCCTTCCCGCCGACGCGCCCAAGCTGCTGATCGTGGCGCCGATGAGCGGCCACTATGCAACGCTGTTGCGCGGCACGGTCGCCCGGATGATCGAGCGCTGCGAGGTCTACATCACCGACTGGGCCGACGCCAAGCTGGTCCCCGCCAGCGCAGGACGCTTCGATCTCGACGACTATATCGACTATCTCATCGGCTTCCTCGAGCACATCGGCCCCGGTACGCACGTGCTGGCGGTGTGTCAGCCCTCGGTTCCGGCCTATGCCGCGACGGCGATCATGGGCGCGAAGGATCATCCCTGCCGCCCCGCCACCCTGACGATGATGGGCGGCCCGATCGACACGCGCGAGGCGCCTACCAGCGTCAACGACGTCGCCATGCAGCAGCCGCTTTCGTGGTTCGAGAACAACGTCGTCGCCACCGTGCCCCAGGTCTATCCGGGCGCCGGCCGCAAGGTCTATCCGGGCTTCCTGCAGCTTGCCGGGTTCATGGCGATGAATCTCGGCAGCCACATGATGAGCCACTATGGCATGTTCAAGCACATGGTCGAGGGTGACGGCGACAGCGCGGACGCGACCAAGGCATTCTACGACGAATATCGCGCGGTCTGCGACATGACGGCCGACTTCTACCTCCAGACGGTCGAGCACGTCTTCCAGAAGCATTCGCTGCCCAAGGGCGAGTTCGTCCACCGCGGCGAGCGGATTGACCTCTCCGCCATCCGCGACACCGCGCTGCTGGCGATCGAGGGCGAGCGCGACGACATCTCCGGCATCGGCCAGACCCGCGCCGCGCTGCACCTCGCCAGCCACCTGCCCGAAAGCCGCAAGAAGTATTACCTCGCCGAGGAAGTGGGCCACTACGGCATCTTCAACGGCAGCAAGTGGCGGGGCCGAATCGCCCCGGTGCTTGAAGACTGGATCACGAAGCACGGCCGCAAGCCGTTGAAAGTGGTGGCCTGACCGGCCCGCAAGAACTGCCGGCTGGAAAGCAACGGCCGATCGCTACGATGTTTGGGGCGGGAGAATCGGCGAAGCCCGAGTCGCGAGCCTGTCTCCGCCCCCTCCGCCGGGACAGGCTGCGTCGAAATGCTCGATTCCTGCGTTGATCCATCGACGAGACGGTGGATCGCAGCGATCGGTTGTGTTATTAGTGCAACTATGGATCGGGCGCATTCTCGACGGAAAGTACTTAAAGGTGGTTTGGTGGCAGGGCTTGGCCTTGCCCTGCCTTCGCGCGCGTTCGCGGAAGAGGCGGCCGCTGACACGCTTTCGAGCACTTTCCCTACCGGCATCAACACAACTCCTGCGGTGGCGAGCGGGCTGACAAGCTATCAGACGCGCGTGCTGGAGGTGGCCGCACGGCAATCCCAGCGCGTGCGCGGACAACTCTGGCGCGCCGATGTCGTCGGCATCGTCGACTTCGCGCAGCCCTCGTCGCAGCCGCGCCTGCACTTCGCCAACCTCGAGAACGGGACGATGCGCTCGTTCCTCGTCGCCCACGGACGTGGCTCCGATCCTGCGCACAGTGGATGGCTGCAGAGCTTCTCCAATGTCCCCGGGTCCGAGGCGACCTCGCGCGGGGCCTATCTCACCGCCGAATGGTACAAGGGCAAGTACGGCACCTCGATCCGCCTTGTCGGTCTGGACCAGGATAATTCGATGGCCCTTCCCCGTGCCATCGTCATGCACCCCGCCTGGTACGTCGATCCCACCATGGTCGAGAAGTGGGGCAAGCTCGGCCGCAGCGAAGGCTGCTTCGCGATGAGCAACTCCGACTTCAACGAAGCGCTCTGGCACCTCTCCGGCGGGCGCCTCCTCTTCGCCGACCGCATCGGCGAAGGCTGAACCGCGGCTCTATCGTTCGCATCGCGGACATCCGGTACGCCCCGGTTAGACACCGGCGCGCCTCAATGATACAGCGTGGATCATGGAAACCAGCCTGACCGGCCTCAAACGCGATGCCCCCACCGACGCGCGCCAAGTGCGCTCGCGCAATGCCCTGACGTCCGCGCTATTGGCACTGCTTGAGGAAAAGCCCTTCGACCAGCTCACCATTCGCGAAATCACGGCGCGTGCCGGCACCGGCTATGCCACGTTCTTCCGCCATTATCCGACCAAGGAAGCGCTGCTCGCGGACGTGGCCTCCGCCGAAATCGCGGACCTGCTCGAACGAACGATCCCCATTCTCTACGCCGCCAACAGCTACGAATCGACGCTGGCCCTGTGCACGCACGTTTCGGAGCACGCCTTGCTGTGGTCCGCGCTCCTCAACGGCGGCGCGGCGGCGCTGGTGCGTGACGAGTTCATCCGCCAGGCGCGCGGCCTTGTCGATGGTGCCGTCTCCTCCAACAGCTGGTTGCCGTCGGACCTCGGCGTGGTCCACGGCACCGGATCCACTTTCGACATCCTCGCTTGGTGGCTGTCGCAGGATGGCGAGGTGCCGACGCC
Source organism: Novosphingobium sp. (assembly GCA_035511275.1). Lineage (GTDB taxonomy): Bacteria > Pseudomonadota > Alphaproteobacteria > Sphingomonadales > Sphingomonadaceae > Novosphingobium. Next base: position 8,043 of record DATKFS010000184.1, read on the forward strand.
GATCCACTCGCCCGAGGACATCGCCACGATCCTCCACCGACTGGTGATCGCGCCGGTGATTGGCGACAGGGTCGAGCGGCGCCCGGCGGAAGCCTGATGACGAACCTCGCCGACGAGCTTCCGGCGATCAGCGGCGAGATCGAGGGTGCGGACTGGCCTGCGTTCGGCTGGGTGGACGACATCCGTCCCGCACTCGCCCAAGCCGTCGCCGCCGGCCGCCCGGCCGCGCTGGCGACGCTCTTCAAGGTCGCGGGTAGCGCGCCGCGCGGGCCCGGCGCGCAGATGCTGTTCTCGCCCGGCGAGCAAGGCGGCGTCGCGGCCACGGGCTACTTCTCGGGCGACTGCATCGAGGGTGACGTCGCCGGCCACGCCGCGCAGGTCATCGCCGAGGGCAGGCCGCGCCGGCTCCACTACGGCATGGGCAGCCCCTGGATCGACCTGCGCCTGCGCTGCGGCGGGGCCCTCCACGTGCTGCTTGAGCGCGTCATGCCCGATTCGCTGGCCGTCCGCGAACTGCTCCGCCACGCGGCGGAACGCCGGTCCTGCACCTGGGAAAGCGACGGCCAGACGCAGGTGGTGACCGAGGAAGCTGGCCCCCTCCTCGCCCTGTCCGACGAGCCCTTGCGCATCGCCCGCCGCTACGATCCGCCGCGCCGGCTGATCGTCTCGGGCGGCGATCCCGGTGCGCTTGCCGCTGCGCAGCTCGGTGCCATGGCGCAGTTCGAGACGATCCTCCTGCGCCCCGGCGGCCCCCGCACGCCGCCGCCCTTCCCCGTCGCGCACTATGTCCGCGAAGAGCCTGCCGAGGCTCTCGCCCACCTCGGTGTCGATCGCTGGACGGCGTACCTGGGCGCCACGCACGAGGATCATCACGATCTCGGCGGCTGCCTCGCCGCTCTGCGGGGACGAGCTGGATACGTCGGCATGATCGGCGCGAAATCCCGCGCGCCCGAGCGCCTTGCCGCGCTGGAAGCGGCGGGCGCAACGGCGGAGGAGCTATCGCGGCTCCACCTGTCGCCCGGCGTCCCCGGCCTCGGCAAGTCGCCGTGGGAGGTGGCGACCGGCATCCTCGCCGAGATCATGCAGGCCCTGAACCCGGCGCGGGAGCGCGCTTGAGCAAGCTCGTCGCCGTGGTGCTGGCGGCGGGCCGCGCTACCCGCTTCGGCAGCGACAAGCTGTCCGCCCTGCTCGACGGCGAGCCGCTGCTGTTCCACGCCATCCGCGCCGCCCGCGCCGCTCCCGTGACGAAAGTCCTGGTCGTCGCCCGGCCGGGCCTCGATACCGGCGACTGGCCGGGCGCGCCGCCGGTCGAGATCGTACGGCTCGTCAGCACGGCGCTGTCCGACACGCTCAAGGCGGGCATCGCCGCCGCTGGCGAGGCGGACGGCGCCTTCGTGTTCCTGGGCGACATGCCGCGCCTGCCCCACGGCCTTGCCGCGAGGCTCGCCGCCGCGATCGGCCCCGCTTACGCCGCCATGCCGCGCCACGCCGGGAAGCCGGGCCATCCCGTGCTGTTCTCGGCGCGGGCCTTCACGGACATCGCCACGCTGACCGGCGACGAGGGCGCGGGCCGCCTGCTGCGCCGCCATGGCGATGTCGCGTTTGACGAGTGTACAGATCCCGCCATACACTTCGACGTGGACCGGCCCGAGGACCTGAAGAAGGCATAGGCGGCTCGGATCCGGGAGAGACCGATGACCGACCTCGGCGCGCTGTTCACCCCGTTCCGGCTAGGCCGGCACACGCTTCCCAACCGCATAGTCTTCCCGCCGATGGGCCTGCAGGTCTGCGAAGGCGGCGTCCCCGGCGAGGAGGCGGCGCGCTATTACGCCCGTCGCGCGGCCGGTGGAGCCAGCCTCGTGGTGACCGAGGGCGTCTACATCGACCATCCCTCGTCCGGCGACAATCCGCTGCTCGGCCGCTTCCACGGCGAGGATGCGTTCGACGGCTGGCGCAACGTCGCCGCCCGGGTTCGCGCCGCCGGTGCCCTCTGCGTGCCCGAGCTGTGGCACGTCGGGCTGATCTACCGCGGGCCGGACGTGCTGACCGGCGGGCCACTCAGCTACCGTCCGGAACTCGGCCAGGTCAGCCCCTCGGGCTACATCGACCCGGCCAACCGCGTCTGCGACGGCATGACGCAAGGCGAGATCGACACCGTGATCGCCGCCTATGCGCGCGGGGCGCGCAAGGCGGTGGAACTGGGCTTCGACGGCATCGAACTGCATGGTGCACACGGCTATCTCATCGACCAGTTCCTCTGGAAGGCGCTGAACCATCGGACCGACCGCTACGGCGGAAGCCCCCGCGCCCGAGGCCGCTTCGCCGCCGAGGTGGTGCGGGCCTGCCGCGCGGAGATGGCACCGGGGATGCCGCTGATCCTGCGCCTGTCGCAATGGAAGATGGTCGACTATGCCGCCCGCCTTGCCGACACGCCGGGGGAACTCGAGGAACTGCTTGCCCCCGTGGTCGAGGCCGGGGTGGACCTCATCGACTGCTCGCAGCGCCGGTTCTGGGATCCCGCGTTCGACGATGGCACCGACCTGAACCTCGCAGGCTGGGTGAAGAAGGTGACCGGCGTGCCCACCTGCACCATCGGCTCGGTGGGACTCGACAGCGACTTCTTCAGCAATCTCGGCGAGGGGCTGGAATCGGGCCTCGACCTTGCCCGGCTCGACGACCTGATGCGCCGCTTCGACCGGGGCGACTTCGACCTCGTCGCCGTCGGCCGCGCCATGATCGCCGAACCCGACTGGCCGAAGCTGGTCCGGGCCGGCGCCTTCGACCGGCTCAAGCCGTTCAGCCCCAAGGCCCTCGACGATGCACTGATGGCGCATGTGAAGTAGCGCCAGCCTGCAAGGTGACACAGGTTTACACGGTTTACACTGTCCAGGGGCGAAAGTGTCACCTTGGGGCCGGAATGTGTCGCCTTGTGCCGGCAAAGTTCACCTTGGGCGTGCGAAGTGTCACCTTGCCGGTCGCAGGTGTCACCTTCCACGCCGCGACGGCGAACGGGCATCGGAATGGATGGGCGGTGACCATGCCCGAGGATACCGCGCACCGGCAGGGGTAGGAAAACGGATTGTGCCCGTCGCGGGCTGGCGGACATGGCGCCCTCGTCGTGCCGAACCTGATCCGGGACCGCTGGGGCTCTTGAGGCGAAAGGTCTCGGCGAGCCACTGCGGCGTTGTGCCATCCGTCAGGGCCGCGCGGCCCTGACCGTCATGGCCGGAGCCCTACGCCCCGTCGCGCACCAGTCGCGTGGCCTGTTCCACGCGGCGACGGGCTTCGGCGAGGCCGTCTTCCGCCTCAAGCAGCAGGCGGTGGAGTTCACCGCTCTTCGCAGCGGGCGCAGGGCGGGCGACGCCGTGCAGGAACAGGCGCACCGAATAGCGGGTCTGGCGCTCGATCGCGGCGGGATCGAGGCGCATCCCCCAGGCGGCGTTGCTGGCCGGCCCGCCGACCACGAGCGCGAGGAAGGCCTGCGCGGCGTCCTCGGCCTCGACGAAATCGCCGTCGCCGCCCGCGCCAAGGTGCCGGCGGAACAGGTCGGCGAGGTAGCGCAACGTCGGCTCGGTGCCGAGGCGCACGTTCTCGATCGCGATCTCGGGCATCGTCACCGATTCCGCATTGGTGAGGCGCAGCAGCCGCAGCCCGGCCGCGCCCAGCACGTTCTCGACAAGGATCGCGCCGATCCGCACCAGGCTGGCCTCGAAGTCGGGGCCTTCCTGCGCGCGCAGCACCTCGACCGGGACCAGCCAGTCGTCGATGGCGCGGGTGAGCGCGGCCTTGAACAGCGCTTCCTTGTCGCCGTAGCGCGCATACACGGTGCGCTTGGCCATGCCGGCGGCGGCGCAGATCGCATCGATGCTGGTGCCGGCGAATCCCTTTTCGAGGAACAGGTCGAGCGCCTTGTCGAGCAGTTCCTCGTTGCTGAGCGAGGGGCGGCCCGGCCGACGCCGCACGGCGTCGCCTTCCCCGGTGCCAATGGCCATGCTTCCGGATGTATCGCTGCCTGGCACCGGGTTCCCTCTACCGCCGTATATGCGTCGCTTGCGCAACCCTAGCGCGCGGCTTGGCGCCCTGCAACGACCATTTGAAACGGATGCGGATACATATTGTGATGTGTCGCGCTCATTTGATCGTGACGAGGGGACGAATCAGTGTTATTGAAACGATCAAGGTAACATACGGAACCAGGACTCCGGCAGGCAAGCGGGAGCCGGACCGGTTGTTTCGGGAGAGACGAGGATGGCGCTGACGTCGGTCGATTTGACGCCGAGGATCGGGTCCGAAGTGACGCTCGACAAGGCCGCGCTGCTGGGCGGTGCCCATGCCGCGCAGATACGCGCACTGCTGGTCGCGCGCGGCGCGCTGGTGTTCCGGGGGCTTCATCTTGACGACGAGGAACTGCGCACGGTGGCGCGCACGCTCGGCCAACTGCGCATCGGCTCTGCGAAGCGCGGGGCGGACGGCAAGGTGCTGAACGAGGGCGACGAAGGCGTGCTCAAGGTCAGCCTCGATCCGAAGGTGAACCCGGACTATGCGCGGTTCCTGTTCGGCAACCTGCTCTGGCACATGGACGGCACTTACGAGCCGGTGCCCCCCTTCGCGACGCTGTTCACCCCCACCCGCCTCTCTCGCGAAGGCGGCGACACCATGTTCGCCAGCACTTACGCGGCTTACGAGGATCTCCCGGCCGAGGAGCAGGAACGGTTGTCAAGCCTGCGCGCGGTCCACACCATGCAGGCCGCCCTGTTCCCCGCCAAGCGCGACTGCACGCCGGAGGAATTCGCCGTGTGGTCGAGCTATCCGCAGCGGTCCCATCCGCTGGTTTGGCAGCACAAGTCCGGGCGGCGCTCGCTGGTGCTGAGCACGTCCGCCGCATGGGTGGAAGGGTTGCACGCGGCGGAGAGCCACGACCTGCTGCAGCGCCTGATGATCCACGCGACGCAGGACAAGTACACCTACCGCCACCAGTGGCAGCCGGGCGACCTCGCCATCTGGGACAATACCGGCTGCATGCACCGCGCCATGCCGTTCGAGGCGGACAGCAAGCGCGAATTCCATCGCTGCACGCTCAACGGCGAGGAGCCGGTGACGGCGCCGGAACGCGCGGCCGAGGCGGTCGCGTAGCGATATCGATTGTGCGGCACCGGCCCACTCCCCCACCCGGCCTCCCATCGAGGACAGGCTGTGGGAGGCCGGGTGGGGGAGTGGGCCGGTGCCGCGCGAAATCCGCCTGCGGCGGATTTTCTGACTAAGGGAGAGAAAGCGATGCAGGTCGGCGTACATCTGGGATACCAGAACCTTCACGGACTTCCGGACTACGAGTTCTTCCGCAAGGAAACCCAGCTCGCGGTCGAGGCGGAGGCGATGGGCTTCGACTTCGCGGCGATGGTCGAGCACCACTTCACCGACTATGCCGCCTGCCCCGACCCGCTCCAGGCGCTGAGCTGGGTGGCGGCGAAGACCAAGACCATCAAGCTGATGCCCGCCGCCGTCATCCTGCCATGGAACGATCCGCTCCGCGTGGTCGAGAAGGTCGCGATGCTCGACGCGCTGTGCGAGGGGCGGCTCTACCTCGGCATGGGGCGCGGCGCCGCCCGGCGCGAGTTCGAGAAGTTCGGCCGCGACCTTGCCGACAGTCGCGAGATGTTCGACGAGGCGGCCCAGATCATCCTCGACGGGCTGGAGACCGGCGTGGTCGAGGCCGACGGCAAGTGGTACCAGCAACCGCGCGCGGAAATCCGCCCCAGGCCCGAAGGCTTCACCCGCGACCGCTGCGTAATGGTCTCGATGTCGCCCGGATCGTGCGAGGTGGCGGCGCAGCTCGGCCTCAAGGCCCTGCGCTTCAGTCAGGGGGACTGGTCGAAGGCGATGCCCGAGATCGACAAGTACCGCGACACGTTCCGGGCGCTGCACGGCAAGGCCGCGCCGCCGTTCATCATTTCGGACTTCATGGTCTGCTTCGCCGACCGCGCCAAGGTGACCGACTATACCGACAAGTACTTCGCCGCGCAGTTCCTGCAGGTGGCCAACCACTACGAGTTCATGAGCCCGCACTTCAAGGCGCTGCCGAGCTACGCCACTTACGCCTACATGGGCGACATGGCGGCGGCGCGCGGCGGACCGGACAAGGCCTACAAGGACTACGTCGGCGGCAATCTCATCGGCACGCCGGAGGAGCTTTACGAAAAGCACCTCGAACGCAAGTCAATGGTCGGCGACTACGAGATCATCGCCAACTTCAGCTTCGGCGGGATGCCCTACGAAGATGTGTACGAGCAGATGAAACTCTTTGCCGACAAGGTCATGCCGCTGCTGAAGGCGGAAGAGCCGGTGATGGCGTAGAACGCACACCACATCTCGTCATACCGCGAAGACGGGGATGACGAACGAGGGGAAAGGAGAGAGTCATGACCCAGATCATGGGCCGCACCGCGGTCGTCACCGGGGGTGGCAGCGGCATCGGCAAGGGGCTGGCGCTGGAACTGGCGCGGCAGGGCGCGCGTGTCGCCGTCGCCGACATCATGCCCGCCAACGCCGAAAAGGTCGCCGCCGCGATCCGCGCCGATGGGGGCGAGGCGATCGCCGTCACCTGCGACGTCTGCGACCGCGCCTCGATCCGAGCCCTCAAGGAGACGGTGGACGCCGCGTTCGGCCCGGTCCAACTGCTCTTCGCCAATGCCGGCGCCACCTCGTTCGACCCGCTGGTGGAAATGAGCGACGACGACGTCGACTGGATACTCCAGGTCAACCTCCACGGTGTCATGAACACCACCCGCGCCTTCCTGCCGGACATGATCGCGGCAGGCGAGGGCCACATCTGCGCCACCGCCTCCATGGCCGGGCTGCTGCCGGGCTGGATTCCGGTCCACGCGCCCTACTCCGCCGCCAAGGCCGGGATCATCGGCCTGATGATGAACCTCGGCCTCGAACTCGCCGAACACAACGTCCACACCACCAGCTACTGCCCGGGCGGCGTCGCCACGGGGATGAAGGACAACAACGCCCGCTACCGTCCCGCCCGCTTCGGTGGCCCGGGCGAGGCGGCGCTGCACGTCTCCGAAGCCTCTAGCGTCGCGCATAGCCACGCCTTCTTCACGCCCGACGCGATCGCCCCGATGGTGCTCGACGCGGTGCGCAATAATCGCCCCTTCGTTTTCGACCATCCCGACCAGCGCGAACAGTTCCGGCGTACCTATTCGGGGATTGTCGAGGCGTGTTACGATGCCGCAGACGAATGGCACGCGACCCATGGCACGCCCGAGGCCAACCCCGAAGGCGCCCGGCTGGTCCATTCGTAACGGGAGAGAAAAGACCATGGCCCAGCTCGACGTCCGCCCGCTCATCGAAGGCCGCGACTTCGGCGTGCGCATCCTCGGCGTGACCGAGGAGCAGACCCACGACCGCGAGGTGCGCGACGCAATCAACGCGCTGTTCACCCGCCACGGCATGATCGTGTTCGAGGACGTGGAGCCTTCGGGTGCCATGCATGTCGCGCTTTCGAACGTCTTCGGGCCGATGAAGGACCATCCCAGCAAGGCCGTCCCGCGCGTGGACCAGGATGCCATGCCCGGCGTCATCGACATGACCTGCAAGCCCTGGCCCGAAGGCCGTATCCGGGTCGAGGGGCGCGAGGTCACGCAGTGGCTGCCCTGGCACTTCGACCATGCCTACAACAACGAACTCAACCGCGCGGGCGTGCTGCGCGCGCTCGACATTCCGCCGCAGGACGGCCTCACCGGCTTCGTCGACGGC
>DATKFS010000185.1:0-33136 GCA_035511275.1 Novosphingobium sp.
GGGAAACCATTCGGGTGAGAAGCGAATGGCGGGCCAGAGCCACGATGACCGATCCGTTTCGGACGCATGGACTGCGCTGGTAGCGACTTGGAAGCTCGCAACCCGTTGCCCATGACACCGACCCGATACACCGTTTCGCCTCAGCTACAGGCTAGCGGATGTCGGGGTATATAACCCAAATGGTTCATTATGTCAAGCTGCCAGCGAGTGCCCGGCCTCATCCAAGCCGCGACCCTGCCAGCGGTCCCCGGTCAAGCCGGGGACGACGAACCCGCCGCCGCCCTCACCCGGCCTTGCGCGCGCGCGCCGCGCCCTTTTCCTTCACGGTCGCGCGTTTGCGCGGCGCCGGCACGGCCCGCTCGCGCAGTTCGGCCTGGCGGTCTCCCTGCAGCACCCGCATCACCGAGATCGAGCGCGCGCCCTGTTCGTAGAGGCCGCAGATCCGCCACATCGCCTTGATCGCCGAGGATAGCTCCTGCTCGCCCTGGAAGGTCGCCCCGAGCGTGCTGAGCAGCACGTCCTTGCGCACCTTGGCGTAGCGGTCCGTCAGGTCCATGCCGCGCGCGGTGACACGGTAGGTGGTCTGGCGCAGCGGACCGTCGCCCTTCTCGATCAGGCCCGCCTTTTCCAGTTTGCGCAGGGCGTAGAGGATGTTCGAACTGTCATCGCGGTTGAGGTAGCGGCCGATGTCCGCCGCGCTCTTGGGCTCCTCGTTCATGCGGATGAGCTGGAGCACCGAGACGTCGGGCTGGGCAAGGAATTCGCCGCTGACAAATTCGTGGACCGCCGAGGACCACCGCGCGAAGGCTTCGGAGATATGGTGAAGCGCGAATTCGAACTCGTGGAACTCCGCCTCGGCCTCGTCCTGCGAGAGATGCGACTGGAGGAGCAGGTTGCGCTCGTCGTCGTGGTTGCCGCCGGCCATCGGTTCTCGCCTTCCTCTTTTATCGGGCATCGTTGTATTGTGCATTGCAAAATCGATTGAAAAACGCCTTTTTCTCTAGGCCGAAGCCCGTGGCAGTTCAATGACCGTCCGCAAATATCCACCAACTCATCGCAAACACCCCGGGAAGACGCTGGAATAACCGGTTAACCTGTCGTACAGCTTATGCGAGATAACGTTTACATTGCAGCGCGGTGCAATTTTATTTTGACCGCGCGATTCGGTTGGCCGGCGCCCCCCTCACAGCCGGTCGACCATTCAGCCGCCACGGCGCTGAGCCTTCTCGGGTCGCATCGATGAAGGAAAACCCCGGGAGTTTCCGCAACTCCCGGGGTTTTAACTTGGCGGCAGGGCGGGCCCGTCAGGCAAGCCCCATCCGGCGGAAGTCCGGCAAGGCTGCGTCATCCTCTCCCGCGAAATCGTCGAAGGCATGTTCGGTCACGCGGATGATGTGCCGGTCGATAAAGGGCGCGCCTTCTGCCGCCCCCTGTTCGGGGTGCTTGAGCGCGCATTCCCATTCGAGCACGGCCCAGCCCGCGAAATCGTACTGCGCCATCTTGGAGAAGATGCCGGTGAAATCCACCTGCCCGTCGCCGAGCGAGCGGAATCGGCCCGGCCGCTCCGCCCAGCCGAGATAACCACCATAGACCCCGGCCCGGGGCGACATGCGGAACTCCGCGTCCTTGACGTGGAAGCACTTCACCCGATCGTGGTAGATGTCGAGGAAGCCCAGGTAGTCGAGGTGCTGGAGCACGAAGTGGCTGGGATCGTAGAGGATGTTGGCGCGCGGGTGGTCGCCGGTGGCTTCGAGGAAGCGTTCGAAGGTGACGCCGTCGTGCAGGTCTTCTCCGGGATGCAGCTCGAAGCCGATGTCGACGCCCGCCTCGTCGAAGCGGTCGAGGATCGGGCGCCACCTCCGCGCGAGTTCGGCGAAGGCCTCGTCCACCAGCCGCGCCGGGCGCTGGGGCCAGGCGTAGAAGTACGGCCATGCCAGCGCGCCCGAGAAGCTGGCGTGCGTGGTCAGCCCCAGCCGCGCGCTGGCGCGGGCGGCGAGTTCGAGCTGTCCCACCGCCCACTGCTGGCGCGCCGGGGCGTTGCCGTGCACCTCAGCCGGCGCGAAAGCATCGAACGCGGCGTCATAGGCGGGATGCACCGCCACGAGCTGGCCCTGCAGGTGCGAGGACAGCTCGGTGATCGACAGGCCATGGCCTGCCAGCACGCCGAGCACCTCGTCGCAGTAGTCCTGGCTTTCCGCCGCCTTTTCGAGATCGAACAGCCGCTTGTCCCAGCTGGGAATCTGCACGCCCTTGTAGCCGAGGCCGGCCACCCAGCCCGCGATCGAATCGAGCGAATTGAACGGCGCCGCGTCGCCCACGAACTGGGCAAGGAAGATGCCCGGACCCTTGATCGTCATCATCTGCGCAACCTTTCCTTCAAACCGTGAAATCGACCCAGCCGCGCCCGTCCCGGCTGGCGGCGACGGCAGTGGCGATGAGCGCCATGCCGCGCAGGCCGTCCTCGATGCCGGGGACCAGCGATCCGCCCTCGCCCCGCAGATCCGCCGCGAAATCGCGGTAGAGGTTGGCGAGCGCTTCCAGCAGTCCTTCGGGATGACCGCCCGGCAGGCGCGTGCCGCGCATCGCCACCGCCGAAAGCCCGGGATCGCCCGCGCGCACGATCTCCAAGCCGCCCGCACCCTTCAACCATTCGAGACGGTTGGGGTTCTCCTGGCTCCAGCGAAAACCTCCGTCCTCGCCGTAGATGCGGATGGCGAGGTCGTTGCCCTCGCCCGTCATCACCTGCGAGGCCATCAGCAGCCCGCGCGCGCCGCCTTCGAAACGCAGGAACATCTGGCAGTCGTCGTCGAGCGCGCGGCCGGGGACGACGGTGCCGAGGTCCGCATTGATCCGCGCGACGCGCAGGCCCGTGACGAACTCGGCCAGGTGGAAGGCGTGGACGCCGATGTCGGCGATGCACCCGCCCTCGCCCGAACGGGCCGGGTCGAGCCGCCATTCGGCCTGCTTGCCCTCTCCCGCGCCGGCCAGCCAGCCCTGGTTGTATTCGACCACGACCTTGCGCACCGCACCGATCGCGCCCGCCGCTACCCGCTCGCGCATCTCGCGCACCAGCGGGTAGCCGGAATAGGTATAAGTCAGGCCATAGGGCACCGGGTTCTGCATGAGCACTGCCGCCAGTTCCCGCGCCTCGGCCAGAGTCGCGGTCATCGGCTTGTCGCTCATCACCGCGATGCCGGAGCGGATCGCGGCGCGGGCGGCGGGAAGATGGTGGAAATTGGGCGTCGCGATCGTGACGAACTGCACGCCGTCGGCGCGCGCCGCCTCGGCCTCCAGCATCGCCTCGATCGAGGGATAGGCGCGATCGGGCGCGATGCCGTAGCCGCGACCGGCCTCGGCGCTGCGCCCGGCGTCGCGGCTGAAGGCGCCCGCGACAAGCGCGATCTCGCCGTCAAGCTCGGCCGCGATTCGATGGACGGGTCCGATGAACGAGCCCGGCCCTCCGCCCACGAGGCCCATGCGGATGCGGTCTACCATGGCTTTCCTTCCTCTCTTTATGAAAACGATATCACGCTATCTTTAGCCGCAAAACCTGAATTCTCGCAAGACCGCGCCTGCCGCGTCTTGACAAGCCGCGCCGATTGGGGCTTTTTCAAAAAGAAAAGGTTTACATTAGCGGTGCACCGGCAGTTCCGGGCGTCGTCTCAGGCAGGAAATCCGTCAAATGTTGTCGTTCGGTGTCGATCTCATCACCTTCTTCCACCCCGGCTTCTGGGGCTTGGCGGATGAGCAGGAGGTCGTCGCCTACGGAAACGCCCAGCCGCGCGCGTTCTGGGACCGCATGCTCGACACCCTGCAGGAAAGCGGTGTCACCGGCATCGAACTGACGTTCTCCCCCTTCGATCCCGCAGGCCTCGTCGCCGCCTATGGCTCGCCCGAGGCCGCCGGTGCCGAACTCGACCGGCGCGGCCTTGCCATCGCCAGCGGCTTCTTCGCCGACATCGCCATCGAAGGCGGCCTGAACGGCAGCTTCGGCGACGAGGAGGTGGAGAACCGCTGGCTCGCGAAAGGCGAGGAGTGCGCCCGCGCGCTGGCCGGGTGGGGCGCGGATGTGATGGTCATCGGCCTGCCGATGCGCGCGAGCTGGGACGCCAGCCCGCCCACTTTCGTCGATCTCGACCTTGCGCAGAAGGCTGCCTACTTCGCCAACCGCCTCGGCGCGCGCATCCTGCGGCACGGGGTGCGCCTGGCGCTCCACACCGAGGCGCATTCGATGTTCTGCCAGCCGCGCGACATCGACCTGCTGCTGCTGCTGACCGACCCGGTCTACGTCGGCTTCTGCCCCGACAGCGCGCACATCCTGCTTTCGGGCGGGGACCCCGCCGCGATCGCCGCCCGCCATGCGGAGCGCGTGGTCATCGCCCACTGGAAGGATGCGACCGGCCCGATGCCGATCAATATCCCCATCGACGGCGGCATCCATCACGCCCATCGTGACTACTTCTGCGCCATCGGCGACGGCCGGGTGGACTTCGACGCCTGGGCGGAACTGATGCTGGCCCGCACCACGCAGAAGTGGGCCATCCTGGAGATCGACGCCGTGCCCGATCCGCTGACCGAGACCCGCAAGTCGCTCGACTTCGCCGGCACGGTGTTGGCCCGCCTGACCCCCGCGCTCGCCGGAAGCGCTGCATGAACGCCGGGCGGACCCCCGGCGCGCTGACCTGGCGTGAGAAGCTCAGCTACGCGTTGGGCAACTTCGGCATCAACCTGCCGTTCGGCATGACCAATGCCTACCTGCTCTATTTCTACACCGACATCTACGGCGTCGGGGCCGGCACCGTCGCCTCGCTGTTCCTGATCGCGCGCTGCGTCGATGCGGTGTTCGACCCGCTGATGGGCCTGCTGATCGATCGTACCGAGACGCGCTGGGGCAAGCACCGGCCATACCTGCTGTGGCTCGCCCTGCCCTTCGCCGTCTGCGGGGCGATCGTGTTCTGGGCGCCCCCGCTCGACGGATGGCAGAAGATCGCCTTCATCTTCGCGACCTATACGCTGATGGGCATCCTCTATTCCGCCGTCAGCCTGCCGCTGAACTCCATGCTGCCGACGCTGACGCGCGACCCGCGCCAGCGCAACACCGTCAACGCCCTGCGCGAAGTGATCGGTTCTTCCGCCACCGTCGGCATCGGCTACGCCGCGCTGCCGCTCATCAAAGCGTTCAGCAACGGCGACGAGGCGCACGGCTTCCTCGTTCTCGCCGCGATCACCGGCGTCATCACGCTCGCCTGCATGCTCAACGCCTTCGCCAACACGCGCGAACGCGTGGAAGTGGACGCCGAGGTCGCCAGGCTCAGCACCGCGCAGTCGCTCAAGGCCACGAAAGGCAACTGGCCGTGGATCGCGACGATGCTGGTGAACTTCTTCTTCTGGATCGGCTTCACCGGCCACATCCAGTCCTTCGTCTACTTCGCGGGGCAAGTGCTGGGCGACGCCGAGTTCACCTCCACCCTCATGCTGACGATGCTGGCGGTGCTGGTGGGGACCGGGCTTGCCGGGGTCTGCGCCAATGCCATCGGCAAGCGCATGACCGGCGCGATCGGCGCTGCGGTGGCGACCGTGTTCACCGCCATGATGCCGCTCTCGAACGACCACGCATGGCTGATCGCCACTAATGTCGTCGCCTACATGGGGCAGGGTCTCATCGGCGGTCTGCTGTTCTCGCTGATGGCGGACGCGGTGGACTACGGCGCGTGGCGCTCCGGCTACCGTGCGCAGGGCTTCCTCTTCGCCGCCTCCAGCTTCGGCGTGAAGCTGGGGATGAGCGTGGGCGGAGCGGCGGGCGCGTGGTTCCTCAGCCTCGCCGCCTACGATGCGAAGGCCGCCGCCACGCCCGCAGTGGTCGCGGCGGTCATGGCGGGGCACATCTGGCTGCCCGCCGCCAGCTATGCCGCGATGGGCTTCGCGCTGCTGCTGTTCCGCTTCGCGCCGGACTACAACCCCCGTGAGATCGAGGCGTAAGATATGCGCACCCAGTTCGACTACATCATCGTCGGCGCCGGTTCCGCCGGCTGCGTCCTCGCCGACCGGCTGAGCGCGGACGGCTCCAGGCAGGTGCTGCTCCTTGAAGCGGGCGGTCGCAACGCGGAGCTGATGGTCCGCATGCCGCGCGGCATGATCAAGATCTGGACCAAGCCGAAGTGGTACTGGCCTTTCCCCGCCGAGCAGCAGGGCGAACGCCCAGCCGGCGAGACCTGGTACTACGGCAAGGGTCTCGGCGGATCGAGCGCGGTCAACGGCACCTGGTATTTCCGCGGCCAGCCGCGCGACTTCGACGCCTGGGAAGCGCAGGGCAACGCAGGCTGGAACTGGCCCGAGATCGAGCGCTGCTACCGTGAACTCGAGGATTACCGGGGCACCGGCGGCTACGCCCGGCGCGGCCGGGGCGGCCCGCTGGAGGTGACGAACGTGCCCGAGGGCGACGCCGTCATCACCGGCGCCATCCTCGACGCCGCCCGGCAGGCGGGCATTCCCGTCCTCGGCGACGTCAACACGCCGGGCACCGAAGTCGCCGGGCCGACCCAGCAGACGGTGGACGAGCACGGCCACCGCGTCACCGCCTACACCGCCTTCCTCAAGCGCGCGCGCCACCGCCCGAACCTGACGATCCACACCGGCGCGCTGGTGCGCCGGGTGACGTTCGAGGGTGAGCGGGCGACCGGCGTTCTGGTCGAGATGGGCGGCCACGAAGTCGCCTTCACCGCCGACCGCACGATCCTGACGGCAGGCGTGCTGCAGACGCCCAAGCTGCTCCAGCTGTCCGGCATCGGCCCCGCCGAAGTGCTGGAGCGCCACCGCATCGCCGTCGTCCATGAGAACCCGCACGTCGGTCGCAACATGAACGAGCACATGATGGTCTCGCTCTCGTGGCGGCTCAAGGCGCGGCGCGGGCTGAACCACCACTTCCGGGGCTGGCGCGCCTATGCGCATGGCCTGCGCTACCTGCTCGGCGGCAAGGGCATCATGGCGACGCTGCTTCCCGAAGTCTCGGTCATGGCCGCGATCGAGGCCGACGCCGACTGGCCGGACCTGCAGATCGGCATCTCCCCTTATTCCATGGCCGCATCCGAGGACGACAAGCCCGAAGCAGGGCGCGGACAGACCGAGGCCTTGCCCGGCATCACCGCCACCGCCTTCTGCCTGCGCCCGGGCAGCCACGGCTACGTCGAGATCGCCTCGACCGACCCGGCCGCGCCGCCGCGCCTCGTGCCCCAGTGGTTCTCCGCGCCCGAGGATCGCGTGACCATCCAGCGGGCCATCCGCAAGGTCCGTCAGATCATGGCCCAGCCCGCCCTCGCCCCCTATGTGGGCGAGGAGACCGTGCCCGGCCCCGCCGTGCAGAGCGACGAGGAAATCCAGAAGGCCGCGAACTGGATGATCTCCACCGGCCTCCACGGCACCGGCACCTGCCGGATGGGTCCCGTCGGCGAGGGCGTCGTCGATGCACGCCTGCGCGTGCACGGCGTCAGCGGGCTCTACGTCGCGGACTGCTCGGCGATGCCGACCGGCATCTCGGGCAACACCAATGGCCCGGCCATGGCCTTCGCCTGGCGTGCGGCCGAACTGATCGCGGCGGAAGGAACTTCAAGCTAATTGCACACCTTGCAACAGTGGGCCTTGCCGCGAGCCGCTCGCAAATGTAACGTTTACATCGCATGGCTAACATCAAGGACATAGCCCGGGTCGCGGGCGTTTCGGTGGCGACGGTTTCGCGCGCGCTCAGCACCCCCTCGCTGGTGCGTCCGGCAACGATCGAGCGGATCGAGGCGGCCATCGCCGACCTCAACTACGAGCCAAACCACCTCGCCGCCGGCCTGCGCCGCCAGCGCAGCGACAACGTCATCGTCGCGGTGCCGAGCATCTACAACCCGTTCACCTCTGCCTTCGTCGAGGGGATCGAGAACG
The DNA here is from genome assembly GCA_035511275.1 of Novosphingobium sp. Taxonomy (GTDB): domain Bacteria; phylum Pseudomonadota; class Alphaproteobacteria; order Sphingomonadales; family Sphingomonadaceae; genus Novosphingobium. The sequence goes on from DATKFS010000185.1 coordinate 7,924, forward strand.
TCGCGCGCGCCAACAAGATGCGCGTCCTGCTCGGCATCACCGAGGGCGAGATCGACACTCTCAACAAGTACGTCGCGATGATCGCGGGCAAGCAGGCCGACGGCATGATCCTGCTCGAGAAGAACCTGCCCGACATCGTCCGCAAACCTCCGGCCAAGGGCAAGATGCCGCCGCTCGTCGCCGCGTGCGAGTATCCGCCGGACATCACCCTGCCGCGCGTCAGCACCGACAATCACGAGGGCAGCGCGCTCGTCGTCGGCCATCTTGCTGAACTGGGCCACCAGCGTATCGCCGCGATCACCGGGCCGCTGGACCAGTTCATGTCGAAGGACCGCCTCTCCGGCTACAAGCTCGGCCTGCTGCGGGCCCGGCTGGAGTTCGACGAGGCGCTGGTCGCGACCGGCGATTTCTCGCTACAGTCGGGCTACGACGCGATGGTGCGCCTGCTCGACGGCGGCGCGGCCTTCACCGCCGTCGCCTGCGCCAACGACGAGATGGCCCTAGGCGCGCTCAGCGCCCTCCAGCAGCGCGGCATCAGCGTGCCGGCGGAGATGTCGGTCGCGGGCTTCGACGACCTGCGCTTCGGCGCCTTCTCCACCCCGCCGCTCACCACCGTCCATATCCCGACCGTGGAACTGGGCGAGGCGGCGATGCGGCTCATGCTGGACTCGCTGCTCCAGCCCGACGAGGTGCGCCCCTCGCGCGAGGTGATCCTGCCGCACCGCCTGATCGTGCGCCAGTCCACCGCCGCCCCGCGCAAGCGCAGGTAGCGCCGCTCAGGCCAGCGCCGCTTCCACCTCGCGCGCCACCGCGAGCAAGCGGCGGTCGTCATAGCGCGGAGCGACGAGCGAGACGCCGATCGGCATCCCGCCCTCCCCGCTCGCCAGCGGCAGGTTGATCACCGGCGCATGGAGCAGCGTCCAGGGCTGGTTGAAGCGCGGTTCTCCGGGCGATCGGCCGTGCGGCGCGATGCCCGGCGCGCTGGGCGCCAGCACCGCATCGAGCCCCGCGATCGCCCGCTCGAACCCGACCCGTGCCACGGCGGCACGGTCGTGCGCCTCGCGCAGCCGGGCGTCGGGGTAACTGGCGAGGGCATCGACGCGCAAGTGGAAGTCGGGGTGCAGCAGTTCCGGCCGGGAGCGGGCGAGGCTGAGGAAAGCCGCCCCGCCCTCGCGGAACAGGATGGCGCGGTGATCGTCGTTGAGGTGCGCGAATTCGGGCAGTTCGGCGATGTCTTCGGTCACGATGCCCGCCCTTGCGAGACCGGCGGCGACGCCCTCGAACGCGGCCTGGCCGTCTGGGCTCATCTCGTCCCACCAGGGGGTGCGAAACAGGCCGATCCGCAAGGGTCCGGGGCCGCGCGGCTGCGGCGGGGCGAAGCCGAAGACCTCGCAGACGCGGTCGCACAGGTCGAGGCCGCGGGTGTACCAGCCCACGGTGTCGAGGCTGTTCGCGTATGTCTTCACGCCCTCGCGGCTGACGAGGCCCCAGGTCGGCTTGAAGCCGTGAATCCCGCAGAAACTGGCGGGTCGGATGGTCGATCCGCCGGTCTGCGTCGCCAGTGCGAGGGGCACGTGCCCGTCCGCCACCGCCGCCGCCGAACCTGCCGAGGAACCGCCCGGTGTGCGCGTCAAATCATGCGGATTGGCGCTGGCGGCATTGCGCCCGGCGGCGGCGAATTCGGTGGTGTCTGTCTTGCCAAGGATCACCGCTCCCGCCGCGCGGAGGGTCGCGACGCAGGCTGCGTCCTCGCCGGGCACATGGCCCGAGTAGAGCGGCGAGTTGTGCGTGAGTGGCATTCCTGCAACGGAAATCACGTCCTTTACCCCGACACAGACGCCACCTAACGGGACATGGGCGACACCTGCGCTGTCCCAGGCCGCCGCTGCCGCCGACGCACCGGCATCATCGACGTGGAGCCACGCGCGAACCATCGCATCGCGCTCGCCGATGCGCTGCAGTGCAGCATGGACATTCGCAAGCGCGGAGGGGTAAGCGGTCCCGGACATGAATCGGCAGTTTCCTTGCAAATGCACCGCACCCGGTTGTGACTCCCGGCTTGGCTTGTGTAAAGCATTACATTATGCAGGCCGGCGATGACCCGCGCGACCGCCTCCCTGCCCGCCGACGCCGCCCCCTCGATCGCGGGCGCGCTGGCGACGACGACGACGATCCAGGTCCTCTCGACCGTGACCGCGCTCGCGCTCACCGGCATCGCGCCGCTCGTCGCGCCCGCCTTCGGGCTGGCGCCGCATTACGTCGGTTACCAGATCAGCGTGATCTACGCCGCCGGGACTTTCGCCTCGGCCGTGGCGGGCACGCTGATCCAGCATCGCGGGCCGGTTCAGGTCGAGCAACTGGCGCTGGCCTGCTTCGGTGCCGCGCTGCTGCTGCTGGCGACCGCGAGCCCGTGGATCGCCCTTCTCGCCTCCGTCGTCATCGGCATCGGCTACGGCGTCCAGAACCCGGCTTCCGCGCAGATCCTGGGCGCGGTGACGCCGCCGCACCGCCGCTCGCTGATCTTCTCGATCAAGCAGGCGGGCGTGCCGATCGGCGGAGTGCTGGCAAGCCTGCTGCTGCCCGCGCTCGCCGCCTCGTCCGGCTGGAAGGCCGCGCTCGTCATCATCGCCGTGCCCTGCTTCGCGATGATCGGCGTGCTGGCGCTGAAAGGCGGCCCGCCCCGCCCCGAACGCCCGGCGACCGTGGCCCTGTGGCCCAACTTCCTCTACGAACAGCGCCTCGTCTGGGGCAGCGCGCCACTGCGGGCGCTGGCGCTGATCGGGTTCTTCTATTCCTCTCTCCAGCTTTCGCTTTCCGCCTTCGCGGTCATCATGCTGGTCGACCACGGCTGGTCGCTGGTCGAGGCGGGCCTCGTCGCGGGTGCGGTGCAGGCCTGCGGCGCGCTCGGCCGCGTCTCTTGGGGAGGCCTGGGCGACCGCTTCGGCGGCTTCCAGGTCCTCGCGCTGATCGGCGCAGTGTCGATGGGCTGCATGATCGCGCTGTGGCAGCTCGACGCGCTGCCGGTGGCGGTGCAGGTGGCCGTGCTGTGCCTGTTCGGCTTCTGCATGAGCGGGTGGAACGGCGTCGTCATGGCCGAGTGCACCCACCACTGCGCGCCCGAGGATGCGGGCCGGGTGATCGGCGGCGCGCTCGTCTACACTTTCATCGGCGTGATGATCGGCCCGGCCGCGATGGCCACCATCTACACCGCCTGCGGGGACTACGGCACGAGCTTCCTGCTGGTGAGCTGGGTCGCGGGCGCGGGCGCGCTGATCGCCGCGCGCGGGGCATTGCGCACCGGATAGGCCGCGCTTTGACCCGCATGGTGCGCGGGTGTATCAATGGCCGGAAAAAGGAGTGCGGTCGCCGACGATGTATCCTTCACCAGCGGAGGTGAGCGATGGCGACTTTGGCACCCGGACACCCCGACGCGCGGCGCGAACGGACGTTCTTCAGCGGCATGGCGCTGCTGTTCGTCCTCATCAGCGCCGCCGGTTTCGCACGCAGCTTCTATCTGGCACCATGGTTCGGCACGAGGCCGCTATCGCCGATGATGCACCTGCACGGCGCGGTGATGACCGCCTGGGTCCTGTTCTTCCTTCTCCAGACCACGCTCGTACGCGGCGGCAACGTGGCCCTGCACAGACGGCTGGGGATGGTCGGGCTGTTGCTGGCGGGCGCGGTGGGCGCGACCTCGCTCGCGGCGGTGCTGACCACGCTGGGCGCGGGGCGGCTCAACATGGCGGTGCCGGTGGAGATCTTCCTCGTCTTTCCCATCGGTCTGTCGCTGATGTTCTGGCTGCTGGTCGGCTGCGCCGCCTATTGGGTCACGGACGCGGGCACGCACAAGCGCCTGATGCTGCTGGCGACGCTCGCCGCCATGGCCACGCCGATCGCCCGGCTCAGGCTGCCCTTCCTGCCGCCTGCCGCGATCGGCGGGAACATCGCCGTCATCGTCCTGATCCTGCCGCTGGTGGTGCACGACCTCGCCACCTTGCGACGGGTCCATCCCGCCACGCTCTGGGGCGGCGGCTTCGTCGCGGCGATGCTGCCGCTGCGCCTGCTGGTCGCGCATACAGCGCCGTGGCGCAGCTTCGTCCACTGGATCGGCGCGATCTGAACCCCAGGGAAAAGGACCGGCCGCGCGGGGGGCGCGGCCGGTCCAGTGTCATGACGGCCCGGAGGAGAGAGCGAGACGTGGGCCGCCAGGGTAGAGCGTGTCAGGCCACCGCCATGCGGTCCGCGCGGCAGGCCATGAGCGGCTGGACCTTCTGGCCGAAGTCCTCGAGGCCCCGCTCGAAATCGTCGAAGGTCAGCATGATGCCCTTGGTGCCGGGAATGGCGGCGGCCTCGTCGAGCAGCCGGGCGACGGTCTCGAACGAGCCGACGAACGTGCCGATGTTGAGGTTCACCGCGCCTTCGGGCAGGTTGATGTGGCGCGCGGTGGAGTCCGCACCGGCGGTGGTGTCGGCGCTGCCCTGGTCGCTCATCCACGCCAGCGCGTCGATGTCGGCGCCTTCGCGGTAGCTTTCCCACTTGGCCATGGCGGCTTCATCCGTTTCGGCGGCGATAACCATGCACAGGATGTAGGCGCCGACGTCGCGCCCGGTCCTGGCCGCCGCCTCGACCAGCGCTTCCACCTGCGCGCGGTGCTGCGTGGGCTTGTTGATGCCGCCGGCGGTGATGAAGTTGTAGTCGCCGTAATTGGAGACGAATTCCATGCCCTTGGCGGACTGGCCGGCGCCGACGATCTCGATCTTGCCTTCCGGCCTGGGGAGAAGCTGGCAGTCCTCCATCGCGAAGTGCTCGCCCTTGAAGTCGGACCGGCCCTCGCCCCACAGGTCCTTCATGACCTGCACGTATTCGCTGGCGTAGCCGTAGCGGTAGCCGAAATAGGCATCGCCCGGCCACGCGCCCATCTGCTCGTATTCGCCCTTGGCCCAGCCCGTGACGATGTTGACGCCGAAGCGGCCGGGCGCGACGGAATCGATCGTCACCGCCATGCGCGCCACCATCGCGGGCGGCAGCGTCAGGATCGCGGTGGAGGCGAAGAGCTTGATCTTGCTGGTGACGGCGGCGAGCGCGCTCATCAGCGTGAAGCTTTCGAGGTTGTAGTCCCAGAACTCGGTTTTGCCTCCGAAACCGCGGAGCTTGATCATCGACAGCGCGAAATCGAAGCCGTAGCCTTCGGCGGCCTGCACCAGCTTCTTGTTCATCGCGAAGCTGGGCTTGTACTGCGGCGCATTGGCGGAAATCAGCCAGCCGTTGTTGCCGATGGGAATGAACAGACCGATATCCATGGGCTTACTCCTGGGTGTTGGGATCAGGGGAGAGTGGAAGGACAACAAGGTAGGCAAGAAAGCCAGTCGACCGCCTGTTCGTAGGCGAAGCCTGCTCGCAGCACGGACGGCTCGGCATGGGGCGGGCCGATCAGCTGGAGCGCCAGCGGCAATCCGCGCGCGTCGAACCCCATCGGCGTGACCAGCGCGGGGAAGCCCAGCATCGAGATCGTGCGGGTCAGCGCGGAAAGCTCGGCGACCATCGCCTGCATCGCCGCGCCGCCGGTCGCGCCGACTTCGTCGGCCAGCGGCACCGGCATCCGCGCGGCGGGGGTGAGAAGCAGGTCGACCTCGGCGAAGGGGCCCGTCAGCATGTCCGACTGCGCCGACTTGCGGGCGCCGAGTGCGGCCAGATAGTCCGCCGGGGAAACCGCCGCGCCGGCGGTGAGGCGGTTGCGCACCTGTTCGCCGAAGTCCTCCGGGCGTTCGGCAAGGTGGCGCGCGTGGAAGGCGGCGGCCTCGGGCGCCCAGATGTGCGCGGCGATCTCCGGGTAGCCGGAGTGCTCGGGAATGGCGACGTCCACCACCCGCGCGCCGATGCTGGCGAAGACCTGCCGCGCGGCGGCGAAGGCGGCGGCGACTTCGGGGTGCAGGCCCTCGGTGAAGTAGCGCGTGGGCACGCCGATGGTCAGCCCGCGGCAGTCCGGCGCAAGGTCGGCTTCGTAATCGTGGCCCGATGCGGCGAGCACTGTCATCAGCCGGGCGAGCGAGCGGGTCGAGGTCGCCAGCGGTCCGGCGGTGTCGAGCGTCCCCGACAGCGGCATCATCGCCTCGTCCGGCAGCAGTCCGTTGGTCGGCTTGAGCCCCGCGACGCCGCAGAACGCGGCGGGCAGGCGCACCGATCCGCCGGTGTCCGAACCCAGCGCCCCGCTCACGATCCGCGCGCCAACGGCAGCACCCGACCCCGACGAGGAGCCGCCCGAGATCGCCGCCGCGTCCCACGGATTGCCGCAGCGGCCAAGGTGCGCGTTGTGCCCGGTCGGCCCCATCGCGAACTCGGCCATGTGCAGCCGCCCGATGGTGATCGCGCCCGCCGCCTCGAGCCGCGCGACCAGCGGCGAGGTCTCGGTCGGCACATGGCCGCGCCAGATCAGCGAGCCTGCCTCGGTGGGGACTCCGGCGCGGAAGAACATGTCCTTGTGGGCAAGCGGCACGCCGTGCAGCGGCCCGCGCAGACGGCCCCGCGCCCGTTCCGCGTCACAGGCCTGCGCCTTGGCCAGCGCCGCTTCGGGTTCGCGGGCGACGAAGGCGTTGAGATCGCTCCATTCGCGCGCCCGGTCTAGGGCGATGGTCACCGCCGCCTCGGCGCTCAGCGCGCCGGTGGCGATGGCGTCCGCGATTTCGACAAGGTCATCCGGCATCACGATCGGCCTCGCGTTGGTCGCGTCGGGGGAAGTCATGCCCCCGCCCCCCGCGCTTGCGCTCGCGGGGGACGGGGGAACTGGCGGCCTGGCATCGGGAGGAGAGATCGATGCCACGCCGCCTTTCCTCAGAACGCGTAGGAGAGCCGCGCGCCGTAGGTCCGCGGCGCCGCGAACTGGACGAGGTAGCCGCCCGCGTATCCGGCCTCCGAGTTGGCGGTCAGGATCGTGTTGTCCTCGATGTTGCGCACGTAGGCGGTGATCGAGAACGGACCGTCGTCCGGCGCGTAGGTGATCTGCGCGTCGGTCTTCCAGTAGGCGTCCTGCTGTTCGGCGGCGGTGTTGAAGAACGTGAAGTAGGTCTTGGTCTGGTAACGCGTCTGCACGCGCGGGGTCAGGGTGCCGCCGAGCAGGTGGAAGTCATGCTGGATGCCGCCCGAAAGCGTCCATTCCGGCGCCTGCGTCAACCGGTTGCCCGAAAGGTCCGAAGCGGCCGGGCAGGTCGCGGCGGTGACGGTGCAGAAGTCCGAATACTTGGCGTCGAGCCACGCCACGTTGGCATCGATCCGCGTGTCGGGCGTCACCAGCCACACCGTCTCCAGCTCCGCGCCCCAGACGCGTGCCTTGCCCGCGTTGAGGGTATAGACGAGCGCGCTGTCGGGGTCTTCCTGCTGGGTCTGCAGGTCCGAGTAGTCGTAGTAGAAGCCGGTCAGGTTGACCTGCAACGCATTGTTCAGGAAGCGGTTCTTGGTGCCGATCTCGTAGGAGACGATCGTTTCCGGGCCGAACGACGAGTTGGTGGTGTACCCGCCCGCCTTGTAGCCCTTGTCGACCTTGGCGTAGACCAGGTTGTCCGCCGTCGCCTGGTAGTTCAGGCCGAGGTGCCAGGTGATCTGGTCGCCCGAATAGTGGTTGTCGAGATCGGAGTAAGCGCCGGCGATGTCGTTGTAGCCGACCTGGGACTTGTTGTCCTTGGTGTAGCGCACGCCCGCCTCGGCCTTGATCTTGTCGGTCAGGTCGTAGCCGACTTGCGCGAAGACCGCCTTCGACTTGCTGGCGACGTCATAGTCGAACGTGTAGAAATTGAACGGATCGGTCGGCAGGCCGTGCACCTGGAAGAAGGTGTTCAGCGCGTCGGTTTCCTTGAAGAAGTAACCGCCAAGCTGCCAGGTGAAACCGGTCTTGTTGTTCGAGCTGAGACGCAGTTCGTAGTTCTGGTCCTTGACGTCCTCGTTCTGCTGGAAACCGTAGTTGTAGAGCAGGCCGCCGTCCTGGTCGTTGTCGCGGTTCAAAGTGGACTTCTGGTAACCGCCGAAGAAGCTCAGCGTCGCGAAGTCCATGTCGTAGGACACCGCGGCACGCACCGCCTTGGTGCGGATGCGGGTGTAGCCCTGGTTGTTGAGCGCGAAGGTCTTTTCCGATCCGATGTCGAGCGAACCGTCGGCCTGCACGTCCGAATAGGGGATGCCCTTGATGACCGAGCCGACGCCGTCCACGCGGGTCATTTCGCCGGTCAGCAGGATCGAGAGGCGGTCGGTCGGCGTCCATAGCGCGTGGAGGCGGCCGCCGGTCACGTTGCCGTCGTCGCCGTCCTTGAGGCCGGGGTTGTTGCGGTAGCCTTCGTGGGTCTTGCGGGTGCCGGCGACGCGGAACGCCAGCGTGTCGCTGACCGGAATGGTGGCGCCGAGGTCGAAGTTGAGCGTGCCGTAGTTGCCGATCTCGGCGGCGGCATCGAGCTTCCAGTCGTCGCTCGGCTTGACCGAGGCGATGTTGACGGCGCCGGCCGTGGCGTTGCGGCCGTAAAGCGTGCCCTGCGGGCCGCGCAGGACCTCGATCCGCTCCACGTCGAACAGCGCCGCGTTGAGCGCGAAGGCGCGCTGGAGGTAGAAGTTGTCGACGCTGACGGCGACCGCCGGATCACCCGTTTCGGAGTAATCCCGGCTGGACACGCCGCGAATGGTGATGAGGGTGTTGGCGTTGTTCTGCGCGATGTTGACGGTGGGCGCGATGTTGGCAAGCGCGTTGACGTCGGTGACACCGTTCTTCGCCAGTTCCTCGCCGCTGGCGATGGTCATCGCGATCGGGGTGCTCTGCGCGTTCGAAGGCCGCTTCTCGGCGGTCACGACGATCTCGGCCAGACCCTCCTGGGCGCTGTCGGCAGGGACGTCGGCAACCGGCGCCGCGTCCTGCGCGAAGGCCGGGTGGACCAGGGTTACTGCGAGCGAGAAGGCGCTGGCAGTGAGCGAAAGGCGCTTGAGCAACATGGGACCCCCTGTGTGTGAGAACGTTCTGAATGAGTGACGTTTTCATTACAATGCCCGATTCGCGGATGATTGCAAGCGGGCCCTGGAGGCGCTCATGGGTAAGCTCCATCATCCTTATGATTTTACGTCATATTATCGGTGATAAAATATGATTATCGTTTTCATTTTGGCCTGCGGCGGGCGTTTGAAGCGCTGAATCGGGCATTCCGCTGACCCTGTTTCCGTAGCCGGCGTTCGGACCGGATTGTCGTCCATTGCTCGAACACGGCGTCGGCCCGGCTGGCGCCCCGGGTATCGCGCCGCGTCAGGCGGGGGGCTGAACGGTGAAATCTGGTGCTCGATTATGTAACCGTTACCATTTCGACTTATCGCGCGTGACCGCTCACAATTTTCCGGGCCGCTCCGGAGCGGGGCTCCATTCTGGCCGTTGTCCCATCGACGTGGAGTAACAGGAGCGCCAGGATGGCCAGTATTTGCGAGAACACCTATCCCGCCGCACCGCGCCTGCCGGGTGCCGGGACCGACCGGACCATCCCGGCATGACGCTCAGCGAAAGCCGCGATCTTCGGGGCGGCCAGCCCGTTTGGACCGGACAGCAGGACAGCATTCCCCCGGCCCATCCCCTGCCCGCACGCTGCGACGTGGTGGTGATCGGCGCCGGCATCATGGGTTGCACGGTCGCGGAGCGGCTGAGCGCGGACGGGCGCGAGGTCGTGCTCGTCGATCGCCGCCCGCCCGCGCATGGCAGCACCGCGGCCTCGACCGCCGAAGTGATGTGGGCCATGGACGTGCCGCTGCGCGACCTTTCGGCCAGTATCGGCGAGGCGGAGGCGATCCGCCGCTGGCGCCGCGTCCATCGCGCCGTCCGCAGCTATGCCGAGCGCATCGACGCGCTGGGCATCGACTGCGGCCGCGCGGACCGGCCGACGGTCTATCTCGCGGGAAAGACACTCGACGAAGCCGGGCTGCGGGCCGAGGCCGGGCTTCATGACAAGGCGGGTCTGCCCACCGACTTCCTCGACGCGCAGGCGGTAGGCGCACGGTTCGGCATCGCGCCCCGCGCGGCGCTGGTCTCGACCGGCGGCTTCGAGGTGAACCCGGTGGCGCTGACTCTCGGCCTGCTCGAAACGGCGCGCACAAGGGGCGCCCGGCTGGCGTTCCCGCGCGACGTGGTGGGCCTCTCCCACCGCGAGGACGGCGGCGTCGTGCTGTCGTTCGACGATGGCGCCACGCTGGCGGCCGGCACGGTGATCTTCGCGGGCGGCTACGAACGGGCGCCGCTGTTGCTGCCGCCGCAGTTCAGCCTGCTCTCGACCTTCGTGATGGCCACCGTGCCCGGCGTCGCCCCGCTCTGGCGCGAAGGGGCGATGATCTGGGAAGCCTCCGACCCCTACCTCTACATCCGCGCCTGCTCCGAGGGCCGCATCATCGCGGGCGGCGAGGACGAGGACGTGGTGGACACCGCCACGCGCGACGGCATGTTGCCCTCGCGCACCGCCGCCGTCGCGGCAAAGTCCGCGGCCGTGCTCGGCCTCGACGCGCCGCTGGAGGAGGACCGCCGCTGGTCGGCCACTTTTGGCAGTTCCCCCGATGGCCTGCCCGCCATCGGCCCGGCCGCGAACATGGACCATGTCTGGCTGACCGCCGGGTTCGGCGGCAACGGCATCGCCTTCGCCGCGCTGGCATCCGAGATCGTCGCCGCTGCGCTGCGCGGGGAGCCGGAGGCCCACGCGTCGGACTACGATCCCTACCGGTTCGCCTGAACCCGAGTGTGTCAGGGCCCCGCCAGCTTCTGGTGTTCCGCGCCGCCTCGGCAGTCCTGTCGCGCGGGGCGATGGCGTGGGCGCGCACGGTTTCCGCGCGGTTGTCCACCCCGCCGATGAGCCGCGCGCGCTCGACGTTGCCGGGGGTGCTGACGATCCAGACCGGGCCGTTGGCGATGTTCTCCAGCCCTTCGCGCGCGACGGTCTCGGGCGGTTCGGCCAGCTCCACGGGCATCCCGAGCCGGGCCATGGCAGGCGTTGCGGTGAAGCCGATGTTGAGGTGCAGCACGTCCACCCCCAGCGGCGCACACTCGGCCCAGAGCGCCTCGGAGAAGATGCGGCTGAAGGCCTTGGCGCCGGTATAGGCGGCCAGCGTCGGCGATCCGAGGTAGCTGCTCAACGATCCGCCGAGAACGATCCCGCCGCGCCCGCGCGACACCATCAGCGCTCCGTAGTGGCGCGAGAAGTTGGCTTGGCCCAGCACGGTGATGGCGATGACCGAGCCGGTCACCTCCTCGGGCAGTTCCACGAAGAGGCCGCGCGTGTTGTTGGCCCCGGCGTTGTAGACCAGCAGGCCGACGTCGATGTCGTCCGTCACCTTGCGCACTTGCGCCAGGGCGTCGGGCTCGGCGAGGTCGACGGAGGCGGTGCGCACGTCCGCACCCTCGCCGCGCAGCTCGGCCGCGAGATCCTCCAGCGGTCCCGGCTTGCGGGCGACGAGCACGAGCTTGAACCCGTCGGCCGCCAGAAGCCGCGCGAACTCGGCGCCGACGCCTTCCGATCCACCGACGACGAGCGCCCATGGCCCATACTTGTCGAGGTCCATGCCGACCGGCCTTACGCGTGACATGGCAGGTTCTCCGCGTCGAGTTCGATGCCCATCGCGGCCATCTCGCGTTCCGCCCAGAACAGGCGGCCGGTGTATTCGGCGGGGTCCTCGCAGGCGGCGAAGTAGACGAGCATCCGCGCGGGCACCGTCATCGGCACGGCGACGCTGTCGTCGAGCCCGCGCTCCCTCACGCGGATCTGCACGAGTTCGGTGGCGACGAGACCCGGATGCATCCCGATGATGGCGATGTTCTTCGCGTGCAGTTCGGGCGCCATGCAGTTGCCGAAGCGATCGAGCGCGCGCTTGCTCGAGTAGTAGCCCGGGACCGCGAGGCTGAAGGCGCCGACGGCGTCGAGCTTGGGCGATTCCTCGGGCTGGCGGAAGACTTCGCCGCTACCGGTCGACAGGTTGATGATGCGTCCGCCGCCGCGCGCCTCCATGATCGGCACCACGAGCTGCGTCAGCGTGAAGGGCGCATGGACGTTGACGTCGAACTGGTAGAGCCATTCGTCGCGCGTCAGTTCGAGGAACGGCTTGCCCCAGATGTCGCCGGTGGTGGCCGCCGCGTTGTTGACGAGGATGTCGACGCCGCCGAACCGCTCCACCGCTGCATCGACGAGCCGCCCGAGGTCCGCTTCCTGCGCGAGGTCGGTGGCGACGGCGATGGCCTGTCCGCCAAGGGCTTCGATCTGCGCCAGCGTCTCGCCGATGGTGCCGGGCAGCGCGCCGTCGGCCTCGACCGTGCGCGCAGCCAGCACGACCTGCGCGCCGCGCCGTGCGAAATCGAGCGCGGCCTGCTTGCCCACGCCCCGGCTGGCGCCGGTGATGACCACCACCTTGCCGGAAAGGTCGTGTTCCTTCTGCCGTTTCATCATCCCATCCTTCCATTATTGGAATATACATTGTTATATGTGGAATGATGTGGTCGACTGAGAGTCGAGTCAATCGCTTTGTCCTGAAGAGTGAGGTTCGCCGTGCCTGATCCCTCGAACCCCACCGGCCGCGTGATCGACGTGCTGAACTTCCTCGCCGCGCGCCCGACCGAGACGTTCTCGCTGGCGGAGATCGCGCGGCACCTCGGGCTGAGCAACGGCTCCGCGCACCGTATCCTGACCACGCTGGCGGCGGCCCAGTTCCTCTCGCGCAACGAGAAGCGGCGCACCTATTCGCTCGGCGTCGCCATGGTGGCGATCGGGCAGGCGGCGGTGGAGAAGCATCGCGGGGTGGAGACCGCCCGGCGCGAGATCGCGCGGCTCGCGGTCGAACTGAACGTGCAGTGCAGTGCCAACGCGGTGATCGACGACGAGATCCTCGTGCTGGCCAAGGAAGGCGCGCCGCAGTCGCACCGGGGCCTGACGCGCGTGGGGGAGCGCCGTCCGCTGGTGCCGCCGCTGGGCCTCTGCCATGTCGCCTGGGGCGGCGAGGCCGCGATCGAACGCTATGTCGGGCGCGCGGCCCCGTACATCGGCGAGGAGGTGCGCGCCCATCTCCTCGCCGCGTTCCCGCTGATCCGGCGGCGCGGCTATGCGATCGCCGCCAACGGGCCGGGCACCAGCCACACGCGCGAGGCCACCGCCCTCTCCGCCGGGCAGGCGCGTGACGAGGCCTACTGGGCGTCCGTCTTCGCGATGGTGGGCAACCTGACGGTCGATGAAGTGCAGCTGTTCGACGTCGGCGGCGCCGGGGCGGACGGCGTGAGCTACATCACCGCGCCGGTCTTTTCACCCACGGGCACCGTCGCGATGCAGCTCGTCATCAGCGGCATCGCGCGCACCCTGCCGAGGGACGAGATCGAGCGCTACGCCGACCGGCTCCGCGCCACGGCAGCGCTCGTCACCAGCGAGACGCACGGCAAGCCTCCGCAGGATTGAGCGGCACTCACCCTTCCCGCCTCAGCGGCACGATCGCCCCGGTCCAGGCATCTTCCGCGGGCGAGGTGGCGTCGGCGATCATGCGCTCGACCACCGGCTGCATCCGGGCGATGCTGGAGCGCAGGAACTCCAGCGCCTCCACGGCATCCGCGCCCGAGGCATCGCCACGACTGGCCCAGCGGCGATAGGCGGCGGCGGACATGTTGGCCGCCGTCAGCGCCTCGATCAGTTCGCGTTCCCGATGCCGCAGCCGCTCCAAATCGTCAGCCATGATCGTACCGCCTCCAGTGACGTGCAGGATCGCTGCCCGGCCAGTCGCCGTATTCACCGGGATTGCCGTAGCTTTGACCCAAATTGCGCTCCTTGATCTGGTGAAGCGTCTGTTACAAACTGCGTGGGACCCGGTCGCGGCGGGCCGGCTATCGTGGGAAGCGCGGGTGTGAGCACGCTGTCGAACTTCGGCGAATTCAAGTTTGCGGGCGATGGTCCGCTGCTCGGCTCGTCGGGGCGCGGCTGGCTCTCGCTCGCGGCCGAGCTGCGTGCCCACGCCCCGGGCGAGATTCCCGCGATCTGTCCCGACCAGATGGAGATCACGCTCGCCATCCGGGGCAACCAGGACGCGATGGTGGAACGGCGCGGGAACGGCCGGTTCCAGAGCACCGCCGTCCGCGCCGGCACCTTGTGGTTCTGCCCGATCGGCGTGCAGGAGGATTCGATCCGCATCACGGCGCCGCTCGACGAGATCCTGCACCTCTACATACCGCGCAGCCAGTTCGAGCGCATGAACGACCTCGCCTCGCGGCCCATCGCCCCGGAAGACCTGTTCTACCTTGCCGACGCGGACGACGAACTGGTGCGCCAGATCGGCTACCGGGTACTGCGCGAGCTGGAAAACGAGTCCGCCGGCGGGCGCATTCTCGTCGAGCAGCTCTCGCTGTCGCTGGCGGCGCACCTCCTCGCCACGCATTCGCCCGAGGCGCCGACAAACCTCAAGCGCGGCGATGCCCGTGGCGTGCTGGACGAACGGCGGCTGCGGCGGGTGCTCGCCCATGTCGAGGACAACCTGGACCGCGACGTAACCCTGGCCGAGCTTGCGGACGTCGCCTGCCTCAGCCTGCATCACTTCGCCCGCGCGTTCCGCGAGGCGACCGGTAAGCCGCCGCATCGCTACGTCAGCGGGCGAAGGCTGGAACAGGCCTGCCGGCTGCTGGCGGGTTCGGGACTGTCGCTCGCCGAGATCGCGCTCGACTGCCGGTTCTCCTCACAGGCCAGCTTCACGCGTGCATTCCAGCGCGAACTGGGGATGACGCCGGGCGAATACCGACGCCGCGCGTCCGGCTAGGCCTGCTGCCCGGTCGCGGCGGGAACGAGGAAGTGGAAGGTCGAGCCTCCGCCGGGTTCGGTGCTGACCCAGATTCGCCCGCCGTGCGCTTCCACCACCGTGCGGCAGATCGCCAGCCCCATCCCCATGCCGCCGGGGCGCGTGGAATAGAACGGATCGAAGATCCGCGCCGCGTCGGCCGGGTCTATGCCCTCGCCCTCGTCGCGCACGTTGACGCGGATGAACTCTCCCTCGCGCCGCATGGTGACGGTGAGGTCGCGCGCGGAGGGCTTCGCGCGCATCGCCTGTGCCCCGTTCAGCATGAGGTTCACCAGCACCTGCTGCAGTTGGATCGGATCGCCGGCCACCGGCGGCAAGCCGTCCTCGAAATCGAAATGGGGCGAGACCTGCCCGTCGCGAAGCTCGCGCTCCACCAGCAGCAGCGCCTCCTTCCCGAGCCGTGCCATGTCCTGCAGTTGCCCGTCGGCGGGCGCATTGGCGAGATAGCTGCGCGTGCGCACCACAACGTCGCGGGCGCGGCTGGCATCGGCGACGATGCCGGCGATGGCCGCGCGCACCTCGGAAAGGTCCGGCTGCGCGCGGTCCAGCCACCGCAGCCCGGCCTCGGCATGGGACAGCACCGCCGCCAGCGGCGAGTTGACCTCGTGGGCGATGGTGGCGCTGAGCGCGCCCATGGTGGTGATGCGCGACGCGCGGATGAGATCGCGCTCCAGCTCCACCATGCGCGCCTGCGCCGCCTTGTAGGCGGTGATCTCGAAGTTGGCGACGACGATGTCGCGGAAACCCTCGCGATCCTGGGGGATCGACGCCGTGAACAGGGTGTCGAGCGCCGATCCGTCGGGGCGCACGAGATGCGTTTCCGAGCGATAGAGCCGGTCCCCCCGCGCGAAGGCGATGAGCCATTGGACGAAGGTGTGGTCGGTGTCCGGCAGGATGTTGTCCAGCGATCCCACGACGTCCGCCTTGGAATCGACGCCCATCCCTTCCAGCGCGATGGCGTTCACGTCCTTGATGATGACGCGGCGCCGCAGGTCGCGCAGTTCAGCGGGCCGTTCGGCGTAATAGGCCTGGATGTCGGTGACGCCCGAGAGCAGGAGGTGCTCCACGGCATCGCGGGCCTCCGACCAGTCCTCGCGCCAGAGCGATACGCCAGCGCGGTCGAACAGGGTCGCGTTCCAGTCGCGCAGCCCCTCGTTCTCCCGCTCGAGCGCACCGACGTGGCGCCAGATGCGACGCAGGCCGACGAGCACCACGGCGGCGGCCCCGATCAGCAGGAGCGCTGCGGCCACCAGCCCCCACCCGGCGAGCGCGACGGGCAGCAGCACGATCGATCCCGCCAGCACCCCGACGGCGACCACCAGCAGCCACGCCTCGGACCGCGACAGCGATCGCGAGGCAGGGACCGGCCCCTCGTGCGCCCAGTGCCGCGCGGGGGCGGCATCGGACGGCCCGGGACCCCGTTCGCCCGGCCAGCGTGAGAAAACCTGCTTCATGCCTGCTGATTCCAGTCGACCACGGCCCAAATGGCAATAGGACCATACGAAGGTATAAGGTGCTCCGCCCGCCACTTTACCCGAAGCTCGCATATAGTCAGCAGGATGCCGATATTGTCCATGGCCAGGCCCTTTGCCGCAGACCGATCCCGCCAAAGCGGCATGACGGCGGGCCGTGTCGCATGACGGCGCAGCCCCAACGGATCGCCGTGGTGGATGACGACAGTTCCATCCGCAGCGCCCTCTCCAGCCTGCTGCGTTCGATGGGATACGAAGTCGCGCTCTACGAGAGCGCCGAGGCGTTCCTTGCCGCGCCGGACGGGTTCGACTGCGTGCTGACCGACGTGCAGATGCCGGGGATGAGCGGGCTGGAACTGCTGGAATGCCTGCCCGTCCACGGGGTATCGGCGCCGGTCATCATCATCACCGCCTTCCCGGAACCGGCGATCCGCCAGCGCGCGCTCCAGCTTGGCGCCATGGCCTTCTTCAGCAAGCCGTTCGACGCCGGCGCGATCCTCGCCAGGATCGGGGAAGCTGTCGTGGGCCACTGAATCCACGGCCGTCAGGCAGGCCGGTCGCCGTCCGGTTTCAGGTCGAGCAGGACGGTCGGGATCAGCTCGGACACCGTGGGATGGATCGGCACCGCCCAGCGCAGCGCGTCCAGCGTCTGTCCGGCGCTCATCATGTCGAGAATGCCGTGGATCGCCTCGTCGCCCCCGGTGCCGAGGATGGCGGCGCCGAGTATCCGCCGCGTCTGCGCATCGGCCACCACCTTCATCAGCCCACGGGTCTCTCCCTTCTCGATCGCGCGCGCGACGCGGGACATCGGGCGCGTGGAGACCAGCAGCGCTCGCCCGCTCGCCCGCGCCTGGGCCACGGTCATGCCCACGCGGCCCAGCGGCGGGTCGATATAGAGGGCATAACCCGCGATCCGCTGGCTGACCCGGCGATCCTCGCCATCGAGCAAGTTGGCGGCGACGATCTCGAAATCGTTCCACGCGGTATGCGTGAAGGCGCCCCGGCCATTGCAGTCGCCAAGCGCCCAGACGCCGGGCGCCGTGGTCTGCAGCCGCTCGTCGACCTTGATGTAGCCGCGCTCGTCCACCTCGACCCCGGCGACGTCGAGGCCGAGCGTGTCGGTATTGGGCTTGCGCCCGACCGCCAGCAGCACATGGCTGCCGACCACCTCGGGATCACCGTGGGTGCAGTCGACCCGTACCGCGATGCCGTCCGGCCGCGAGGCGAAGCTGATGCAGGTGGCACTGGTGCGGACCGTGATGCCCTCGTCCTCCAACAGGTCGCGGATTTCCTCGCTCACGTCCTCGTCCTCGCGGGCGATGAGGCGGGGGCCCATTTCGACGATGGTGACCTGCGCGCCGAAGCGGCGGAACATCTGCGCGAACTCCAGCCCGATATAGCTGCCACCGACGACAACCAGATGGCGCGGCAGTTCCTCGAGCGACAGGAGCGACGCGTTGTCGAGCGTCGTCACCTCGTCAATGCCGGGCATGTCGGGGCGCGCGGGTCGCCCGCCGACGTTGAGGAAGATGCGCGGTGCGGTGAGTGTGCGACCGCCCACCGCGATGGTGCCGGGCGCCGTGAACCGGGCATCGCCGTGGATGAGCGTCAACCCCTCCATTCCGCCCAGCCACTTCTCGTTCCGCTCGCGCGATGCGGTCGCGATGGACTGCGCCCGGCGCACCACTTGCGCGAGGTCCACCGTGACGGGCCCGGTCGAGACGCCATACTCGCCGCCGCGCCGGGCGAGATGCGCGGCGTAGGCGCTGGCGACCATGGCCTTGGTGGGCGTGCAACCGGTGTTGACGCAGGTGCCGCCGATCCGGTCCCGCTCGATGAGGGCGACGGATTGCCCGGCCGCCGTCAGCCGACCGGCGAGCGCGGGTCCAGCCTGTCCCGCGCCGACGACGATCGCGTCGAATGCCTCGGTCACAGGGCGAGCACGATCAGCGCCGCGCCGCCGACCGCCACCACGTCCTCGATCAGGGCCGCCGGCAGGTCGCGCCCGAAGCCGCGGGCGAGCGCCGCGCGGAACGCCGCGCCGCCGTAGGTCCCAACAACCGCGCCGACCACGCCCGTAACAAGGCCCGGGACCAGCAATCCCGCCGATCCGCCGATCGCCGCACCGGCCAGCGCACCCAGGATCAGCCGCGTGACGAACTGCACCGGCACCTTGCGGCTCGGCGTGCCGGGCAACTGGTCGCCGATCAGTTCGAACACCGCCAGCGCCGTGAATATCCACGGCGTAAAGCGATAGCCGAGGAACCCGAGCCCGGTCCCCCCGAGCCCCAGCAGGCCAAGGTATGCCGCCCAGCTCACCGCCGCAGGGGCCGTGAAGGCGCGAAGTCCGGCGACGACGCCGATCAGCAAGGCAAGCAGCAGGATCATGGGCAAGTCCCTATGAACGAGGAAACGAGCGGGCGCGCGGCGCGAACATCACGGAGCGCCCGCGCGCGGTCAACTCCGGAAGAAGGCCAGGAGATCGGGATTCACGATGTCGGGATGGGTGGTGCACAGGCCGTGGGGCAGGCCCTTGTACGTCTTGAGCGTGCCCTGCCTCAGCAGCTTGACCGAAAGCGGGGCGGAATCGGCGTAAGGCACGATCTGGTCGTCGTCGCCGTGCATCACCAGCACCGGCACCTCGATCGCCTTGAGGTCTTCGGTGAAATCGGTCTCGGAAAAGGCCTTGATGCAGTCGTAGTGCGCCTTCGCGCCGCCCATCATGCCCTGCCGCCACCAGTTCTGGATCACGCCCTGGCTCGCCTTGGCGCCGCCCCGGTTGTAGCCGTAGAACGGCCCGGCGGGCACATCGAGGAAGAACTGCGCGCGGTTGGCCAGAAGCTCGCCGCGAAAATGGTCGAAGACCTCGATCGGCAGCCCGCCCGGATTGCCGGCGGACCTGACCATGACCGGCGGGACGGCCCCGATCAGCACCGCTTTCGATACTCTCCCCGGCCTGGCGCGGGCGACGTAGCGCGCCACTTCGCCGCCGCCGGTCGAGTGGCCGACGTGGATGGCGCCGTCGAGATCGAGGTGTTCCGCCAGTTCCGCCACGTCGGCGGCATAAGTGTCCATCTCGTTCCCGGTCCAGGTCTGGGTCGAGCGGCCATGCCCGCGCCGGTCGTGCGCGATCACGCGGTAGCCCTGGATGAGGAAGTACATCATCTGGCTGTCCCAGTCGTCGGCGCTCAAGGGCCAGCCGTGGTGGAACACGACGGGCGGCGCATCCTTCGGCCCCCAGTCCTTGTAGAAGATCTCCGTACCGTCCTTCGTGGTGATCGCGGGCATGTTCGATGCTCCCTGATGCGGCGTGGGCCGATGATGCCGGAGTAACGCCGGGCAAGCGCGCCGACAATCGATACTGTCGAGCGGGCGATAATACTTTCGTATACTGACATTTCCCAAGCACAGACCCGCGATCCTTTACAAATCTTGTCATCTCGTGACAGCCCTCTGTTTGGATTCGACACTTCCGGACACCGGCCGCATGATCGGCAGCGCAGCATATTCTTGCGGTGGGAAGAACATCTCCCGGTCTCGCGCAGATACCCTGCGGCGGCACCGTGCGCCCCACCGCAAGGGGAAAGCCACGGAGAGTGCCATGCCTCAGCCTGCAATTCCCGCCTGGATCAAGCTGGACGGCGCGGAGGGAGACCTTGCCGCCGTCCTTCCCGAACTCGACGCCTGGGCGCACCTGGCCCGACATTGGCGTGACATTGGAGCGGCCTTGTGGAAACTGGAGGTCGACGCTCCGGTGGACAGCCCGGCACGGCTGGCGATCTACCTCGCGTCGCATCTGGACGACGGGCCCGTGGTCGAGGTCTTCGCCGCCCTCGGCCTCGACGATCTCCACGCGAAACTTTCCGCCCACGCCGCCAGACTGGGCGACAGTGGCTGGGCGAAGCTGCTGCGACCGATGAGCGACTTCGGCGCGGGGGCGACCGGCGATCCCTCGGCCGACAGTTTCGGCTTCGATGCCCCGGGCGACGACGGGCAGTTCGCCCTCACCATCCCGAAGCTCGCCGCATCGGCCGCGCCTTCGGTCGGCTCCGTCGCATTGACCTTCGACATCGGCGTGCAGGGCGGGCTGGACTGCGAGGCCGGATCGCCCTGGCCCTTCTCCGGTGATGGGGTGGCCGGCGGGCTGCTGCGGATCGGCGGGCGGGGCAAGGTCTCCACCAGCGCGGGCATATCGCTGCCGTTCGGGCAGATCGGCAAGGGCACCGCCACCGCCGGCGCTACGTGCGAGGCGGCGCTGGGCTTCTTCTTCCGCCCGCGCAACCCTGCCGACCCGTTCGCGCAGGCGCTGTTCCAGTCGGTCACCGCGATCCCCAGCCCGCTCGACCTCGGCGCGCTGAACCATGCCGTGTCGCTCGCCGGGTTGGAGGGCATCGCGCTGGGCTGCGACGGCGCGGTCTCGGCGGGGCTGGGACTGGTGATCGGCAAGGCGGTGGACATCCCGCAGGCCGTCAGCGGCACGATCGGGATCACCGCCAAGCTCGCGTTCCGGCGCGGGGCGAGGTGGATCCTGTCGCTGCGCCGGACCGGCGAGGGCCTGCGCTTCGTGCTCAGCCGCGACGAACTGCGCGAGCGCCAGTGGTCGGCCGGGCTCGACCTCACGCTCGACGCCGCCCCCCTCGCCCGCCGCGTCCACGACCTGCTGACCGAGGCGCAGGACTTCGCCGGGCCGGTGCTGGACCAGATCAGGCCCTTCCTCAGCCCCGGCACCTACATCGCCGACAAGGCGGCCGCCCTCCTGAAGATCGCCGCGACCTCGATCGTCGAGCAGCCCGAACTGCGCGAGGCGCTGCTGCAGGACCTGTCGCTGGTGCTGGGCACCACGCGCACGGGGTCGGAGGCCGAGACGACCAGCGCGCTGGCCGACTTCATCGCCGGCCGCATCGCCGACCTCGCCGCCACTCGCGCCGAGGGCATTCTGGGGGAGATAGACGCCTGGGCGAACAGCGTGGCCGAGGGGCTGGCGAGCGCCGTCCCCGCCCTCGCCACGGTGCCGCAGACCGAACTCGCAAACCGCATCAGCCCGCTGCTCGGCAACGTCAAGGGCCAGCTCGACGACCTGCTCGGCAGCCTCGTCGGCGACAATCGCTGGTCCGCGCTGATGGCCAGCGAACTCGCCTCGATCGGCGCGCGGGTGAAAGAGGGCGAGGCCGAGGCGGACAAGCTGCTGGGCGGCGTGCGCGAGGTGCTCGACAGGTTCTACCGCTTCGCCGCGACAGTCGCCGATGCGACGGCGGACAGCGCGCGCACCAAGCTGGAGGCCCGCTTCGGATGGTCGGGCGGCTCCGTGTCCGGGCTCAAGTACGAACTGGCAGGCACGTTCACCGATGTCACCCCGGAAACCGCGGACCTGTGGCATACGCTCGTCACCGGGCAGCTGGCACCGTTCCAGAAGATCCTCGGCGACCCCGCCCTTGCCCCCGCCGGGGTCCGCATCGACCCGGAATCGAGCCTCTCCCGCTTCGCGTCGAAGGAGACCGGCTTCGCGGCGGAAGTGGCGGTGCTGGGCATCGACCTGTCGATCGCCTCCATCGTCAAGGGCGAGGCGACGATCACCCTCAACGCCGCCGGCGACATCGCCGTCACGGCCAAGGGCAGCGCGCTCCGCAAGGTCGAGGGGTTCTCCGAGGGGCGGTCGGCCACGTTCCTGAGCAGCTGGGACCTGCTGCTCATGAAAGCCGATGCCGAGGCCGGGAACCGCCGCGCGATGGCCGTCGACCTCGGCTTCGACCACGACGACGACAATCTCAAGGCCCGGGAAGTGGAAGCGTTGCTGTCGGGCCTTGCGGGCCAGAGCCTGATCGAAAGCGCGCGGGTGGCGACGGCGCTCGGCATCTACCAGGACTGGCGGGTCAAGGCGGCGCCCGGCGCGAAGGTGCGCGGGCGCATCGCCCTGCGGCTGCGCCTGCCGGACGTGGCCGTCCTGCGCATGGTGGAGATCGGCCGTGCGCTCGTGCGCCGCGACAACACGGCCCTCCTCGGCGTGTTCGACCTTGCCGCCGCCACCCAGATCGCGACCGGGGTTACGACGCGCAAGCAGTACGAGCGGGACATCGAGGAGGCCATGCGCGCGTTCACGATCAGCCTGCACACCGAAAACCCCGTGGCCTACATGGTCGCCTTGTGGAACTCGAAGATCAGCCTCCTGCCCTCGCAGGGCGGCGGGCCGAAGCTTCCCGCGCTCGCCCAGCTCGTGCCCCGCGCGGGCGCGCTGGTGACGCTGCTGCGGACGATGGCGGAGATCTACGACGCCGTCCCCGCCGCCGGCGGGGCGAGCGGCGGCTGGACCGAAAAGGACTACGCCGATGCCGAGAAGCGCATGGTCTCCGCCTCGCGCAAGTGGCTGCGGCTCAACCAGGACTTCGTGTTCTGGTTCAAGTCCTCGCTCCACCCGGCGCTGCTGGCGTTCCTGCGGATCCTGATCGCCATGAACCGTCCGATCATGCCCGGGACGCCGCTCGTCCCCGGCCCGGCGGACGAGATCGACCCGCAGCTTGGCAATGCCCTGCTCCTCGTCACGATGGCCGAGGGCGACGACGGCGAGGTGATCCCGGTCTAGATCTGCACGAGGTGCGCCACGTCCTTGGCGCTCTGTCCGGCGATGGTGCCCGCGTGGGTGATCCGCCCGCCCTGCATGGCGCAGTAGCGGTCGGCGAAGCGCCACACGAAGTCGAGGTACTGTTCGACCACCAGCACCGTCATGCCGAGTTCCGAGCGGACATGCGCCAGCGCCGCCTCGATCTGCTGGACGACGTTGGGCTGGATGCCTTCGGTCGGCTCGTCGAGCAGGAGCAGCGAGGGCCGCCCCGCCAGCGCGCGGCCGATGGCGAGCTGCTGCTGCTCGCCGCCCGACAGGAAGCCGCCCGCCCTTGCGCGGATGTCGTAGAGCTTGGGGAACAGGTCGAAGATGTGCTGCGGGACCTTGCCCCTGTCCTGCGCCGCGCGCGGACCTGCGGCGCAGAGGCCCGTCTCCAGGTTCTCCATCACCGTGAGCTGGGGGAAGATGTGGCGGCCCTGCGGCACGAAGCCGATCCCCGCCCGCGCCCGCTGGTGGGATGGGGCGGAGGTCACGTCCCTGCCGTCGAACACGATCGTGCCGCCGCCGGCCGGGCGGGTGCCCATGATCGCGTGGAGCAGCGTGGTCTTGCCCACGCCGTTGCGGCCGATGAGCGCCATGACCTCGCCGCGTTTCAGCTCGAGATCGAGGTCCCACAGGACCTGGCTCTGGCCGTAGCCCGCGCAGAGGCCGGAGATCGTCAGCAGGTTTCCGCTCATGCCGCGTGCCCCAGGTAGACGGCGGCGACCTGCGGGTCGGCGCGGACTTCGGCGATGGAGCCCTGTTTCAGGAACTTGCCCTGGTGCATGACGGTAACGGGGGCTCCCAGCTGCTCGACGAAGCTCATGTCGTGATCGATGACGAGGATGGACTTGTCCTCGCCAAGGCTCAGGATCAGTTCGGCGGTGCGCGCGGTCTCGGCCGGGCCCATGCCCGCGGTCGGCTCGTCCAGCAGCAGGAGCTGCGCGCCGGTGGCGAGCACCATGCCGATCTCCAGCCACTGCTTCTCGCCGTGGGCCAGTTCGCCGCCCGGAGTGTCGGCGCGATGGGTCAGGCCGACCCGCTCCAGCGTTTCCTCGATCACGATGCGGTCCGCGGCGGGGATGCCCATGCCGAGGCTCTTCCACCAGCGGCGGTCCTGCCTTGCTGCCA
Organism: Novosphingobium sp.; assembly: GCA_035511275.1. Lineage (GTDB taxonomy): Bacteria > Pseudomonadota > Alphaproteobacteria > Sphingomonadales > Sphingomonadaceae > Novosphingobium. The sequence continues at coordinate 31,930 of DATKFS010000185.1, forward strand.
GCGCCATGTTCTCGCGCACGGTGAGCATCGGCAGGACGCCCGGCGCCTGGAACTTGCGGCAGATGCCGCGCCCGACGATGGCCTGCTCGGGCAGGCGGCTGATGTCCTCGCCCTTGAAGACGATCCGACCGGTGGTGGGGCGGACGCGGCCGATGATCGTGTCGCACAGGGTGGACTTGCCCGCGCCGTTGGGGCCGATGACGACGCGCGTCTCGCCCCGGTTCAGCGTCATGCTGAACCCGTCGAGCGCCTTGAAGCCGCTGTAGTCGACCGTGACGCCGTCGATCGCGAGGAGGAGATCGGCGACCGCGCTCATGCCTTGTGCTCCCGGACGAGGCCCGCGAAGCCGTTAGGCAGGAACATCACCACGAGGATGAACAGCGCGCCCATGCAGTAGAGCCACAGCTCGGGAAAAGCGCTCGACACCGCATCGCGCGCGAGGTTGACCACCACCGCGCCGACGATCGCCCCCGCCAGCGAATAGCGCCCGCCGACCGCGACCCAGATCACCATCTCGATCGAGGGCACGACCCCGATCAGCGCCGGCGAGACCACGCCTGCGTGGAGCGTGAACAATGCACCCGCTACGCCCGCCAGCAGGGCCGCCAGCGCGAAGGCGACGGTCTTGAACGGCGTCGTCGCATAGCCGAGGAAGCGCACCCGGTTCTCCCCGTCGCGCACCGCCCGCAGCAGCACCCCGAAGCGCGAGGCGAGCAGCCAGCGCAGGCCCATATAGACGACGCAAAGGATCGCCAGCGTCACCCAGTAGAGGGCGTTGGCGGTGCCCGGGCTCGACAGATAGAAGCCGAAGACCGAGGTGAAGTCGGTCAGCCCGTTGAAGCCGCCGGTCACGTCCTGCCGGCTGATGATGAGCGTCGCGAAGGCCAGCGCCAGCGCCTGCGTGATAAGCGCGAAGTACGTGCCGCCGACCCGCCGGTGGAACACCGCCCAGGAGAACAGTCCCCCCAACAGCGCCGGAACCAGCAAGATCGCGGCGATGGTGAACGGTGCGCTGGCGAAGGGCGCCCACCATGCCGGCAGGCTTTCGCGCCCGCTCCACACCATGAAGTCGGGCAACTCGCCCGCGGGCAGGTCGGCAAGCTTCATGTGCATGGCGATGGCATAGCCGCCGAGCCCGAAGAACACGCCCTGCCCCAGGCTCAGGATGCCGCCGTGGCCCCAGATCAGCACCAGCCCGCAGGCCAGG
>DATKFS010000186.1:0-2943 GCA_035511275.1 Novosphingobium sp.
TGCGCAGCGGCGCGCTGGCCGGCTACGAAGCGCTGTTGCGCTGGAACCATCCGCGCCGCGGCCTCGTGCCGCCCGACGAGTTCATCCCCATCGCCGAGGAGACCGGCGAGATCATCCCGCTCGGCGAATGGGTGCTGCGCCAGGCCTGTACCGAGGCACGGACCTGGGTGGGCGAGGAGAAGGTGGCGGTCAATCTGTCGGCCGTGCAGTTCCTCCAGCCCGACCTCGTCGAGATGGTGCGCGCGATCCTGCTGGAGACCGGCCTCCCCGCCCGCCGGCTCGAACTGGAGATCACCGAGACGGCGATCATCCACGACAAGCTGCGCGCGCTGCACTGCCTGCGCGGGATCAAGGCGATGGGAGTGAGCGTGGCCATCGACGATTTCGGCACCGGCTATTCCTCGCTCGACACGCTGCAGTCCTTCCCGTTCGACAAGATCAAGATCGACAAGTCGTTCCTCCTCAAGTCCGAGGCCAGTTCGCAGGCCCGCGCCATCATTCGCGCGGTGCTGGCGCTGGGCCGCAGCCTCGACATCCCCGTGCTTGCCGAGGGGATCGAGACCGAGGGCCAGCTCCGCGTGCTGGAGGCCGAGGGGTGCGACGAGGGACAGGGCTACTACTTCGGTCGCCCCGCCCGCGCGCCCAGCCTGGAAGGCTCGGAAGCGGCCGGAGGATGAAGGTTAAACTTTTGACACACCCCTGTTTACCATGGACGGAAAATTAACTCCCTCACCCATAGGCTGGCGGAAACCAGGTGAGAATGGGCGTGTATTTGGTGCGGGAATACGAACAGCCGGGCGCCGACGTGTCGGGCGTGACGGGGGGCGGCGACGGCCCGCCCTCGCTCGACACGGCGCTCCAGGCCGCCTCGCTGGCCGAGCAGCGCCTGCGCGAGGCGATCGAGGCCATGCCGCAGGGCATCGTCTTCCTCGACGAGGAAGACCGCTACATCCTGTGGAACGAGAAGTACGCCCAGATCTACGAGCGCTCCGCCGACCTTCTCAAGCCCGGCGTGCGCCTGGAGGATGCGCTGCGCGTGGGCATTGCGCGCGGCGACTATCCCGACGCGCTGGGGCGCGAAGAGGAATGGCTGGCGAGCCGCATCGCCCAGCTTCACCAGCCGGGCCGCCGGCACGAGCAGCGCCTGTCCAACGGGCGCTGCATCATGATCGAGGAGCGCCGCATCGAGGGCGGCGGCACCATCGGCATCCGCGTCGACATCACCGACCTCAAGCAGAAGGAGGAAACCTTCCGCCTGCTGTTCGAGCGCAACCCGCTGTCGATGCTCGTCCACGACATCGAGACCGGCCTGATCCGCGCCGCCAACGAAGCCGCCTGCGCGCTGTTCGGCTACGCGGCGGGCGAGATGGACGGCCTCGACGCGCGGGTGCTGTTCCCCGACGCACTGTGGCCCGCCGCGCGCCATCGCCTTGCCGGGGACACGACCGACACCCGCGACTGCTGGGAAATGCTGCGGCGGGACGGGACTTGCGTGGACGCGGTGATTTCCACCCGCCGCTCCGAGCTGGAGGACTACGCGGGCACCATCGTCTCGATCTTCGACGTCACCGAGCGCCGCCGCATCGAGCAGCGCATGGCGCACATGGCCCGCCACGACGAGCTGACCGGCCTCGCCAACCGCGCCCACTGCCGCGAGCGCCTGCACCAGTTGCTCGACGAGAGCGCCGCCGAGGCCGGTTCCGCCGCGACCATCACCCTCGCCCTCGTCGACCTCGACCACTTCAAGCCGGTGAACGACACCTACGGCCATCACTTCGGCGACATCGTGCTGACCGAGGCGGCGGCGCGGATGCGCGAGCTGATCCCGGCCGAAGCCCTGCTCTGCCGCATCGGCGGCGACGAGTTCGCGGTGATCTTCCGCCGTTCCAGCCTGACCCAGGCGGAACTCGTCTCCAAGTCGATCATCACCACCCTGTCCGAGCCGTTCTTCGTGCAGGGCCACATGATCCACATCGGCGCCACCATCGGCTTCGCCTCCTCCCCCTACGACAGCCGCGACGGCGAGACGCTGCTGCGCTACGCCGACCTCGCGCTCTACGCCGCCAAGGGCGAACGGCGGGGAACCTGCCGGGGCTTCGAGGCCGGCATGGACGCCGCCGCGCAGGAGAAGAACCGCCTCGAAAAGGACCTGCGCGCCGCCGTGCGCGAAGGGCAGCTCGCGGTCCACTACCAGCCCATCGTCGATCTCCAGACCGGCGCGGTCGAATGCTACGAGGCGCTGCTGCGCTGGAACCACCCCGAGCGCGGCGCGGTGCCGCCCGACGTCTTCGTGCCGCTGGCGGAGGAGATGGGGCTGATCGACCAGATCGGCCGCTTCGTCCTCCACAGCGCCTGCGGCGAGGCCATGCGCTGGCCCGCCCACGTGCGCGTCGCGGTGAACGTCTCGCCGCTCCAGTTCCGCAACGGCAACCTGCTGAGCACGGTCATCAACGCGCTCTCCACCTCGGGCCTCCCCGCCGAACGGCTGGAACTGGAGATCACCGAGGCGGTGCTGATGGAAAAGGGGCCGCGCCCCGCCGCCATCATCCGCAACCTGCGCGCCTTCGGCATCGGCATCTCGCTCGACGATTTCGGCACCGGCTATTCCTCGCTGAGCTACCTGCTCAACTACCCCTTCACCAAGATCAAGATCGACAAGTCGTTCATCCTCAACCTGCACGAGGAGCCCAATTCGCGCGCGGTCATCCGCGCCGTGATCGGGCTTGGCCGCAGTCTCGGCCTCACCGTCGCGGCGGAAGGGATCGAGCGCGACATCGAGCGGGACTACCTGCGCGGCGAAGGCTGCACCCAGGGCCAGGGCTACCTGTTCGGCAAGGCGGGCCCCGCCCCGGTGATCGACGCGGCGGCATCGCAGGCCGCCTGAACGATTTGTCCGCCCGTCCGAAAGAGGGCATGGCAACCTGCCTCCGGACGCGCCAGTTT
>DATKFS010000187.1:0-3878 GCA_035511275.1 Novosphingobium sp.
TTCGGCGACGTGGAACGGCTGCGAGAGGAACTTCTGGATCTTGCGGGCGCGGGCGACCGTGATCTTGTCCTCTTCCGACAGCTCGTCCATGCCCAGGATCGCGATGATGTCCTGCAGCGACTTGTACTTCTGCAGGGTTTCCTGGACGCGACGGGCGGTCTGGTAGTGGACGTCGCCGACGACGCGCGGTTCGAGCACGCGCGAGGTGGAGTCGAGCGGGTCGACCGCCGGGTAGATGCCCAGCTCCGAGATCGCGCGGTTCAGCGTGGTCGTCGCGTCAAGGTGCGCGAACGAGGCGGCAGGCGCAGGGTCGGTAAGGTCGTCCGCGGGGACGTAGATCGCCTGCACCGAAGTGATCGAGCCCTTGGTGGTCGAGGTGATGCGCTCCTGCAGCGCGCCCATGTCGGTCGACAGGGTCGGCTGGTAGCCCACGGCCGAAGGAATACGGCCGAGCAGTGCCGACACTTCCGCGCCTGCCTGGGTAAAGCGGAAGATGTTGTCCACGAAGAACAGCACGTCCTGGCCTTCCTGGTCGCGGAAGTACTCGGCCATGGTCAGGCCCGAGAGCGCGACGCGGGCACGGGCGCCCGGGGGCTCGTTCATCTGGCCGAACACGAGGGCGACCTTGGAACCTTCCGAGGTGGCGTTGCCTTCTGCGTCCTTGGCGATGACGCCGGCGTCGAGGAACTCGTGGTAGAGATCGTTGCCCTCGCGGGTACGCTCACCCACGCCGGCGAAGACCGAGACGCCGCCGTGGCCCTTGGCGATGTTGTTGATCAGTTCCTGGATGAGAACCGTCTTGCCGACGCCCGCGCCGCCGAACAGGCCGATCTTGCCGCCCTTGGCATAGGGAGCGAGAAGGTCGATGACCTTGATGCCGGTGACGAGGATCGAGGCTTCGGTCGACTGCTCGATGAACGGGGGCGCCTCGGCGTGGATCGGGGCGAACATGTCCGAACCGACCGGGCCGCGCTCGTCGATCGGGTCGCCGACGACGTTCATGATGCGGCCGAGCGTCTTGGGGCCGACCGGCACCGAGATCTGCTTGCCGGTGCTGCGCACGTCCTGGCCGCGGGTCAGGCCGTCGGTGCCGTCCATGGCGATGGTGCGGACGGTGTTCTCGCCCAGGTGCTGGGCAACTTCGAGGACCAGCTTCTGGCCGTTATTCTCGGTCTCGAGAGCCGAGAGGATGGCCGGCAGTTCGCCTTCGAAGGTCACGTCGACGACGGCGCCGATGACCTGGCTGATCTTGCCGGTAGTGGTGAGGTTGAGCACGGGTGCAGTGGCCATTTCGGTTTCCTTGCCTGCGATGACTTAGAGCGCTTCCGCGCCCGCGATGATTTCGACGAGTTCGGTGGTGATCGCAGCCTGGCGGGTGCGATTGTAGACGATGGTCAGCTTCTTGATCAGGTCACCGGCGTTGCGCGTGGCGTTGTCCATGGCCGTCATCGACGCACCCTGTTCGGACGCGGCGTTTTCGAGCAGCGCGCCGAAGAGCTGGGTCTTCAGGTAGCGCGGCAGCAGCGCGGCGAGGATTTCCTCCTCGTCGGGCTCATATTCGGTGACCGCGTCTGCCGTCACGGCAGCGGCCTTGGGGGCCGGAACCGGGATGATCTGCTGGTCGGTCGGTTCCTGGAGCAAGGCCGAGCGGAACTTCGAGTAGAACAAGTGCGCCACGTCGAACTTGCCCGCCTCGTACATCGCCACGAGCTCGTCGGCGATGCGCTCGGCTTCGTTGAAGCCGGGGTAGCGCACATCCGTGGTGTCGAACATGTGGGCGATCTGCTTGGGGTATTCGCGGCGGATCACCGGGCGGCCCTTGCGGCCCACGAGGTAGAACAGCACGGTCTTGCCCGCAGCTTCGAGTTCCTGCGCCTTGCCGCGCGCGGCCTTGACGATGTTCGAGTTGAACGCGCCCGCCAGGCCCTTGTCCGAGTTCATCACGACGAGCAGGTGGACCTGGTCGCTGCCGGTTCCCGCGAGCAGCTTGGGGCTGTTCTCGGCGACGGTGATCTTCGAGGCGAGCGAGGCCATCACTTCCGCCAGGCGCGCGGCGTAGGGACGCGCGGCCTCTGCGGCGGCCTGCGCCTTGCGCAGCTTGGCCGCGGAGACCATCTGCTTGGCCTTGGTGATCTTCTGGGTCGACTTGACCGAGTTGATGCGGCCCTTGAGTTCCTTGAGCGAAGCCACTCGTTGTTCCCCGTTTACCGGGCCGGCGGCCCGTGAGGGCGCGCCGGCTCAGTGGTCATTACTTAAGCGAACTGCTTGGCGAAGGCGTCGAGCGCGGCCTTGGTCTTGCTCTTCGCTTCGTCGCCGAAGTCCTTGGTGGTGCGGATCAGCGCCAGGACGTCGGCATGTTCGGAGTGCATGTAGGTGAGCATCTCGGTCTCGTAGGACGTGACCTTGTCCACCGGCAGCGCGTCGAGGTAGCCGTTGGTGCCGGCGAAGATCGACACGGTCTGCTCCTCGAAGGCGAGCGGCGAGAACTGCTTCTGCTTGAGCAGTTCGGTCAGGCGCGCGCCGCGGTTGAGCAGCTTCTGGGTCGAGGCGTCGAGGTCCGAGCCGAACTGCGCGAAGGCCGCCATTTCGCGGTACTGCGCGAGCTCCAGCTTGATCGAGCCGGCGACCTTCTTCATCGCCTTGGTCTGGGCCGCACCGCCGACGCGCGACACCGAGAGGCCGACGTTGATGGCGGGACGGATGCCCTGGTAGAACAGGCCCGTTTCAAGGAAGATCTGGCCGTCGGTGATCGAGATCACGTTGGTCGGGATATAGGCCGAAACGTCGCCCGCCTGGGTTTCGATAATCGGCAGCGCGGTCAGCGAGCCGGCGCCCTGGTCGTCGTTCATCTTCGCGGCGCGCTCGAGCAGGCGGCTGTGGAGATAGAACACGTCGCCCGGGTACGCTTCGCGGCCCGGGGGACGACGCAGCAGCAGCGACATCTGGCGGTAGGCGACGGCCTGCTTGGAAAGGTCGTCGTACACGATCACGGCGTGCATGGCGTTGTCGCGGAAGAATTCGCCCATGGCGGCGCCAGTGTAGGGCGCGAGGTACTGCAGCGGCGCGGGCTCCGAAGCGGTCGCGGCGATGACGATGGAGTATTCCATCGCGCCGTTCTCTTCGAGCTGGCGAACGATCTGCGCGACGGTCGAGCGCTTCTGGCCGACGGCGACGTAGATGCAGTAGAGCTTCTTGCTCTCGTCGTCGCCCTGGTTCGCTTCCTTCTGGTTGATGAAGGTGTCGATGGCGACGGCGGTCTTGCCGGTCTGGCGGTCACCGATGATCAGCTCGCGCTGGCCGCGGCCGACGGGGACGAGGGCGTCGATCGCCTTCAGCCCGGTCTGCACGGGCTCGTGCACCGACTTGCGCGGGATGATGCCGGGAGCCTTGGCTTCGACGCGAGCGCGCTTCTCGGCGACGATAGGGCCCTTGCCGTCGATCGGGTTGCCGAGCGCGTCGACGACGCGGCCGAGCAGGCCCTTGCCGACGGGTACGTCCACGATGGTGCCGGTGCGCTTGACGCTGTCGCCTTCCTTGATCTCGGCGTCCGAGCCGAAGATCACGACGCCGACGTTGTCGGCTTCGAGGTTGAGCGCCATGCCCTGCACGCCGTTCGAGAATTCGACCATCTCACCGGCCTGGACGTTGTCGAGGCCGTGGATGCGGGCGATGCCGTCACCGACCGACAGAACCGAACCGACTTCGGAAACCTGTGCCTCGGTGCCGAAGCTGGCGATCTGGTCCTTGATGACCTTCGAGATTTCTGCTGCGCGGATATCCATTGTTCTGCCTTTCTTAGCCCTTCATGGCCTGGGCGAGCGAATTGAGACGGGTGCGGATCGAGCTGTCGATGCGCTTGGAACCGATGGTGACGACGA
>DATKFS010000188.1:0-1630 GCA_035511275.1 Novosphingobium sp.
ATGCGGCGCCGACCGCGTTCATCGTGACAAACTTGGTGGTTGAAGCCAATCGCCACCGCATCCCCATCGCCGCCATGTGAACAAATATCCGCTTCTTGGACAAACGGAGAGTTGGCTGAACGGCTGGGTTGGGCGCAAACCCGCCCCTCAACCCCCGCCAGCGATAACCTCAATGTCCAGCGCCGCGCCGCCCGCCGCGATTTCGAGGAGGCGGTCGATGTTGGGGTGGGCGCCGGGGCGGTTGCGGGCGTCGGCGGTGTTTTCGGCGAAGAGGGCCAGGCCATGCTCGGCGGCGGCGGCGTCGAGCGTGCCGAACGCCTGCGCGAGGTACTGGTAGACGGCCAGCGAACCCTGCTTGCCGGGCTGGTTCTCGATCCGGGCGACCACGGCCCCGGCGCCGTCGCGAAGGTCGATGCGCGCGATGCCGTCGATGGGCGGGAGGGCCTGGAGGTTGTCCCTGAACGTCGCGCCCGGGTGAATCGTCGTCGGCATTGCTCGCATTCCTGAAATGGTGTCGGCGCCGCCCCTTGCACCTTCTTCGCGTCTCCGCAATCCGCGATGCCCGCGCGCGGCCGGGGTCCGCATTTTCCTACAAGGCCGGCCGGCGCTATGTTCGTGGCGGCTCTTTCACACCGTCGATTTTCGCCTCCCCCATGCACGCGCCGCGCGCATGCATTTCATCAACAAACTGTCCAAACCCAACAGGCCCCACCGCCCCGGGCAAAGAAAAAGGCGCGGGAAGCCGAGCCTCCCGCGCCTCTGTCGCGCTTGTTTCGCAGCTGTCAGGCCGCCTGCTTCTGTCCCACCGTCGCCTCGAGGTTGAGGAGGTCGGCCATCTCGAAGGCCAGTTCGATCGACTGCGCGCCGTTGAGACGCGGGTCGCAGTGGGTGTGGTAGCGGTCGGCCAGCGCCTCGTCGGTGATGGCGATGGCGCCGCCGGTGCACTCGGTCACGTCCTGGCCGGTCATCTCGACGTGGATGCCGCCCGCATGGGTGCCCTCGGCGCGGTGCACGGCGAAGAAGCCGCGCACTTCGGCGAGGATGCGCTCGAACGGGCGGGTCTTGAAGCCGCTTTCCGACTTGATGACGTTGCCGTGCATCGGGTCGCACGACCACACCACCGGATGCCCCTCGCGCTTCACCGCGCGGACCAGCTTGGGCAGGCCGGCTTCGACCTTGTCGTGGCCGTAGCGGCTGATGAGCGTCATCCGGCCCGGCTCGCGGCCGGGGTTCAGCGTGTCGAGCATCCGCAGCAGCGCGTCGGGCTCGAGGCTGGGGCCGCACTTCATGCCGATCGGGTTGCCGACGCCGCGCAGGTACTCGACGTGGGCCGAGCCTTCGAAGCGGGTACGGTCGCCGATCCACAGCATGTGGGCCGAGCAGTCGTACCAGTCGCCCGTCAGCGAATCGCGGCGGGTCAGCGCCTGCTCGTAGGGCAGCAGCAGCGCTTCGTGGCTGGTGTAGAAGTCGGTGCCCTGAAGTTGCGGCACGGACGTCGGGTCCACGCCGCAGGCCGCCATGAAGTCCAGCGCCTCGCCGATGCGGTCGGCCATCTGGGTGAACTTCTCACCCCAGGGGCTGCGGCCGATGTGGTCGAGCGTCCACTGGTGGACCTGGCGCAGGTTGGCAT
>DATKFS010000189.1:0-4682 GCA_035511275.1 Novosphingobium sp.
CTGCGCCCGAATCCATCGTCAACGAGGTCGATTCCAGTTCCAGCAGCTCGTCCAGCAGCACCAGCGATTCGGCGATCTACTACAACGCGCTGTTCGAGGTCCCCAACGCCGACGGGCGCCTGCGCGCGCTGATGACCGCCAAGGTCAGCATCGTGCTCGACCGGCGCGCCAATGCCCTGACGATCCCCGCAACCGCGCTCGGCGCGAGAGGCAAGGACGGCAGCTACGCGGTGCGCGTGAAGGGCGAGGACGGCAAGATCGCCACCCGCCAGGTCAAGGTCGGCCTCAACAACAACGTCAACGTCGAGGTCCTCTCGGGCCTCAAGGAAGGCGAGGACGTGGTCATCGGCGAGGCTTCGGCGGACACTGCCTCGAGCAGCGGCGGGCGCCGGATGGGCCCGCCCCGGTTCTGAGCGGCACGATGACCGACACCCCGCTCCTGTCGCTGTCGAAGGTCCGGCGCGAGTATCCCTCGGGCGACGGCGTCTTCGCCGCACTCAAGGACATCGACCTGACGATCCACGCCGGCGAGATGGTGGCGATCGTCGGCCAGTCCGGCTCGGGCAAGTCGACGCTGATGAACATCCTGGGCTGCCTCGACCGGCCGACCTCGGGATCCTACCGCGTCGACGGCCGCGATACCGCGAAGCTCGAGCCCGACGAACTCGCCGCCCTGCGCCGTGAGCATTTCGGCTTCATCTTCCAGCGCTACCACCTGCTCACCGACCTCTCGGCGCTCGGCAATGTCGAGGTCCCGGCGGTCTATGCGGGCAAGCCACGTGGCGAAAGGACAGAGCGCGCCGCGCAGATCCTCTCCCGCCTCGGCCTCGGCGAGCGCACCAGACACCGGCCCGGCCAGCTCTCGGGCGGCCAGCAGCAGCGCGTCTCGATCGCGCGCGCGCTGATGAACGGGGGCGAGGTGATCTTCGCCGACGAGCCCACCGGCGCGCTCGATTCGGCCAGCGGCACCGAAGTCATGGCGATCCTGGGCGAACTCCACGCCGAGGGGCACACCGTCATCCTCGTCACCCACGACATGAGCGTGGCCGAGCACGCCGACCGCATCATCGAGATCCGCGACGGCGAGATCATCGACGACCGTGTCACGAAGCCGGGCGCCACCGTCCCCGCGCTGCCCGCCCCGCCGCCGGGGACCAGCGGCTTCCAGCAGCTTGCCGACCGTTTCCGCGAAGCCTTCCGCATGGCGGTGCTGGCGATGTCGGCGCACAAGCTGCGGACCTTCCTGACGATGCTGGGCATCATCATCGGCATCGCCTCGGTCGTTTCGGTGGTGGCGCTGGGCAAGGGCTCGCAGGAGCAGATACTCTCGGACATCAGCAGCCTCGGCACCAACACGCTCACCGTCTATCCGGGCAAGAGCTTCGGCGACATGCGATCGGGCAAGATCGAGACGCTCAAGGATTCCGATGCCGAGGCGCTGTCGCAACTGTCCTACGTCGACAGCGTGACGCCCAGTGTCTCCACCAGCGTCACTGCACGTTACCGCAACGTCGCCGCCACCGCACAGGTCAGCGGCGTGGGCGCGGACTACTTCCGCGTGCGCGGGCTGGAACTGGTTGCGGGCAGCCTGTTCGACACGCAGAGCGTCAGGGAACTGGCGCAGGACGTGGTGATCGACGAGAACACCGCCAAGACCCTCTTCCCCGGCGGTGAGGACCCGCTGGGCACCGTCGTGCTGCTGGGCAAGGTGCCCGCGCGCATCGTCGGCGTCGTCGGCACCCAGCAGCAGGGCTTCGGGGGCAGCGACAGCCTGACCGCCTACGTGCCCTACACCACGGCGATGAGCCGGATGCTCGGCCAGTCGTTCGTCTCCAGCATCACCGTGCGCATCAGCGACGACACCTCCACCGCCGCGGCGGAAGCGGCGGTGACGCAGCTCCTCACCCAGCGCCACGGCACCGTCGACTTCTTCATCAGCAACTCCGACGACATTCGCGCCACCATCACTAGCGCCACCCAGACGATGACCGCGCTGGTCGCCGCCATCGCCGTGATCTCGCTGATCGTCGGCGGCATCGGGGTGATGAACATCATGCTCGTCTCCGTCACCGAGCGCACCGCCGAGATCGGCGTGCGCATGGCGGTGGGCGCGCGCCAGTCCGACATCCTCCAGCAGTTCCTGATCGAGGCGGTGCTGGTCTGCCTGATCGGCGGCGTCATCGGCGTGCTGCTCTCGCTCGGCGTGGGGCTGGTCTTCGTGCTCGCCAAGGCACCGATCACCCTGTCCTATTCGACCACCTCGATCGTCGCGGCCTTCGTGTGCTCGACGATGATCGGGATCGTGTTCGGCTTCCTCCCCGCGCGCCGCGCGGCCCGGCTCGACCCGGTCGACGCCCTTTCGAGAGACTGACCGTGCCCTTCACACCCACCCGCCTGCTCCCCCTCCTTGCGCTGGCCTCGCTGACCGCCGGTTGCGGCGGCCTCGTGCGCACGCCCTACACGGCGCCGCCGGTCCCCGTCGCGACGACCTGGGACGCGAGCCCCCTCGGCGATCCCCAGCAGGCGGTCGGGCCATGGTGGAACGGCTTCGAGGACGCCGCCCTCACCAGCCTCGTCGAACAGGTGCTGGCGGACAATGCCGACCTCGCCGCCGCCGGCCTGCGCCTGAAGCGCGCGCGCCTTTCCGCCGACCTCGCGAGGACGGCGCTGCTGCCCAGTTTCTCGGCGGGCCTGTCGTCCGACGCCTCGAAGGCGCTGGAAGGCAGCACGTCGTGGAACAAGAGCAGTTCCGCCTCGCTCGGCACGAGCTGGGAGATCGACCTGTTCGGCCGGCTCGACGCGCAGGCCGACGCCGCGCGCTGGGAAGCGCGGGCGACCGCGCAGGACCTCGCCGAGACGCGCCTGGCCCTCGTCAGCACCACCGTGCAGGCATGGTGGCAGCTGGGCTACGCCAACGAGCAGATCGCGCTTGGCGAACAGAGCCTCGCCTATGTGCGCCGCGCGCTGGAGCTGGTGCAGCGCCAGTATGACGCGGGCGCGGTTTCGCGCCTCGAACTGCGCGACGCCCAGCAGACGGTGGCGGCGCAGGAGGCTTCGCAAACACAGCTCGTGCAGGCGCGGGTGGAGGCGAGCAAGGCCATCGCCGCGCTGCTCGACCGACAGGGCTACGATGGCCCGGAACCGACCGTGCTGCCCACGCGCGCGCTGCCCGGAATCGATGCGGGCGTTCCCGCCGCGCTGCTCGCTCGCCGCCCGGACCTTGCCGCCGCCGAACTGCGGCTGCGCTCGACGCTGGCGACCAGCGACGCGACGGTGGCGAGTTACTATCCGAAGTTCAGCCTGACGGGGGCATTGGGCACGGCCAGTTCCTCGCTGCTCAAGTTCTTCAGCAACCCCGCCGCCAGCATCGGTGCGGCGCTCTCCCTGCCCGAGCTGAACCCGGCGAAGGTCCGGCTCGCCACCGGCGTCGCGCGGGCGGACTACGACATCGCCGCACAGGACTTCCGCCAGACCTTCTACGACGCCCTGCGCGACACGCAGGTCACCCTCTCGGCGCGCGACCAGTACATCCGGCAGGCCGAATTCGTGGACGCGAACTACACCGCCGCGCGCGATGCGGAGCAGCTCTACGAACGCCAGTACCGCGCCGGGCTCATCCCCCTGCGCAGTTGGCTCGATGCGCAGGAGCGTCTCCGTTCGGCGCGCAGCAGCCAAATCCAGAACCGCTACAACCAGCTCACCGCGCAAGTGCAGGTCTATCAGGCGCTCGGCGGGGACGTCGCCCCGGCGCCCTGACCATCGGCGTCAGATTTCCCGTACCATGTAGGTCGAATCACCGCCGTAGCTCGCGAGCTTGCGGCGCATCGCCTCGTCGCCGGTGACGGGCTCGAAGCCCATGCCGCGCCAGAACGAGAGCGAATCGTTCACCGAGACCAGCGCGATCCGCTCCGCGCCCAAAGCCCGCAGGTCCGCCGCCAGTCGTTCGACGATGGGCCGCGCATGGCCCTGCCCGCGCACCTCGGGGTCGAATGCGAGGTCGTGTAGGTAGAACGCCTCGCGCGTCTCCGGCAGGCCGCCCAGCAGGCTGTTGAGTGGCGGCACCGAGCCCAGTGGCCAGGGATAGGCGATCAGATAACCCTTAACCGCCTCGGCCGAGGCCAGCACGAAGCACCCTTGCGGGAACAGCGCGAGACGTTCCACGAAACATTCGCGCGCCTCGAAGTGATTGGGGAATGCGACGCGCGCCACGGCGACGACGCCGTCGATGTCCCGTGGCCCCATCGGCCGCCATTGGAAGCCGCTCACAGCCCGGCCCTCCATGCGGATAGCCGCGCCACCGCTTCGTCCAGTACCGCGTCGGGCTTGGTGAAGCACAGCCGCACGATGCGATCGGGCGCGCCCTCGCTTTCGTAGAGCGCGCCGACCGGGACCGTCGCGACCCCCGCCTCGACGACCGCGCGCTCGCTGAATGCCCGGTCGGTGAGCGCCACGCCCGAGGCGGCAAGGTCGATGCACAGGAACCACGTCGCGGCGTTGGTCAGGACCACGAAGCCCGCATCCTCCAGCCCCGCCCTGAGCCTCGCGCGCGCTGCCGCCCAGCCGTCGCGCTGGTCCGCCAACACCGCGTCCGGCAGAGCGAGACCCTCCGCCACAGCCCACTGCAGCGGCGCGGCGCTGGCGAAGGTCAGGAACTGGTGCGCCCGCGCGATCGCGGTGCCGAG
>DATKFS010000190.1:0-22240 GCA_035511275.1 Novosphingobium sp.
CCGCCGCGCTCGACCTGGCGGTGCGGATCGCGGCATCGGTGGCGGTCTGGCGGCTGGCCTGGCAGCTTGCCGCGACGCGGCTCTCACCCGTGCTGCAGCGGGTGGAGCCCTACATGTTCTTCTACTTCTGCGCCCACCTGATCCTGCTGTGGCTGTTCGGGCCGATGATCGGCCAGCTCACGGGCAAGCTGGGGTCGCCGCTCTACCCGCTCTACCTGCTGGCGCAGCCGTTCCTGATCCTCGCTGCCGTGGTGGCGCTGGCGCAGTTGCTGCTGCGCGTGGCGCCGGGCGCGGCGAAGGTCCTGAGCGGCGGGAGGCTGACGCGCGCGACACCCGAGGCGGCGCGGTAAGCCGCCGGTCGCTCACATCCGGGGCAGCAGCGGCACCGGCGCCAGCGTCAGCGCCACCAGCCCCCAGAGCGCGAGCGCGACCATCACGCCGCCGATCCACTGGGTGAGGTTCTTGGGGCTCGCCCGCCGCGTCACCAGCGCGCCCACGGGCGCGGCGATCATGCCGCCCACCAGCAGGCCGGTCGCGGCCATGGCGAAGGACTGGACGCCGAGCGTGCCGATGAAGGCCGAGAGCACGGTGACGCTGACGAAGAACTCCGCCGCGTTGACCGTGCCCACAGCCATGCGCGGGGTCATGCCCTGCGCGATCAGGCTGCCGGTGGTCACCGGCCCCCAGGCGCCGCCGAAACTGTCCAGGAACCCGGCGATGAGGCCCAGCGGGCCGACCATGCGCATCCGCCGGTAGGCCTGCGCCCGCCGCGCGCCGCTCCAGATGAGATAGATGCCGACCGCCGCAAGGTAGACGAGCACCACCGGCCGCGCGAAGGCGAGATGCAGGTGCGTCAGCGCCCAGACGCCCGCCAGTCCGCCCGCTATGCCCGGTATCACCAGCCGCGCGAACAACGGCCAGTCGACGTTGCGCTGCAGGGCGTGGGCGATGCCCGAAACCCCGCTGGTGAAGCTCTCCACCGCGTGGGTGACCGACGATGCCGTGGCCGGCGGCAGCCCGAGCACCACCAGCAGCGCATTGGCGATGACCCCGAAGGCCATGCCGAGGGCGCTGTCGACCAGCTGCGCGAGGAATCCCGCGACGATGAACGGCGCCAGTTCCGCCCAGGGAATGGCCGAGAAGTCTATCATGCGCCGCCGCTCCCGCTCTTGCGCCGTCGCCCCTTGCCGAAGCGCCCGGCGGGCGCGGTGAGGAGGAACAGCACCGGGAAGGTCAATGCCAGGATCGACAGCACTCCGCTCAGGATCGCATCCGCGCCCGCCAGCCACGGCAGCACCGAGGCCCAGATCGCGACGGCGAGCACGACGAGCAGGGTACGCTCCTGCGCGCGGTCGTCGAGGTCGGATAGCTCCGAGGCCATGCGTCCCTCGAACAGGCTGCGCAAGCCGACGCCGGTCGGGCTGCGGCGATCGACCAGCGGCGGCGGGAAGCTCGCCTGCACCAGCGCGCCCACGCCCGTCGCGATCATGCGCAGGCCCACGGCACTGGCGAAGCGGCGGAACTCGGTGTTGCGATCGGTGAGCGCGCGCAGGCCGCTGCGGCCGCCGAACACCATGTCGGCAAGCGCGGTGCTTTCCGCCGGAACCGGCGTCGCCTCGTGCACGGCGTCCTGCGTCGCCATGACCCATTCGAGGATCGCGGTGGGTACGTCCATCCCGGTCGCCCGCTCCAGCCCCTGGAAGCCGGGGGCGGAGTTCGCCTCGCAGATGCGGTAGCCGTCTTCGTCGAAGAGGATGTCGATGCCGGTGATGTCGAGCCCCAGCACGTCGGCCGCCTGGACCGCCAGCTCCGCCATCTCCTGCGGCGGGTTGTACGCGACGCCGACGCCGCCGAGCGAGACGTTGGACTTGAACCCGCCGGTCAGCGAGCGCCGCTCCATCGCCGAGACCACGCGGCCGCCCACCACCAGCACGCGCACATCGCGACCATGGCTGGCCCGCACGTAGTGCTGGAGGATGAAGTCCGCCTTGGCCTCCGCGCTTTCGAGCAGGCCCGCCAGATCCTCGAACTGGCTGCGATCCTCGCACTTGAGGACGCCGGCGCCGCGCGTGCCCTTGAGCGTCTTGACGATCACCGGGAAGCCCAGTTCGCGTTCGACCAGGTCGACGTCGACCGGGAACGTGCCGAGGATCGTGCGCGGGATCGGCAGGCCGGCGCGGTTGAGCGTCTGCAGCGTGTGCAGCTTGTCGGCAACGGTCTCGATCGTCTCGGGCCCGTTGACCAGCCGCACCCCGCGCCGCTGGATGTGGCGCAGCAACGCGAGCGTGAAGTAGTCCGTCTCCGCGCCGGTGCGGCAGATCACGAAGTCGGGCCGCTCCACGGGCGTGCCCTGGTACTTCATCGCCCAGTCGCCCCCGGTGCCGACCACCAGTTCGAAGCGGTGCGGCTGGAAGACGTGCAGTTCTATGCCAAGGCCGCCCGCAGCCTCCTGGAAGCGGAACACCTCGGGCACTTCCGGGATCGCCGGATCGAGTTCATGCTGAAACAGTATCCAGCCGCGCAACGCGAATAGCCCCCGGTAAGTCGCTGTCATGATTCGGAAAGTCGTGCCCCCACCCGTGCGGTAGGCCTGCGTCCCCGGCGATTAGTTCCTTCGTCGGCACTTGGTTTGCGTGCCGTCAGCAGCGGTTGTCCTGCCTTGCCGTGCGCTCTAGGTAGAGGCCAAAGACCGGGCAGGAAAGGCCTTATCGCGTGCAGAGCATCGACAATGGAGCCATCGCCCCCGGACTGGACGACATGGTCGCGATCCCGGCCGGGACGTTCACGATGGGCTCGGAACGCTTCTATCCCGAGGAAGCGCCGCTGCGCCGGGTCTCGGTAGACGCCTTCCGGATCGACCGCACCCCGGTGACCAACCGCCAGTTCGCCGCCTTCGTCGCGGCGACGGGTTATCGCACCGTCGCCGAGGTCGCGCCCGATCCCCGGGACTATCCGGGAATGAAGCCTGAAATGGCGCACGCCGGCTCGCTGGTCTTCCGCAAGACCGGCACACCGGTCGATACGGGCAACCCCGGCAACTGGTGGCAATTCAGCTTCGGCGCGGACTGGCGACACCCCCTCGGCCCCGACGGCGACGTGGACAGCCTCGACATCTGGGATCACCCCGTGGTGCAGGTGGCCTACGCGGATGCCGAAGCCTATGCCAGATGGGCGGGCAAGGACCTGCCGACCGAGGCCGAGTTCGAATTCGCCGCAAGGGGCGGGCTGGAAGGCGCCGAATATGCCTGGGGCGACGAACTGGCGCCCGGCGGCGCGATGATGGCGAACTACTGGCAAGGGCTGTTCCCCTTCGCCAACCAGATGCTCGACGGCTGGGAACGGACCTCCCCCGTCGGCACCTACCCGGCCAACGGGTACGGCCTCGTCGACATGATCGGCAACACCTGGGAATGGACGCGCGACTGGTGGAGCGAGCGGCCCGAAACCCCGAAGAAGGGGGGCGATTCGTGCTGCAAGCTCAGCAATCCGCGCGGTGCCAGGCTGAAGGACAGCTTCGACCCCGCGCAGCCCGGCGTCCGGATCGGGCGCAAGGTCATCAAGGGCGGCTCGCACCTCTGCGCCGCCAACTACTGCCAGCGCTACCGGCCGGCGGCCCGCCATCCCGAGATGGTCGACACCTCCACTTCGCACATCGGTTTCCGCTGCGTGGTGCGCCCGGGCTGACGAACCGGACAAAAAAGGGGAGCCCGCAGGCTCCCCTTTCCCGGTCGCGACCGTTGGCAGCGGTCAGGAGCCGCTGCTGTCCTTCGTCTCGAAGGTCGAGGCCGAGCCGCCGCTCGTCGCGGTGTGCGAGTAGCCCGGCGTGCTGGTGCCAGCCGTCAGCCCCTCGGTACGGCCTGCGGTGCTGGAGAGCCGCAGGTTGTTCTGCACGTGCCGGACGCCGCTGACGTCGTCGGCCAGGTCTTCCGCCCGGCGCTTGTCCTGACGATTGTCGACCGTGCCTTCGAGCGTGACTTCGCCGTCCTTCACCTGCACGCGGACATGGCTGGCATCGACGCGGCGGTCGTGCGTCAGCGCGTCGTTCACGTCCTCGCGGATGCGTTCGTCGGATCGCGTGTAGTCCGAGGGGCCGCGACCCCGGTGGTCGGCTTCGCGGCGGCGCGCGGCGTCGTCGTCGCCGAACCAGCTCGCCACCTCGTCACCGGCGCGGGCAAGGAAACCCCGCCGTTCGCCGTATTCGCGCCAGCCGGCATCGTCGTCGCGACCCCGTCCCCAGCTACCGGGTCCATAGCTCGGACGATAGGAATCGCTGGGATGCAGGCCGCCGCTCAAGCCGCCGCGAGCAGAGCGCGAGAAGTCCCGCCCACCGTAGTCCTCGCTGGTGAAGCTGCCATAGTCGTTACCGCCGCTGGCATCGAACGGGGGCGAGGAATACTCCGGCGCGCGCGAGCCGGAGAAGCGGTAGCGACGTTCGACCGCACCGCCGCGCTGGCCGTAGCCGCCCTCGGCATAGCCGCCACGTCCCCGACCGCGATAGCCCCGCTCGCGGCTGGCATCGTCCTGCCGCAGTCGGGCGCTCTCGTCTTCGCCGTGCAGGTCGCCGATGTAGCGCCCTTCGAACTGGCGATCCTGACGGAAGTAGTCGGTGCGCTCGTTGGCGTCGGGCTCCCAACCCGATCCCGTCTGGCGATCGACGTCTCCCTGCCACTGATTGGCCTGGCGAGGCGAATCCCACGAGCTGTCTTCGCTGCGATATCCGCCGGCCTGGCGACTGCCGGCATTGGGGTCACGTCGGGTCATCGATGCTCTCCTTGATCTTGTCTCGATTGGCGCGCCGGGCGGGCACGAGGACATGCGCCCTCTCTCGCTCGACACGATGTCCATCAAACGAACGGGAGTGCCGGGGCGATCCACTGCCGGGCGCGCCGGGGATGGCGTCCGTCGCAAGGCCGATCCCCCAGCTGCTCGCCGCCGCGCGCCTACGCTGCTTATAAATGCACGTTTTGTTTAGGATAACAGGGTAAACGGCCGCGTCGCTTGACGGGGTTTCGGGGTTTCATGGCGGTGGACGGGCAGACGATGCTGTTGATGACGAATGCGATCGCGTTCGTCGCGGCGGCTTTCCTATTGATGGAGTGGCGCTCGCTCGGCGAACGCTTCCTGCTGAGCTTTGCGCTGGGCTTCGCCTCGATCGTCGTCGGCTCGTCGCTGGCGCCGCTGCGGACCGAAGGGTCGTTCGTTGTGGGCGTGTGGCTTTCCAATTCGATGGTGCCGCTGGCGCATCTGGCGTTCCTCCACGGCGCGGCCTCCTTCGCGGGCCGGCGGATCTCGCGCGCCTGGTTCTTCGCCCCGGCGCTCTGCTGCGTGCTGATGGGCCTTGCCGGACTGGACGCGCCGGGAGCCGAGCGCGACCAGATCATGTCCATGCTCAACGCCGCCTGCGTCGCGATCCTGTCGCTCAAGGCGGCGAGCGTGCTGCCCCGCGCGACGCGCTCGGGCGGATCGGAGACCCGGATGCTGGCCGGCACGTTCCTGTTCCACGGCGGATTCTATGCGATGAAGACGCTCTGCGCCTTCGCGCCGGGCGCCTTCGTGGACCTGTCGAGCTATGCAGGGACGATGATCACCGTCTCGCTGTTCGAGGGGGTTCTGGTGGCCGTGGCGCTTTCCATGTCGATCGCGGCGGCGCTGCGCCAGCGCCGCGAGAACCGGGTCACGCGGCTGGCCGAGAGCGATCCCCTGACCGGCCTGCTCAACCGTCGCGGCTTCGAGAGCCGCGCCCTCGCTTCGCTGGCAGACGGCATCGGGCACGAAGGCGGTGCGCTGCTGCTCATCGACGTCGACCACTTCAAGACCGTCAACGACTGCTTCGGCCACCAGGAGGGCGACCGCCTGCTCGTGTCGCTGGCGGAGTACCTCAAGCTGCGCAGCCCGGGCGACGCGATCGTCGGCCGGCTGGGCGGAGACGAGTTCGCGATGGTGCTGCCCGGGTTCGGCGAAGCATCCGCTCTGGATTTCGCGCAGGATCTCTGCGCCGGCTTCGCGGAGCGGATGGGCGGCGCCGACTGCGGCACGCTCAGCATCGGTTGCGCCGCGCTGCGGGCGGGCGCCGACGACCTCTCGGACGCCCATCTTCAGGCGGACCGCAACCTCTACGACGCCAAGCGCAGAGGCCGCAACCGCGCCAGCCTCGGCCGACGCCTGCCGGCGGTCGAGAGCGCGCACCACTTCGTTCCACGCGCCGTCAACGGCTGAGTTTCATCGCACGGGTGCGTCCCGCCGTGGGGCACGCGTGTCCGAACGCGACGCGATGAGGGCTTGACCGCCAAGCCTTGAGCGCGCGATGTGTCACCCCGTGCACGCCGCGCGCGGGAAGAGCGCCGAGCGGGCACAAGGGGACGCGGAAAGTCGATGGCGCGCAGCGGAGAGAACGGCGTCGGGTTCATGGAACTCCCGGGCGAGCTGGCCCGTCGCATCGCCGCGCACGACTGGGCCTCCACGTCCATCGGCCCGATCGCGGAGTGGTCCGCCAGCCTGCGCCACACCGTCGGCTTCATGCTGGCCTCGCCCGTGCCGCTGGTGCTGCTCTGGGGGCCGGAGGGCGTCATGCTCTACAACGATGCCTATGCGAAGTTCGCCGGTGCGCGCGACGGTCGGCTGCTGGGCTCGAACGTGCGCGATGGCTGGGACGAGATCGCAGATTTCAACGACAACGTGATGCGCGTGGGTCTGGCCGGCAAGTCGCTGAGCTACCGCGACCACATGTTGACGCTCCATCGCAGGGGTCGGCCCGAACGGGTCTGGATGAACCTCGATTATTCGCCCGTCCCCGGGGACGACGGAAAGCCCGCCGGCGTCATCGCCATCGTCGTCGAGACGACCGAGGCGCATCTCGCCGCCGAGGCCCTGCAGGAGCGCGAGGCCCGCCTGCGCTTCCTGGACGAACTCGGCCGCGCCGTGGCGGACTGCCGGGGCGCGGACCAGATTCTCGCGATCACCACGCGCCTTACCGCGCGGCACCTCGGCATCACCAACTGCGCCTATGCCGACATGGACGAGGACGAGGACGGTTTCACCATTCGCGGCAACTGGCACGCGCCCGGCTCTCCCTCCATCGTCGGGCACTACAGCCTCGCCGACTTCGGCGCCCTCGCGGTGGCGGAGCTGTCCGCCGGGCGTCCGCTCATCATCAACGACAACGCCGCGGAACTGGCGCCCGGGGAAGCCAAGACCTTCCAGGACATCGGCGTCGCCGCCACCATCTGCATGCCGCTCGTCAAGCAGGGCCACCTCATCGCCCTCATGGCGATCCACGACGACAAGCCCCACCGCTGGACCGACTACGAACTCGGCGTCATCCGCGAGGTGACCGACCGGTCGTGGGCCCATGTCCAGCGGGTCGGCGCCGAAGGGCTGCTGCGCGAGCGCGAGGAGTACAACCGCCAGATCCTCGACGGCGCGATCGACTACGGCATCGTCGCGACCGACCTCGAGGGGCGGGTGACGCTGTGGAATACCGGCGCCGCCACCATGCTCGGCTGGACCGAGCCGGAAATGCTGGGCCAGCCGATCGACGTGTTCTTCACGCCCGAGGACCGCAAGGTCGGACGCCCCGCCGCCAAGCGCCGCGAGGCGCTGGAGACGGGGCGCGCGCACGACGCGCGCTGGCACTTGCGCAAGACCGGCGAGCGGTTCTGGGGCCTCAGCGAGATGACCCCGCTGCGGGACGCCGCCGGAACCGCCATCGGCTTCGTCAAGCTGATGCGCGACCGCACCCACGAGCACGAGGCGCAGACCGCGCTCAGGCTGAGCGAGGACCAGCTTCGCCGCGCGCAGGTGGCGGGTGCCGTCGGGCTGTTCTCGATCGACATCGCCGCCAACACGATCAGCGGCACCGACGAATTCTGCCGCATCTTCGGGGTAGAACAGCGCGGCCCGGTCTCGCCCGAAATATTCGAGGCCATCGTCGTTCCCGAGGATCGCGTGGCGATCTCCAACGTCGCCCGGCGCCATGACGCGACCACCCCGCTCGACGTCGAATACCGCATCCGCCGCGCGGATACCGGCGAGGAACGCATCGTTGCGCGCAAGGCCGATTTCGAGCTGGACGCCGAGGGCAACCCGGTACGCATGGTCGGCGTGGTCCAGGACATCACCGAGAGGCGCCTGACCCAGCTCGCGCTGGAGACGAGCGAGGCCCAGTTCAGCGCCCTGGCGCAGAACATGCCGACCCAGGTCTGGACCGCGCGGGCCGATGGCGGGTTCGACTGGTTCAACGACCGGGTCTACGCCTATTGCGGCGAGCCGCGCGGCAGCCTCGACGGCGCCGGGTGGACGCGGCTCGTCCATCCCGACGACCGCGCCGCGGTGCTCGCTCGCTGGTCGCAGGCGCTGGCCGGCGGCGAGATCTTCGACACCGAGATGCGCCTGCGCGACGCCGGGGGCGGCTATCGCTGGCACCTGTCGCGCGCGCTTCCGCTGGCCGACGCGCGCGGCGCCATCACCGCGTGGGTAGGCACGAATACCGAGATCGAGGCGCAGAAGCAGCTCGAAGCCGCATATGCGCAGGACCGCGACCGGCTCTGGACGATCAGCCGCGACCTCATGCTGGTCTGCGACTTCTCCGGCCTCATCACCGCCGTCAATCCTTCCGCCGAACGCCTGCTCGGCTGGCACGAGGGCGAGATGCTGGGCCGCCGCATCGCCGCCTTCGTCCACCCCGACGATCGCCAGCAGACCGCGGCGGAAGTCGCCAAGCTGTCCACCGGCGTGCGCACCATCGCCTTCGAAAACCGCTACCGCACCAAGGAGGGCGACTATCGCCTGATTGCCTGGACTGCCGTGCCGGACGAGCGGCGCATCCACGCCATCGGCCGCGACATCACCGACCAGCGCGCGGTGGAAGATGCGCTGCGCCAGAGCCAGAAGATGGAGGCCGTCGGCCAGCTCACCGGCGGCATCGCGCACGACTTCAACAACCTGCTGCAAGGCATCACCGGCAGCCTCGACGTGATGCACAACCGGCTCGCGCAGGGCCGCACCCAGGACCTCGACCGCTGGTTGGCCGGAGCCCGCACCTCGGCCGAACGGGCGGCGGCGCTGACCCACCGCCTGCTTGCGTTCTCGCGCCGCCAGCCGCTCGACCCCCGGCCCGTTCGCACCAATCCGCTGATCGCCTCGATGGAGGACATGCTTCGCCGCACGCTGGGCGAGCACATCGAACTGGAGTTCGTCCTTGCCGACGATCTGTGGCAGACCCGCTGCGATCCCAACCAGCTCGAAAGCGCGATCCTCAACCTCGTCATCAACGCGCGTGACGCCATGCCGGCAGGCGGCAGGCTGACGATCGAGACCTGCAATGCCCATCTCGACGGGCACTTCGCCGCGCTCCAGCGCGACGTCAGGCCCGGCCAGTACGTCTGCATCGCCATTACCGATACCGGCGTCGGCATGAGCGCGGAAACCGCCGCCCGCGCGTTCGAGCCGTTCTTCACCACCAAGCCGATCGGACAGGGCACCGGGCTCGGCCTATCGATGATCTACGGCTTCGCGCGCCAGTCCGAAGGCTATGCGCGCATCTACTCGGAAGAGGGCAAGGGCACCACGATCAAGCTCTACCTGCCGCGCCACAACGGAGCCGAAAGCAGGCCGGAAGCGGCGGAGCACCGGGACAGCCCGCCCTCCGCCCAGCATGGCGAAGTCGTGCTGGTGGTGGAGGACGAGCCGGTCGTGCGCGGGCTCATCCTGGAAGTGCTGGACGAGCTGGGCTACACCGCGATCGAGGCTGCCGATGGGCCCGCCGGCCTCGCCATCCTGCAGTCGAACCGGCGCATCGACCTGCTCGTCACCGACATCGGCCTCCCCGGCCTCAATGGCCGCCAGGTCGCCGACGGCGGCCGCGCCTCGCGTCCCGATCTCAAGGTGCTGTTCATGACCGGCTATGCCGAGAACGCGGCCATGGCCTCGGGCTTCCTCGAACCCGGCATGGCGATGATTACCAAGCCCGTCGCGATGGACGTGCTCGCTGGCCGGATTCGGGAGATAATCGGCACGTGAAGCCCCTTGCCCAGGGCGCGGACCACTGCCAATAGTTCGCATCCGCAATCCGATGCCGCGCGCATCTTCAAGGGCCCGACGATGTCTGAGGAAATCTCCAATTTCAATGGGCTGCGCGTGCTCGTGGCGGAGGATGAATTCCTGGTCTCGATGCTGCTCGAAGAGATGCTCGGCGATCTCGGCTGTGCCGTCGTCGGCCCCTATGCGACGCTTTCGGCCGCGCTCGACGGTGCCCGCAACGAAGCCTACGACGTGGCGGTTATCGACCTCAACCTCGGCGGCGAGAAGGCCGACCCGATCATCGCCGAAGTTTCCGCGCGCGCCATCCCGCACGCCATCGCCAGCGGCGGCTACGATGCGGCCACCGGCCATCGCCCGACCGTACTGCTCGACAAGCCCTACAGTTCGGCCCAACTCGAACAGGCGATCAAGGTCCTGAACGAGACGCTGGAGGACCGGGCCTAAGGACCCGCGCCCCCGCTCAGGCGGTGACCAGCACGAAGGGGATCGTCACGAAGCCGCGCACGGCGGTGGCGATGCCGCCGCTCATGGTCGGCGACCAGCGCCAGCGGCGCACCGCCTGCAGCGCGGCGCGGTCGAGCCGGTCGCTGCCGCTGCTGCCCGCGACCTTGATGTCCGAAACCTTGCCATCTGTGCCGACCAGGACCAGCAGCTTGACCGTCCCCTGTTCGTGCGCGCGGCGCGCTTCGGTGGGATAAGTCGGCGGCTTGGCGAACAGCACCTTGCTCGACAGGTCGCCGCCTTCGACCGTGGTCGTGGCGGCCGGGGCCACGGCAGGCGCGGCACTGGTCTTGGTCCCCTCGCTCGTCGCGAGCGGAGGGGTCGGCGGAGGGGGCGCGTCGACCACGACCTGCACCGGCCCTTGCGAAGGCAGTTCGATCATCGGCTTGGGCATGACAGTCTGGGTCTGCGCCGCTTCGGGCGTGTCCAGCTTGGTCTGTTCGGGCGGCGGCGGGGGCGGGGTCACGTCGAGTTCGCGGATGTCGACAGTGGTCAGGCGAGCCCGCTCCTTGTGCATGGCCACGATGTTGAGCGTAGCCATCGCCGCGACGATCCCCAGAATCGCGCCTGCCGAGGCCAGCAATGCCATGGGCCGCGCGCCTTTCGACGCCTGGTAGACCGAACGCTCGTAAGCCACGCCTCCCTGCCCGCCCGAGTCGTCGAGATGCCCCGGATTGTCGACCGAACGCTCCCACGGGCTCGCCGAGGCCGGGATAGGGGCGAACTCATCCGCTGTGGGAACCGCGAGTGTCGCCAATTGTAATCTCCTGCCAACCACTATTGCGAGTGATTTGCATATACACTAAGCACCGGCTCGTCCAGAGGGCACGCAGTTGCGGGGCGCGAGACGAACGGGGGGTTCGGCCGCGCCCGCCCTCTCCCATGCGACGAAGGATGCGACACGTTGGAAGCCGCCGATGCCCTCGCCACGTCCCTTGACGGGCACCCCGAAGACCGGCGGGTGATCGGCGATCCGGGCGCGGCTCCCGCGGCGCGTCCCCGACCGGCGAAACCGGCGCCGAAGAAAAAGAAGAACAAGAAGGCCCGCGCCTTCTGGCTCAAGCAGCTCCACACGTGGCACTGGGTGAGCGCGGCGATGTCGCTGGCGGCGATGTTCCTGTTCTCCATCACCGGCATCACGCTCAACCACGCCGCTTCGATCGGGGCGGAGCCGGTGGTGACCAAGAGCGAGGGCCAGCTGCCCGCTGCCCTGCTCGCAAAGCTGCCCGCGCCCGGAGACGCCACCATCCCGCTGCCCGCCGATGTCGCGAAAGCGGTGGCGGGCGTGGTTCCGCTCGATCCCACGGGCCGCGCGGCGGACTGGAGCGCCGACGAGGAAGTCTACGTCGCGATGCCCGGCCCGGGACGCGACGCCTGGGTCAGCATCGACCGCGAGACCGGCGCCGTCGCCGCCGAGGTCACCGACCGGGGCTGGATCTCCTACCTCAACGATCTCCACAAGGGCCGCAACACAGGCGATGCGTGGTTCTGGTTCATCGACCTCTTCGCCGTCGCCTGCGTGATCTTCACCCTGACCGGCCTGCTCCTGCTCCAGCTCCACGCCAAGCATCGCCCGATGACCTGGCCGCTGGTGGTCCTCAGCCTCATCGCGCCGCTGCTGCTGGCGCTCCTTTTCATCCACTGACGAGAAAGCCCGTGATGACATCCACGAAGATCCTGCCCGCGCTGCCGCTGCTGGCCGCCGGCGCCGCTACCGTCCTTGGCGCTTCCCCGGCGCTCGCCGCTTCGGTGACCATCACCATCCCGCAGGTCAAGGTGGCGGAATACCACCGCCCCTACGTCGCAGGCTGGATCGAGCCGGTGGCGGGCGGCAATGCACGCACGATCTTCGTGTGGTATGACGTGAAGAAGGCCGGCCGCGAACCCGGCACCAAGTGGCTGGCGGACCTGCGCAGCTGGTGGCGCAAGGGCGGCAACACGATGAAGATGCCCGCCGACGGCCTGAGCGGCGCCACGCGCGCGCCCGGCACCTACACCGTGCCGATCCCCGCCAACCTGCCCGCCGGCCAGTACGTCCTCAAGGTGGAAGCCGCGCGCGAAACCGGCGGGCGCGAACTGGTCTCGGTTCCTTTCTCGGTCCCGGCCAAGGGCGGATCGGCCTCGGGCAAGACCGAACTGGGCACCATCACCATCCGCTGATCGGACGACCGATCACCTGAACTCAGCAAACAGGGGAATTTCCATGCGCTTTCGCACCATCCTGATCGCCGCCGCCGCATCCTCGGCACTGGCCTCGCCCGCGCTCGCCCATCGCCAGTGGCTGCTGCCCTCGACCACGACGCTGGCCGGCACCGGCGAGTACGTGACCGTCGATGCCGCCGTCTCCAACGACCTGTTCTACCCCGACCACGTCGCCATGGACCCTGCGCAGGTCTCCGTCTGGGCGCCCGACGGCACCGAGGGCAAGATCGAGAATCCCTCCAAGGGTCGCTATCGTGGCACCTTCGACGTGGCGATCAACAAGCCGGGCACGTGGAAGATCGGCATGGAGCGCTCCTCGATCGGCGGCACCTTCAAGGTGGACGGCGAGCAATGGCGCGTGGGCGGCCGCGGCCGTCCCGCTGGAGCCCCGGGCGCGCCCGGCGGTCCCGGCGCTCCCGGAGCGGCGAGGCCTGCGGGTGCGCCGGCCGCGGCGCCTGCTGGCGGCCCGGGTGGCCCCGGCGGTCAGCCGATGCGCATGGTCGCCACCGTCGCCGACATCCCGGCCAACGCCACCGAGGTGAAGCTCACGGAATCGCTCTCCACTTACGCCGTCTACGTGAGCGCCGACGCACCGACCAAGGGCGTCCTCACCCCGACCGGCAAGGGCCTGGAGTTCGACCCGATCACTCACCCCGACGCACTGGTCTCCGACGAGGAGGCGCAGTTCCGCTTCCTGATCGACGGCAAGCCGGCGGCGGGCGTCAAGGTCAGCATCGTTCCTGGCGGCAAGAAGTACCGCGAGGCGGAGGACGCGCAGGAACTGACCACCGGCGCCGACGGCGTGCTGCGCGTCAAGTGGCCGGTCGCAGGCATGTACTGGCTGAGTGCCAGCGCCGAGGACGCCAAGCCCAGCGACAAGCGCGCCGCCAGCCGCCGCATGTCGTTCACCAGCACGCTCGAAGTCGTCGCGCCCTGATCCGCGCGCACGGCTGAAGGCACGTCCATGCGTTTCGCCGTCCCGCACGCGATCGACCCGTCCTGCTTCGCCACCTGGCGGCAGGACGCGCCGATCGCGGCGATGGACGGCGAGACCATGGGCACGACCTGGCGCGTCAGGCTCGCAAGCCCGCCCGGGTTCAACCGCGACGGCATGGTCGCCGCGATCGAGGCGCGGCTGGAGACGATCCTCGCGCAGATGAGCCATTGGCGCGAGGACTCGCTGCTTGGCCGCTTCAATCGCGCGCCGGCAGGCGAATGGGTGGACCTGCCCGCCGATTTCGCACAAGTAATGGCTACGGCGCTCGACGTGGCGGAACGCTCCGCCGGCGCTTTCGACCCCGCCATCGGAGCCCTCGTCGACATCTGGGGCCACGGCCCCGTCAAGGTCGCGCGGCCGCCGCAGCCGCATGAGATTTCGGCCGCCCTGGCGGTATCCGGCTTCTCCCGCCTCGTGCAAGAAACGGCCCCCGCGCGGCTGCGACAGCCCGGCGGACTGGGGCTCGACCTCTCGGGCATCGCCAAGGGTTTCGCGGTCGATGCGCTGGCGCGGCTACTGCGCGATCGCGGGTGCCACCACGCGCTCGTCGAGATCGGCGGCGAACTCGTCGGCCTCGGGTTAAAGCCGGACGGCGATCCGTGGTGGGTTGAACTCGAATCACCGGCCGGTGGCATACCGCCGCTGCGCGTCGCCCTGCACCAGCTCGCCGTCGCCACCTCGGGCGACTACGTGCGTGGCCGGCACACCATCGACCCAAGAAGCGGCCTTCCGGTGAGCCATGCCGCCTCGATCAGCGTCATCCATGCCTCGGCGATGCTGGCCGACGCCTGGGCGACCGCGCTCGGCGTCCACACCCCCGTCGCCGCGCAGGCGCTGGCGGTCCGGGAGGGGCTTTCGGTGCGAATGCTGACGCGTTGCGGCGACGGCATCTCCGAATGGATCAGCCCCACCCTCGCCGCTCTTCTCGAAGACACCTGAAACAAGGGAATTTTGTCGAACCGGAAGGGATCGCGGACCCTAATTTCGCGCCTGCAACAGGCAGGAATGAATATCGACGAAAACAAATTTGAATTGCCCCTTGATAATGCGAGTGACTCTCAATATCAGCCGCACCGTCAAGTGCGACTACATGAGGGGAAAACATGTCACTCAAGCCATCCAAGGCGGCTGCCCGCCGCACGTTCCTTGCGCTGTCCTGCATCGCGCCGGCCTTCGCGCCCGCCGTGCATGCACAGCAGGCCGACACGGCCGAGCGCAGCCTCGGCGGCGTCACCGTCTCCGACACCGCGATCACCGAGGAGCCCGGCCGGAAGCTGGAGTCCCCCAAGCGCACCCGCCCCGTCCTCGACACGCCGCAGACCATCACCGTCCTTTCCAATGAAGTGATCGAGCAGCAGAACCTGCTGACCCTGCGCGACGTGCTATCGACCGTCCCGGGCATCACCTTCGGCGCCGGCGAAGGCGGCACCGGCCCCGGCGACAACATCACCTTCCGCGGCTACAGCGCGTCGAACGACATCACGATCGACGGCGTGCGCGACAGCGCGCAGATCACCCGCACCGACTCGTACAATCTCGAGCAGCTCGAGGTCACCAACGGCGCGAACTCGGTGATCTCCGGTGCTGGTTCGACGGGCGGCAACATCAACATCGTCACCAAGCGGCCCAAGGCGGACGACGCCTATGTGGCCACCGCCGGCATCGGCACGGATAACTACTACCGCGCCACTGTCGACCTCAACAAGCGGGTGAACGACCTCGTCGCCTTCCGCCTCAACGCGATGTGGCACCGCAACGACGTTCCCGGCCGCGACGTCGAGGACTACAAGCGCTGGGGCGTCGCCCCGTCGGTCACCATCGGCATCGACGGCCCCACCCGCCTGACGCTGCAGTACAACCACCAGGAAGACGACAACATCCCGCAGTATGGCGTGCCGTACTATGCCGGAGCCGGGGTCCCGGGCGTCGATCGCAGCGACTACTTCGGCTATCGCAACGTCGATAAGCAGCGCATCAACGTCGACCAGCTCACCGCGATCTTCGAGCACGACTTCAGTGACACCGTCACGGTCCGCAACCTCGCCCGCTGGCAGGATTCGCGCCAGCTGACCCTCGTCAGCCCTCCGCAGGGCACGTATTGCCTCGCCGACACCAACCGCACGCCTACCGGCGGCAGCTGCACCGTCGCGGCAGGCACCGTGCCCGCAGGCTACTACCTGATCGGCGGACCGCGCGGCAACACGCGTGATACCCGCAACCAGCTCATGTTCGACCAGCTCGACATCAAGGCGGTATTCAACACCGGCGCGATCGAGCATACCATCGACCTCGGCGGCGCGCTGACCTGGGAGAAGTACGACCTCTACACCGGCAACTCGCTTCGCAACGCGGACGGCTCGGTGGTCTACAATCCCTATCCGCTGGTCAACATCGCCAACCCGAACGACATCGTCGTCGGCCCGCCCACGTCGTCCTTCACCTATGGCAGCAACGTCTACGTCGGCGCGGTGAACTTCATCCGCGGCGGCCACACCATCGGCGAACAGACCAATGTCGCGGGCTACCTGTTCGACACCATGAAGCTCGGCAAGTTCGAGCTGAGCGCGGGCGGCCGCCTCGAGCGCAACGTCGGCACCAGCCGCCAGGACACGATCTGCACGACCGTCGGCGGCTGCCTCGTCAACGGCGCGCGCGTCCCGCTCGGCCAGGTCACCGTCGCAGGTGCGAAGGCGCGTAACGCCGACACGCTGTTCTCCTACCGCGTGGGCCTGAACTACAAGCCGGTGGAAGCGGTCAGCATCTACGCCGCCTACGGCAACTCGCGCACGCCTTCGAAGAACTCGGTCAACGGTTCGTGCACGGCCGACACCCCGGGTGTGGTCAACACGACCTGCAACATCAACCCGGAATCGGCGAAGAACTACGAAGTCGGCGTCAAGGGCGAACTGTTCGACGGCGGCCTGCTGCTGACCGCATCGGCCTTCCGCAACGAGCGTGACAAGTACGCGGTGATCTCAGGCGATCCGACGGTTCCCAACCAGCAGCTCGACGGCAAGTCGCGCGTGGACGGCATCGCACTGGGCGCATCGGGCACGATCACCCCGGAATGGACGGTCACGGCGAATTACACCTACCTCGACGCCGAACTGCTGCAGTCGGTTTCGGACGAGTGCCTTGCCGATCCCGGCTCGGGTACCTGCACCAACACCCCCGCCAACCCGAACCCGGGCGCGGACCAGTACCTGCCGCAGACCCCGAAGCATTCGGGCAGCCTGTTCACCACCTATCGCCTGCCCTTCGGCCTGACGATCGGCTATGGCTTCACCTACCAGGGCAGCTTCCTGCTCTCGGCGGCGACGCCGACGGCGGCGGCCGTCAAGTCGGACGACTTCCTCATCCACCAGGGCTACCTGGCCTATGAGATCTCGCCCAACTTCTCGGCGCAGCTCAACGTCAAGAACATCGGCGACAAGCTCTACTACACCCGCATCCGCAACAACGGCTGGGCCACGCCGGGCGATGCCCGCTCGGCCGTGCTGACGCTGATCGGGAAGATCTGACCTCAGTATCGTTCCAACGGAGGACCCGGCGGGCGCTCACCGAGTGCGGCCGCCGGGTTTTTCCGTTCTGCCAAGACAACGCAGGCATTTGACCCCGATCATTGTCAGGCCCGCGTTATTGGGCGAAGAAGTCCCTCATGGTCATCGAAATTCCCGAACTTTTCAACGCAGCCGAAGTCCGCGAAATCCGCGAGGCGCTGGAGGCTGCCGACTGGGCGGACGGCCGCGCCACCGCCGGCCACCGCGCCGCCAGGGTCAAGGAGAACGAGCAACTCCCGCTCGACCACCCGCTGGCGAAGCAACTGGCGGACCGCGTACTAGACCGCCTCGGGAAGACCCCGCTGTTCATCGCCGCCGCCCTGCCCGCAAAGGTGCTCCAGCCGCGCTTCTCCCGCTATGACGGGCGCGGGCACTACGGCAACCACGTCGACAACGCGATCTTCCCGATCCCCGGCACCGGCGAGCACTTGCGTTCCGACGTATCGAGTACCCTGTTTCTCAGCGATCCCGAAGAGTATGAGGGCGGCGAACTGGTGATCGAGGACATGTTCGGCACCCACACCGCCAAGCTTCCGGCAGGCAGCCTGATCGTCTATCCCGGCTCCAGCCTGCACCGGGTGATGCCGGTGACGAAGGGCACGCGCTTCGTCTCGTTCTTCTGGACCCAGAGCTTCGTCGCCTCGCCCGAGCGGCGGCGACTGATGTTCGAACTGGACGGCGCCATCCAGCAGGTCGCCACCGACCATCCCGAGCACGCATCGGTCGATACGCTGACACAGGTCTACCACAACCTGCTGCGCCAGTGGTCGGCGACGTGAACACGGCTCCCCTGCCCCCTCTGGCGCAGATCCCGACCGACCTGCGCAGCCTTGCCGACTACGAACGCCGCGCGGCGAGCCATATGGACGCCGAGGTCTGGCGCCACGTCCAGGAAGGCGCCGGGCGCGAGGTCACGCTCTACGAGAACCGCGCCGCCTTCGATCGCATCGGCCTCCTCCCCCGCGCGATGGCGGACCTTGACGGCAGCACCCGGATCGAACTGCTGGGTCGCAGCCATGCCTCGCCGATCCTGCTGGCCCCCATCGCCTACCAGCGCCTTGCCCATCCCGAGGCCGAACTTGCGGCCATCCGCGCGGCCGCGGCGCTCGATACCGGGATGGTCGTCAGTACGCTGGCCAGCGTCACGATCGAAGAGATCGCCGCCGCTGCGCGCGCCTTGACCGGAGAACTCGGCAAGGCTCCGCCGCCGCTATGGTTCCAGCTCTATCTCCAGCCGGACCGCGAACACAGCCTGCAACTGGTCCGCCGCGCCGAAGCCGCCGGCTACGAAGCGATTGTGCTCACCATCGACGCCGCACTCAAGCCCGCCGGCATGACGCTGCCGCCCGGTGTCGAGGCGGTGAACCTCGCCGGGATGCCGCGCCCGCGCCAGACCTCCGTCCCGGGGGGCCGAATCCTGCTCGGCACCCCGCTCACCGATGCAGCGCCCAAGTGGGCCGACCTCGCCTGGCTGCGCGGCGCGACCACGCTGCCGATCCTCGTCAAGGGCATGATGCTGGGCGAGGACGCTCGCCGCGTCGTGGACGAGGGGGCCGATGGCCTGATCGTATCCAACCACGGCGGCCGCGTGCTCGACGGATTGCCGAGCGCGGTGGACGTGATCCAGGCCGTGGCGGAGGCGACGCAGGGCCGAGTCCCGCTACTCCTCGACGGCGGCGTGCGTCAGGGCACAGACGTGGTCAAGGCGCTGGCGCTCGGCGCCGCGGCGGTGCTGGTCGGGCGGCCACAGCTACACGCGCTGGCGGTGGCCGGGATGCCGGGGGTGGCGCACATGATCCACCTGCTGCGCACCGAACTCGAAGCCGCGATGGCGCAGTTGGGGTGTCCCCGGGTGGACGGGCTGACCCCCGAACGCCTTGTGGCGCTCGGTGGCTGATTTCGGACCCAAACCCTGCCTTCGTCGTCCCCGCGAAGGCGGGAATCCATCTCGCGACCATGCCGGTCGAAGCGGCATCAGACGGGTCCCCGCTTTCGCGGGGATGACCAATCTGTTTTGGGAAGTACCTGCCAAAGTATACCGCTCCCTCACCCCGGCAGCGCGTAGGCGATCACCTGGTCCCCGATCGGGGTTTCCATGAAGTGATGCCCACCCGGCGCGATCACGAGGTACTGCTTGCCATTCATCGAATAGACCATCGGCGTCGCCTGACCGCCCGCCGGCAGCACGTCGCTCCACAGCGTCTTGCCGGTCTTGAGGTCGATCGCGCGGATCAGGTTGTCGGTCGTCGCGGCGACGAAGATCAGCCCGCCCGCCGTGACCACCGAGCCGCCATTGTTGGGCGTCCCGATCTCGAAGGGCAGCATCGAGGGGATGCCGAAGGGCCCGTTGGTCCGCGCCGAGCCGAGCGGGCGATCCCAGATGGTCTTGCCGCTGGCCATGTCGATAGCGCGGATGCCGCCGTAGGGGGGCTGCTTGCAGAGCATGCCCGTCAGCGGCAGGCGCCAGCCGGCGTTGACGTCGATGGCATAGGGCGTGTGCGCCTGCGGATCGCCCGCGCCCTCGGCGCCGCCGATCTCGCCGCGTGCCTGGTCGCGCGGGGCCCAGCCCTTCTTGTTGGCCTCGGCGCGGGGGACGAGGCGCACGTAGTTGGGCATGTCGTTGTAGTTGGCGACGATCACGCCCCGGCGCGGGTCGATCGCGACGCCGCCCCAGTCGGTGCCGCCGTTGTAGCCGGGGTACTCGATCGAGCGGCGGTCGCTCTCGGGCGGGGTGAAGAAGCCCTTGTAGCTCGCCTTCCGGAACTGGATGCGGCAGACCATCTGGTCGATCGGCGACATGCCCCACATGTCACGCTCGGTCAGCGTGGGCTTGCGCAGGGTATGCCAGAGCGACACGCGCTGCGTCGCCGCGCGCTGGTCGGGCTCCACGCCGCCGCCGGGCGCCTTGATCTCGCCGATGGGGGTGAGCGGACGGCCGGTCCTGCGGTCGAGCACGTAGATATCGCCCTGCTTCGAGGGCAGCACCAGCGCCGGAGTGCCGCGATAGTCGACAAGGCTCGCCTGCGCGCCGAAGTCATAGTCCCACACGTCGTTGCGCACGGCCTGGAAACGCCAGCGCGGCTTGCCGGTCGTCACGTCGAGCGCGACGAGCGAGGTCGCGAATTCCTTCTCCTGCGGACGGCGCAGGCCCGAGAAATAGTCCGCCGCCGCATTGCCCATCGGCAGGTAGACAAGGCCGAGCTGCTCATCGCCGCTGGCGATGGTCCACATGTTGGGCGTTCCGCGCGCCCAGGTCTGGCCGGTCGGCGGGTAGCCGTTCCAGTCCGGGTGCATCATGTCCCAGGCCCAGCGCAGCTTGCCGGTAACGGCGTCGTAGCCCCGGATCACGCCCGAGGGTGCCCAGCGGTCCTGCCCGTCCAGCACCTGATGCCCGGTGACGACCACGCCCTTCACGATGGTGGGCGGCGAGTTGATCGAGACATATCCGGCGGGCGTGTTGCCCATGCCGATCTTGGTGTCGACCTCGCCGTTGCTGCCGAAATCGGTGCAGCGCGCGCCGGTGCGCGCATCGAGCGCGAACAGCCGCGCGTCGAGCGTGCCGTAGATCAGGCGGCGGGCGCAGGGCTGGTCCGCAGGCGCATTGGGCACGCTGTAATAGCTCACGCCCCGGCAGGCAGCGGTATAGGGGATCGCCTCGTCCGAAACCTTGGGGTCGAACTTCCAGCGCTGCTTGCCAGTGGCGGGATCGAGGGCCAGCACCATGTTCTTGGGCGTGCAGACGTAAAGCATGTCGCCGATCTTCAGCGGCGTGTTCTCGCCGCCGTAGGTCTTGGCAATCTTGGGGTTGGACGGCATGTCGCCGGTATGGACCAGCCAGGCGCGCTTGAGGTTCTTGACGTTGGCCGGGGTAATCTGCCCCAATGGCGAGAAGCGCCGCGCGGCCTCGCTGCCGCCATAGGCGGGCCAGTCGTCGCCCGCGTTGGCGAGCGAGGGATCGCCCATTTCGGCGCCGAGCGCAGGCAGGTCGAAGGCAGGCTTGGACTCGGCCATATGCGCGAAGACGAGCGCCGCGACGACGGTCAGCGCCAGCGCCCCGCCGCTCGCGCCGAGGCCCAGCTTCCAGCGGTGGGGACGGTTCGACAGCGTCGGCATGACCAGCAGCACCGCCACCAGCAGCACCAGCGGCGCGACCACGCGCGGCACCAGCGCCCAGTTGTTCGCGCCCACCTCGGCCAGCGCCCAGAGCACGGTCAGGACGAAGACGGCGATGTAGATCCAGCCGCCCAGGATACGGCGCCGGAACAGCAGCGCGCCCGAGACGAGCATCGCGATGCCCGCGAGGACGTAGTAGGCAGAGCCGCCGAGCAGGGCGAGCCAGGCCCCCCCGATCGTCAGGACCAACCCTATGATCGCTATCACGGCGCCCAGGATCAACGGCGATAGCGGGCGCGATCTGCGGTCCGGGAAGGGACGATCCATTTTTACACTCCGGCAATAATCGGGGGCTTGCGCCTCGTGTAAGTGTCCGGAGTGCCCAAGGTTCCGAAGGCCGAGGGAAATTATGTAGACGGATCAATGGGAACGGTGTTCACGGGCCGATCCGCCTACCCCACAGGCAAGGTCACCGGGGCTCTCGGAGCATCGCGAAGGCGCAGGTGGAGCACGCCGTCGGCGGGCTTGGGCACCTTGAACGAAGCGCCGGTGTAGCCCGGCGGCACCGTCGCCGCCTTGGTGAAACCGGCATCCGCGCCGACCGCGTCGACGAGAAACAGGCTGCGCGCGGTCACCGTGCAATCGCTATCCGCGCAGGCCACGTCCTCGATTCCGGGCAATCTGGCCAGCGTGGCGAGCGGCTGCCAGTCTCCCGCCGTGTCGCCGTGAACGAGGCGGAAGCGCAGGGGACCGAACGTGCCGGGCGGCAGATCGGTGCCCTTCAGCCGCGCCACGAGCACCTCCGAACTCTCCATGGTCAGGCCCTTGC
>DATKFS010000191.1:0-10011 GCA_035511275.1 Novosphingobium sp.
GATTTCGAAAGGACGATCGATGAACAAGCGTAGCGGCGGCCCCGGGGGCGCTCGAGCCGGTGGCGAGGGCGATGCCCGCCCGGCAAAGGCCCTGCGCGGCCGCGCGGGCCGGATGAAGAACGGGCGCGGCAGCGGCCGGGCCAGTTCTGGCGCCGTGCGCCTCTGGGGACGGCACGCCGTGGAGGCCGCACTCAAGAATCCGGATCGCACCCACCGCAAGCTCTGGGCGACCCGCGAAGGCGTCGAATCGCTCGACGGCGAGCTGCCCGCGAACTTCCCCGTCGAATGGGCCCAGCCCGCCGACCTCGCCCGCCTCGTCGCGCGCGATGCGCCGCACCAGGGGCTGGTGCTCGAATGCGAACCGCTCGACGACATGTTCCTCGCCGACGTGCTCGACAACGATCCGTTGCGCCCCGTGATCGTGCTCGACCAGGTGACCGACCCGCACAACGTCGGCGCGATCATGCGCTCGGCCGCGGCGTTCAACGCCTGCGCCATCGTCACGCAGGACCGCCACGCGCCGGTCGAATCGGGCACGCTCGCCAAGTCCGCCTCGGGCGCGCTGGAAGTGCTGCCCTGGGTACGCGTGGTGAACCTCGCCCGCGCGCTCGAGGAGATCGCCGAGGCCGGGTACTGGCGCATCGGTCTCGACGGCGAAGCCGAATCGACTCTCGGCGAGGCCCTGCCCACCGGCCCGGTCGCCCTGGTGCTCGGCGCGGAAGGCGACGGAATGCGCCACAACATCACCCAGCACTGCGACGCGATCGCCAAGCTGCCGATCAGCGAGGCGATGGAAAGCCTCAACGTCAGCAACGCGGCCGCCATCGCGCTCTACGCGGCCGCGACGCGCGCTACGGAATAGTCCTTGTTCCGTCCCCTTCTCGTGGCATCCTGCCAGGCAGGGGCGCACGAGAAGGGGTAAGCATGATACTCGATTCGCACCGCATTCCCGTTCGCCGGGCGCTGGCCGTTGCCGTGATGGCGCTCTTCGTCGCCGCCTGCATCCTGGCTCCCGGCAAATTCACCTCGAAGCTGGAACTCAAGAAGAACCGCGAGTTCTCGTTCGATTACACCGGCGAGATCCTGATGATCCCGCTCATGCAGACGGATAAGGAAGCGCCGTTCGAGCCCGAGGCCTGTCACGACGAGGACACCGGTGAAGACCGCACCTGCACGGTTCGCGATCTCGCGCAGCAGAAGGCGGACTGGCAGAAGGCTCGCGACGATAAGCGCAAGAGCGACGCCGAGGCCGCGCAGGCGCTGCTCGGCGGGCTGGACCCCACCAATCCCCAGGCCGGCTACGAACTGGCGACGAAACTGCGGCGCCAGGTCGGCTGGAAGAAGGTCGAGTATCTGGGCGACGGCAAGTTCGACGTCGAATTCGCGATCTCGGGCACGCTCGACCACGATTTCGTGTTCCCGACCATCGAGGGCCTCGCGATGAGCAACCCTTTCGTGCAGGTAGTTACCCGGGACGACGGCGTCGTGCGGGTCGAGGCGCCCGCGTTCGGGCCACAGGCCGGCGGCACGGCGATGGCGGGGATGATGTCGGGAATGGCGAGCGGCTCCAGCGACGCGCAGACCTCGGCGAGCCAGGCGAACGGCACGTTCACGCTCGTCACCAAGGGCGAGATCCTGGCCAACAATACGGACGAAGGGCCGCAATCCGCTTCCGGCGGCAAGGCGCTGTCCTGGAAGATCACGGCGCGGACGCCCGCGGCACCCTCGGCGCTCGTCAAGCTGTCGAAATAAGCCGCAGCCTCTAGAACCAGAGGTCGCGCACGCAGCGGCCATCTCGCGGATGATCCTCGAAGCTGCCCAACCCGTCGAAGTGGTCGATCGGCAGGCCCGCGACCGCTTCGGGCGGCGCCAGACGCAGGTTCACGGCCATGCGCCGACGCCCCTCGCCGTCGAGCCGGAGCCCGCGCCACGCGAGCACGCCGGCGCAGGTCGGGCAGAACAGGATTTCCAGCGAAGGGGCGTCCTTGCCGCGGCGCCGATAGGCAGCCGGCGTGCCCAGGACAGCGATGCGCTCGCCCTCGTAGTCATAGGCCCACAGCGCACCATAGCGGCGGCACAGGGTGCAGTTGCAGGCCGTGGCCGGTCCGGGATCGCCATTGAACGTCCACCTGCAGGCGGAGCAATGGCATTCCCCGGTGATCGACGGTGCGTCTTGCGTCACGTGCCCGTTTCCCCAAAGAAAAACGCCGCGCTGGCCCTCTGGGCTGGCGCGGCGTGATCCGATCGACCTGCGAGGCGTTACAGGCCGCCTGCCATCTTAGTTGACGGCGTCCTTCAGGCCCTTGCCGGCCTTGAACTTCGGCTGAGCCGAAGCCTTGATTTCCATCGGCTCGCCGGTGCGCGGGTTGCGACCGGTCGACGCCTTGCGCTTGGCGACCGAGAAGGTGCCGAAGCCGACGAGGCGGACTTCGTCGCCCTTCTTCAGCGAGCCCGAGATGGCATCGAAGACGCCTTCGACAGCCTTGGTGGCGTCGCTGCGGGTGAGACCGCTCGAATCGGCGACTGCGCTGATGAGATCGTTCTTGTTCATTATGGGAACCCCCTTACCTTTCAGTGGTGCGGATGGAGATGAAAATTTCAGATTCGCCTCTGGATGGGCGACGGAATTGAGCGGGTTTTAATCTTGGTGGCAAGGCCTAAACCGGTTCAAAACCCGCAGTTAATTGCGTTTTTCCGCCGTTTCTGCATCGACCGACCTTTGTGCGACGCAACATGTGCCACGCCGCCATTTGTCGAATCGTTGGCCTGTCAAACCGGCACGCAACCGTTAACAGACGCGGTCAAAACTTGGTTGACGTCCCTTTACGGTACGATCCGCATGGAGTCCGGCTCTGTGAAAACCTCATGACCGGGACACAAAAAAAGGCGGCCCGATACGAACCGCCTCTTCCTGTCGTCCGGCCTTGCGACCGGACACCCACTCCAGGGCAAGCCTTGCGGCTTAGGCCTGGGTGTCGTTGATGCGACGCTCGGCGATGCGGGCGCGCTTGCCGGTACGACCGCGCAGGTAGTACAGCTTCGCACGACGCACGACACCGCGGCGCACCACGGAGATCGAATCGATGTTCGGCGAGTAGAGCGGGAACACGCGCTCCACGCCTTCGCCGAAGCTCATCTTGCGCACGGTGAAGTTCGAACCCATGCCACGGTTCGAGCGCGCGATGCACACGCCCTCGTAGTTCTGGACGCGGGTGCGAGTGCCTTCGACGACCTTCACGCCGACGCGGACGGTGTCGCCCGGACGGAACTCAGGGATATCCTTGCCGGCCTTGGCAATTTCCTCGGCCTCGATCTGCTGAATCAGGTTCATGAACCCAAGTCCTTATTTCATGCCGCGCGCCAGAGGCAGGTCAGACCCGAGCGTCCCTGTGACGCTCCCATAGGTCGGGCCTGCGTAACCGTGTGTCTTCCTCCGCCTGCCGTTTCCGCCAGGCGGCGATCTTCGCATGATCCCCCGATCGCAGCACTTCAGGGATCGTGCGCCCTTCCCACGTCGTGGGCCGGGTATAGTGCGGGTACTCGAGAAGGCCGTCCTCGAACGATTCCTCGGTCCCGCTGGAAGCCGCGCCCATTACGCCGGGAAGCAGGCGAATGCAAGCGTCCAGAACCATCAGAGCGGCGCATTCTCCGCCCGACAGGACGATGTCGCCGACCGACACTTCCTCGACCTCGCGCCCGGCGAAGATGCGCTCGTCGAAGCCCTCGAAACGGCCGCACAGGATGGTGACGCCCGGCCCCTGCGCCAGTTCGCGGATGCGGGCCTGCGAGACGGGCTTGCCGCGCGGCGTCATGGCGAGGACCGGTGCCTCGGGCGCGAGCGTCCGGGCATGGTCGATGGCGGCGGCGAGCACGTCCGCCTTGAGCACCATTCCGGCGCCCCCGCCAGCCGGCGTATCGTCCACCGTCCGGTGCTTGTCCGTCGCGAAGTCGCGAATCTGGACCGGCGTCATCGTCCACTTGCCCTCTGCCATGGCCCGGCCTGCCAGGCTGACGCCGAGCGGGCCGGGGAACATGTCGGGATAGAGCGTGAGGACCGTCGCGGCGAAGGTCATGGTTCGACGAATGCCGCATTGACGACGATGCGCGTCGCGTCCCACTCGGGCACGGCGGCGGAGGTCATCGGAACCATGAAGCGGCGCTTCTTGGTCCCTTCGGCCGCCGGCTGCTCGATCTCGATCACGTCGCCGGCGCCGTAGTTCTCGACCGCGACGCAGGTCCCCAGCGCTTCGCCGGTTTCCGACACGGCAGGCAGGCCGAGGAGGTCGGCGTGGTAGTACTCGCCCTCTTCCAGCGCCGGCATCTGCGAGCGGGGGACGGTGAGCGCCGTGCCGCGCAGCTTCTCGGCCGCGGTGCGGTCGGTCACTTCGACGAAGCGGGCGATGGCGCCGCCCTTCCCGTCGTCCCGCAGCTTCGCGACCGTGAGACTGGAATCGTTGAAGGCGCGGTAGCGCTTGAGCGCCGCCACGCCTTCACCGAACAGCTTGAGGCGAACCTCGCCCGTCACGCCGTGCGCGCCGGTGACGGCGGCGAGCGTGACGGGGCGGTCGTTACCAGGCTGAGCCAAGGCTTAGGCCTCGGTCGATTCCTCGGGCGCAGCTTCCTCAGCCGGAGCTTCCTCGGCGGGAGCAGCGGCAGCGGCAGCGGCTTCGGCAGCAGCCTCTTCGGCTTCGCGCAGCTTGGTGGCGCGGTCTTCAGCGCGCTCCTTGGCCTTCTTGCCGGGCTCTGCCTTGTTCGGGTTCACGGTAGCGGTGCGCTCCTTGATGCCGGCCTTGTCGAGCATGCGCGCGACGCGGTCGGTCGGCTGGGCGCCGACGCCGAGCCAGTAGCGAACGCGGTCCTCGATGATGCGG
This sequence comes from Novosphingobium sp., assembly GCA_035511275.1. GTDB lineage: Bacteria > Pseudomonadota > Alphaproteobacteria > Sphingomonadales > Sphingomonadaceae > Novosphingobium. Next base: position 4,872 of record DATKFS010000191.1, read on the forward strand.
ACGCGGTTCTCGTCATCCTTGGCGAGGACCGGGTTGTAGGTGCCGACCTGCTCGAGATAGGCGCCGTCGCGCGGAGCGCGCGAGTTGGCGACGACGATCTTGTAGTAGGGGCGCTTCTTGGCACCACCGCGCGAAAGACGGATCGAAACGGACATTGCTCTTACCTTTCTTCAAATTCTACGAATGCTTGGGTTTATTTCTTGAGAAACTTGCTGAGGTCCGGGCCGCCGGGACCACCGAGGCCGGGCATTCCGCCCATGCCGCCCAGCCCCTGACCGCCAAGGCCCGGCATGGCAGCGTCGAGGCCGCCCTTGCCGAACATCGCGGCGAGGCCCTTGAGGCCGCCCATCTTCTTGATCTGCTTCATCGCCTTGGACATCTCCAGGTGCATCTTCAGCAGCTTGTTGACGTCCTGGACCTGCGTTCCCGAGCCGTTGGCGACGCGGATCTTGCGCTTGGCGTTGAGCAGCGCGGGATTGGCGCGTTCCTTGGGCGTCATCGAACCGATGATCGCGTCCATGCGCAGCAGCACGCGGTCGTCCATGCCGGACGCCTGCATCGCCGCCTTGGCCTTCTTCATGCCCGGCATCATGCCCGCCAGCATTCCGAGGCCGCCCATCGACTGCATCTGCTTGAGCTGCATGCGCAGGTCGTTCATGTCGAACTTGCCCTGCTCCATGCGCTTGGCGAGCGCCTCGGCATCCTCGACCTTGACCGCTTCGGCCGCCTTCTCGACCATGGAGACGATGTCGCCCATGCCAAGGATGCGGTTGGCGACGCGGCTGGGGTGGAAGACCTCGAGGGCCTCCATCTTCTCGCCGGTGCCCGCGAACTTGATCGGCTTGCCGGTGACGGCGCGCATCGACAGGGCCGCGCCGCCGCGCGCATCGCCGTCCATGCGGGTGAGCACGACGCCGGTGAGATCGACCTGCCCGGCGAACGACTGGGCGACGTTCACCGCGTCCTGGCCGGTGAGCGAATCGACGACGAGCAGCGTCTCGCGCGGGGTCGAGATGGCGGCCACCGCCTTCATCTCGTCCATGAGCTGCTGGTCGACGTGGAGGCGGCCGGCGGTGTCGAGCAGCAGCACGTCCACCGCCTGAAGGCGCGCCGCCTGCATGGCGCGGGTGGCGATCTCGGTCGGCTGCTGGCCGGCGATGATCGGGAGCGTCGCGACGCTCACCTGATCGCCGAGCACCTTGAGCTGTTCCTGCGCCGCCGGACGGTTGACGTCCAGCGAGGCCATCATGACCTTCTTGCCCTGCTTCTCCTTGAGAAGCTTGGCGATCTTGGCGGTGCTGGTGGTCTTGCCCGAGCCCTGCAGGCCGACCATCATGATGACGACCGGCGGGGCGGCGTTCAGGTCGAGGCCCGGCGTTTCTTCGCCGCCCAGCGTCTCGATCAGCGCGTCGTTGACGATCTTGACGACCTGCTGGCCCGGCGTGACCGAACGCAGCACCGTCTCGCCGATGGCCTTTTCAGTGACCTGGTCGATGAAGCGGCGCACCACCGGAAGCGCGACGTCGGCCTCGAGAAGCGCGATGCGCACTTCGCGCATGGCGTCGAGGACGTCCTGCTCCTTGAGCGCACCGCGCCCGCGCAGCTTGTCGAACACACCGCCGAGGCGGTCTGAAAGGCTGTCGAACATGGGCTGCTCACTCCATCTGAGGCCAGGCTGATCAGACCTGCGCCGCGAAACGCAAAAAACGCCGGTGGGCGAAACCTCGCTGACCGGCGTGCATGACTTTATGCGAAAAACGCCGGTGGACGAAACCTCGTCAACCAGCGTGTCGCAATCATGCGAAACTGCAATGTCGAACCTACCGCAAGATGGGTTCGTTGGAAATGGTGGAGCCTAGCGGGATCGAACCGCTGACCTCCTGCATGCCATGCAGGCGCTCTCCCAGCTGAGCTAAGGCCCCATCAATTCAGCGATCGAACCTGGGAGGTTCGACCCGTTTTCCCTTGTTTTCCGGCGTTCCGTGGAAGCCGTTCCGCTTGGGAGGCCGCCATCTAGTGGCGGTCGGAAATGTTGGCAAGAGGAAAATTAGGGGCACCCGATTTTTTTGACCGGGCGCCCCCGAACGTCAGTTGTCGTGGTCGTTGTCGTCGTCGCCGGCACCGATGCCGAGGTCGTCGTCGCCGCCGAGGTCCACGTCGTTGTCCGGCGAATCGCCGTCCTCGTCGATGTCCAGATCCTCTTCGGCGAGGTCGGCGTCTTCGCGCTCGACCACTTCCTTCTTCTGGATTTCCTCATAGGGAATCGGCTGCTTGGACTTCAGCACCGGCTCGGGGTGCCATTCGTTGCCGCATTCGATGCAATGGACCGGGTCGTCCTTGCCCAGGTCGTAGAAGCGGGTGCCGCATTTCGGGCAGCCGTGCTTGGCGCCCCATTCAGGCTTGGCCATGGAAAGTCCTCGTCTAGCCCGTCCCAAATGGCGCGGGCGTAAAATTTCGTATCTTGATGGGAAGGCGCGCGCGCAAAAGCAAGCGTGCAGGCCGCATCAGGGCGCGCGCCTTGCCATAGGCGGCACGCGCTGTCAAAAGCCGCCCCGATTTTCACCCCCTCCCGCCCCGGAAAGACCTGACCCCGTGAGCCATGCCGATCCCGCCCAGATGCGCCCCCGCCGCTTCCTGCCCACGGGGCCGCTCAAGGGGCGAATCCGGGTGCCGGGTGACAAGTCGATCAGCCACCGCTCGATCATGCTGGGCGCGCTGGCGGTGGGCGAGACCCGCGTGACCGGGCTGCTCGAAGGCGAGGACGTGCTGGCTACCGCCGCCGCCATGCGGGCGATGGGCGCGAGCGTCGAGCGGCTCGGCAGCGGAGAGTGGGTCATCAACGGCGTGGGCGTCGGCGCCCTGCTCCAGCCCGAAGCCCCGCTCGACATGGGCAACTCGGGCACCTCGACGCGCCTGCTAATGGGCCTCGTCTCCAGCCATCCGATCACCGCGACCTTCACCGGCGACGCCTCGCTGTCCAAGCGCCCGATGGGCCGCGTGATCGACCCGCTCTCCACCATGGGCGCCAGCTTCGAGGCCAGCGACGGGGGCCGCCTCCCGCTCATCCTCAAGGGCGCCTCGCCCGCCGTGCCGATCACGTACCGCCTGCCGGTCGCCTCGGCGCAGGTGAAGAGCGCGATCCTGCTCGCCGGCCTCAACACGCCGGGCGTAACCACCGTGATCGAGCCCGTCCCCACCCGTGACCATTCCGAGCGGATGCTGCGCGGTTTCGGCGCCGACCTCACCGTCGAGACCGACGCCGACGGTGCCCGCGTCATCTCCATCCGGGGCGAGGCCGAGCTGAAGCCCCAGACCATCGAGGTGCCGGGAGACCCCTCGTCCGCCGCGTTCTTCATCGTCGCCGCGCTGGTCGTGCCCGGCAGCGAGGTGCTGATCGAGAACGTCGGCCTCAACCCCACCCGCGCCGGGATCGTCGAGGTGCTGCGCGCGATGGGCGGCTCCATCGAAGCGGTGAACCCGCGCGAAGTCGGCGGCGAGCCGGTCGCCGACCTCCTCGTGCGCCACTCCGCGCTCAAGGGCCTCGAGGTCGATCCCGCGATCGTGCCCAGCATGGTCGACGAGTTCCCCGCCCTGTTCGTCGCCGCCGCGCTGGCGGACGGCGTCACCGTCACCGGCGGCCTCGACGAGCTGCGCGTCAAGGAATCGGACCGCATCTCCGTCATGGCGACCGCGCTGGCCGCCGCCGGCGCGCAGGTCGAGGAGCGCGACGACGGCCTCGTCATCACCGGCACCGGCGGCGCACCGCTGGCCGGCACCAACGGCGCCATCGCCACGCATCTCGACCACCGCATCGCCATGTCCATGGCGGTCGCGGGCCTCATCAGCGGCGCCGGCGTCGAAGTCGACGACACCCGGCCCATCGCCACCAGCTTCCCGCTGTTCGAGGCCATGCTGGACGACCTCGGAAGCGTGCGCGCATGATCGTCGCCGTCGACGGCCCCACCGCCTCGGGCAAGGGCACCATCGCCCGAGCCCTCTCCGCGCACTTCGGCCTGCCTCACCTCGACACCGGGCTGCTCTACCGCGCAGTCGGCCGCCAGTGCCTGCTGGACGGTGGCAACCCTGACGATTCCGTAGCAGCGCTCGCCGCCTGCGCCTTCCCGGAGGGCCTGCTGCTCGACCCCGAACTGCGCTCGGAAGCGAGTGGCGGCCTCGCCAGCCGGGTCTCGGTCCATCCGGCGGTCCGGCAGGCGCTGTATGAGCGCCAGCGCACTTTCGCCACGCAGCCCGGCGGCGCCGTGCTCGACGGGCGTGACATCGGCACCGTCATCGCGCCGGACGCCGAGGCGAAGCTCTTCGTCACCGCCTCGGTCGAGGCCCGCGCCCAGCGCCGCTTCGCCGAGATGCAGGGCCAGGGACGCGACATCCCCCTCGCCGCCATCGCCGCCGACCTCGCCGCCCGCGACGAGCGCGACCGCTCGCGCAAGGACGCGCCGCTGGTCGAGGCAGCCGGCGCCGTGGTGCTCGACACTTCCGACCTCGGCCGGGACGAGGCGGTGGCCGAGGCGATCCGGATCGTCGAGAAAGCGCGCTCCGCAGCAAATTGAGCCCGGCACCTGCGCCGCGCAAGGTGACACAGGTTTACACGGTTTACACTGTCCTGGAGGGAAACTGCCCCCTCCGGACCGGAATGTGTCACCTTGCACCGGAAAAGTGTCACCTTGTGCGCACGAAGTGTCACTTTGCGGATTACGGGTGTCACTTTAGGTGTCACTTTAAGCGGCGAAGTGTCACCTTGGGTGTCACCTCGCAGCCCAATGGCAAAGCAGCGTGGGGAGGCCGATGCGGTCATGCCCGGACGCTACCTTGAGGCGCCGGTTGTAGGACAGCGAACTCTCCCAAATACTCCCTTTCGCAGCCAATGGAGAGGAGCACTGCCCGCGCGGCGGGTGGTGGACGGGTAGGGAAACCCTTCCGTCAGCCACTACGTGACTGCCGCCTCCCCATTCCTGCGAAACAGGGGGGATTTGGCGCGACGCATGGCCTGCCCCGAACCTCCCCCACTCCGCCATTTTCCTTGCATTTCGCCCCTCCGGCGACTATGCGCCGCCGGTCCGGGAGGTGCGTAAGCGCAGCCTGGGCGCCGCGACCGGCATCCGGCCGCCGCGGCAGTTCGGCC
>DATKFS010000192.1:0-5780 GCA_035511275.1 Novosphingobium sp.
CCACGAGCGGCCCGGTGCGGTAGTTGACGATCACCGCGTCGATCGGGAAGCCGTGCAGCATGACGGGACCGGAGGCGGTCATTCCGCCGCCTCCACCAGCATCTCGAAGGGCTCGTCCGCGCCGGGGCCGGCGCCGCGCCACGCCCCGTGCTCCGCCAGCGCCTCGTCCAGCGCGGCCTGGAACAGCGGCGCCAGGGTCTCGACGTGGGGTTCCTGGAGGTTGCTGCTGTGGCCTCCGGGAACGTCGAGGATGACGATGTCCTCGCGTACGCGCTTGCCCCAGCCCAGCGCGAAGTCGCGGTAGACGGTGCGGTAGGGCATGTCGTCGGGCAGCCCGGTGTCGTCCGCCGCCTTGAACAGGGCGACGCTGGTGGAGTGCAGGATCCCGACCGGGCGATGCTCCTTGTGGGCGACTTCGTAGAGCTTGAGGAACGGGATCGCCACGCCGTCCGCCGTCTCGGGGAGGGTGCCGATGACCTCCCGGTCGCCCGAGCGCAGCGCGCGGACGGTGCGGCGATGGTGCGCTTCGCGCAGGCGCGATTCGACCTGCCAGCGGGCGAGGTTCCAGGTCTTGCGGACGAGGGCGGGGAGCATCTCGGCGGGGTTGGCCGATTTCAGCACGGCGCCGACGCGGGCCATGCGCGCCCGCGATTCGCCGAAGCGGTGCTTGCGTGCCTCCACGTCCGCCGCGTCGATGATGCCGACGAAGGCCACCTGCTGGCCCATCGCCTGCAACTGCTGCGCCATCTCGAAGGCGATGACCCCGCCGGCACAGAGGCCCGCGAGCAGGTAGGGTCCCTGTCCCTGCACGGCGCGCATCTGCTGGATGTAGTAGGTCGCCATCTCGTCGATGCGGGTGTGCGCGTAGTTGCCGTCCGCCTTGCGCAGCGGCTCCAGCCCCAGGATCGGGCGCGAGGGGTCGAGCCTGAGCGCGAGGCCGCGATAGAGCAGCGTCTCGCCGAGGCCGTCGTGGACGAAGAACAGCGGGGTGATCTGCGATCCCTTGCGGATGGTGACGACGCCTGCGGGGGCCTGCTCGCCCGCGGTTCCGGCATCCCCGGGCGCGCGGCCATCGGGGTCGATCACCGCTGCAAGGTTGGCGACGGTCGGCTGGCCGAGCATGGTGGCGAGGGGGAGTGTCTTGCCGGTCTTGCGGCGCAGGCGGTTGGTGAACTGCACCGCCAGCAGCGAGTGGCCGCCGAGGTCGAAGAAATTGTCGTGCCGCCCCACCGCGTCCATGCCGAGCAGGTCGCACCACAGGTCGGCGATGGCCTGTTCGGTCGGCGTGGCGGGGAGGTCGGCCGGGTCGCCGGTCGCGGCTTCCCTGCGCGCCGCCCTTGGCGGGGTCCGCAGGCGCGAGAGCACAGCGCCCAGTTCGTACGGCGAGACCACCGTATGCGCACCGCAACTGCCGGACAGCAGCCGGGCGACGATCTCGACGCCTTCCTCGGGCAGGATGCCCTGGGCCTGCGCGCTCGCCGTGGCCACCGCCGCCGGAGTGACGTTGGGCTCCGCGGACGGGGAGGCGAGGCGCGAGAGCAGGCCGGCATCGGCCATGCGCATCATCGTGAACTCGCGCACTTCGGCAAGGACGAGGCCGTCGGCGTCGGTGATGGTGACGTTGAACACGGCGGTCTGGCCATGGTCGGCGTCGCCCGCGACGAGGCGGATGTGGCTCCAGATGCGCGCCGGCAGGGGAGCGTAGGCAAGGAAGCGGCGATAGGTGAACGGCGCGTAGAACTCGCGCGCGGGATCGCGGCCGGGGATCAGCGTCTGCGCACCGGCGGTCGCGAAGTCGAGCAGGGCGGGGTGGAGGCCGAAGTCGGCCACTTCGCCGTGGAACCGCTCGGGCAGGTCGAGCTGGAGCAGCGCCTCGCCATGGGGGCTGGCGAGCCCTTGCGAGACGGTGTCCCAGCGCGGGCCGAAGGCCATCATCGGCTGGTCCGCGCCGCCGCAGCGCGCGGGCGTGCAGCGCTCGGCGATCGCACCGAGGTCGAGCGTGGCGCGCAGCGGGGGGAGGGCATGGGCGCGCACGAGGCCGTGGGCGTGCTCGGTCCAGGGCGCCGCCGGTCCGGGCTGCACCGGACGGCCGAGCAGGGTGACGCGCCAGCCCGCCCCGCCGCGCCTGCGGACATGGACTCGCAGCTCGCGCGCGGCATCGTCGGGCACCGCGAAGGGCTTGAGGAAAGTGAAGTCGGACAGCTCCAGTGGTCCCTCGCAGACCAGCGCAACTGCTGCCCGGGACATCTCCAGGAGGGATGTCCCGGGCAGCAGCGCACCGGCATCTGCGACGCGATGCTCATCGAGCACCCAGTGCCGCGTGGGGGTTAGGATGCCGGTGACCACAAATTCGTCTTCGGAGATGGTGCAGACCCGTTCGAGGAACGGGTGCGCGACCGGCTTTCCCGTGCCGAGGTCGTCGGGGAGCGCGGCGGCGGAACCGTCCCGCCCGCCGAGCGACGCCGCCATGCCGACTTCGGCCCACTGGCTCCAGCCCACTGACTGCACCCGCGTGCGGGCATCGCCGCGCCGCGACTGGGCGTAGGCGTCGAGGAAGGCGTTGGCGGCGGCATAGTCGACCTGGCCGGGGATTCCGGCGAAGGCGCTGATCGAAGAGAACAGCAGCAGGAACTCGGGCGAGTGGCCCGCCAGTGCCGCTTCCAGCGCGAGGGTGCCCGCGATCTTGGGGCGCAGCACGGCCTCGACGGCAGCCCGCGTGCGGATCTCGATCAGGCCGTCGTCGAGCGTTCCGGCGGCGTGGAAGACGCCCGCGATCGGCCCGAAGCGCGCGGCGGCCTTGCGGATGCCGCGGGCGAGGGCGCGCGCGTCGGCGACGTCGGCCTGCAGCAGCTCGACTTCGGCGCCGGCGGCCTCGAGCGCGAGCAGGCGGCGGACCTTGTCCTCTACCCCGAGCGCGAGTTCGCCGCGCGCCAGCAGTTCCGTCCACTGTGCGCGCGGGGGCAGGGCGCTGCGACCGACGAGGATCAGGCGCGCCTTGTAGCCGCGCGCCAGATGGTCGGCGATGGTGAGGCCGAGGCCGCCGAGGCCGCCGGTGACGAGGTAGGTGCCGCGCTCGCGCAGCCAGCTGTCGTCGGCATCGGCGAGCACGCCGCGCGCGCTGCGGTAGCCGAGCAGCCAGCGCTCGCCGGACCGCAGGGCGATGTCTCCGCTGCCAGTGGCACGCGCGTCGCGCTCGATCGAGATTTCGTCGATCACCGCGTCGGCCTCACGGCGGGCCGATGCGGGCGATGCGAAGGGCGCGGGATCGATGTCGATGTTGCGCACCTCGATCGCGGGATATTCGGCGCTGACGGTGCGCGCGGCGCCCAGTGCGGTCGCCTTGAGCGGGACGATGCCGGTCTCCCCGGCGACGCGCTGGGCGTGGTCGGTGACGAGGCCCAGCACCACCGGCCCGTCCTCGCCGTGCGCGGCCAGTTCGGGCGCCATGGCGACGAGGGCGTGGAGGCCCATGTCGAGCACCGCCTGGTCGGAAAGGGCCGCCTTGCCGCGCCGGGGCGTGCCGTTCGCCAGCCAGCAGTGGTAGACCTGCCGGGGCATCCGCGAGCTGGCGGCGAGCCGGGCGAACAGCCGTGCCCAGTCGTCCCGCACGGTGGGCCGCAGCGAGACGTGGTCGCCATCTTCGGCGTAGCGCGCGGCGGCGCTGACGGTCACCACTTCCGCGCCGCGCTCGCGCAGGCGGCGGGCGAGACCGTCGCCGAAGCCGTCGCCGCCGCACAGGACGAGGGCGGGGCCGACGGGGTCGGGGGCCTGCGGCAGGTTCTCACGGCTCCAGACCGGCTCGTAGCTCCAGTCGCCCAGCGGCAGGCGGGCGTCGGGGTCGTGCGAGGCGGCGGCGTGGTGCAGCGTGGCGCCGGGCTCCACCCAATGGCGCTGGCGGTCGAACTGGTAGGTCGGCAGCGGCACGCGCAGGCGCCGTTCGTCGCCCCAGTAGGCGGTCCAGTCGATCTCGACGCCCAGCGCCCACAGCTCGCCGAGGGTTTCCAGCAGGCGCTGGTCGTCGGCCACGTCCTCCTGCGGATGGCGCATCGAGGCGACGAGCGGCTGGGTGGCGCGCCTCGCCGGATGCTGGCGCGCAAGGCTGGTCATGCTGCGCCCCGGGCCGACTTCGAGCAGCACCTGCTCGGGCTCGACAAGCAGGCACTGCAGCCCGTCGGTATAGCGCACCGGCTCGCGCAAGTGGCGCACCCAGTATTCGGGATCGGTCGCCTGCGCGGCATCCACCCACAGGCCGGTGAGGTTGGAGGCGAAGGGAATCTGCGGCGCGCGGAAGGTCATGCTGCGCAGCAGGGCGCGGAATTCCGGCAGGATCGGGTCGAGCATGGCCGAATGCGCGGCGACCTCGATGGGGATCGCCTGCGCCTCGATCTCGCGGGCGTGGAGGTCGGCGAGGAAGCCGTCCACCGCTTCTGCGGCACCGGAGACGACGCACAGGGCCGGCGCGTTGATCGTGGCGATCGAGAGACCGGCGGGGAGAAGCGGGACAAGCTCCGCCTCCGACAGGGGCACGCTGATCATGCCGCCCTTCGCGGTCGTCTCGAACAGGCGGCCGCGGGCGTGGACGATGCGCAGGCCGGTCTCGAGGTCGACGACCCCGGCAATGTGGGCCGCAGCATATTCGCCGCAGCTATGGCCGATCATCGCTGCGGGCTCGATGCCGAGCGACATCCAGAAACGCGCGAGCGCGGTCTGGACGATGAACAGCGCGGGCAGGGCGTTGGACGGCCGCTCCAGTTCGGCGGCAGCCTGTTCGCGGTCCGCGTCCGTGGGGAAGAGCCAGCGCCGCAGGTCCGGCACGCCGATGCGCGAGAGCAGGGCGAGGGCGCGGTCGACCTCGGTGCGGAACACGGGTTCGGCTTCGTGGAGGCCGCGCGCCATGTCGACATGCTGCAGCCCGCCGCCGCAGAACTGGAAAGCCACCGGGCGTCCCGGGACGCACGCCTGCCGCGCCGACGAAGGACGGCTGGCGGCGTCGAGCGCGGTCGCGGCATCGGCGGCGTTCCCGGCCACGGCGAAGCGGCGCCATGCGAGGTGACGGCGCCCCTCGGCGAGGGTGAAGGCGGCGTCGGCCAGCACGGTTCCGGGCTGCGCGGCGAAGTGCGCGGCGAGCGCCCTGGCATTGGCGTCGGCGGCGGTTTCGGTCGCGGCCGAGGTCATCAGCAACTGGCGGCGTCGGCTCGGGCCGCCGGGGGCGCGGACCGGTGCTTCCTCCATGACGACGTGGGCGTTGGTGCCGCCCACGCCCAGGGAGCTGACCCCGGCGCGACGGGGGCGATCGTCGCGTCGGGGCCAGCACGCATTGGCGGCCTGCACCCGGAAGGGGCCGGCATCCAATGCGCATTCGGGATTGGGAGCGGTGAAATGCGGAACCGGCGGCAGTTCCTCGTGGCGCATCGCCAGCGCCACCTTGATGACGCCGGCGGCGCCTGCGGCGGTGTCCGTATGGCCGATGTTGGCCTTGACCGAGCCGAGCCCGCAGGGCGCCTCGCGCGGGGCCGACTGCGCGAAGACCTGCTTCAGGGCGGCCACCTCGATCGGATCGCCGATCGGCGTGCCGGTGCCGTGCGCCTCGACATAGTCGATGCCCGAGGGGTCGATGCCCGAGACGGCAAGCGCCTCGGCGATGACCGCCGCCTGCCCGTCGACGCTGGGCGCGAGGTAGCCGACCTTGCCGCTGCCGTCGTTGTTGATGGCCGAGCCGCGGATGACGGCGTGGATATGGTCGCCCGCCGCGATGGCGTCTTCCAGCCGCCGCAGCACGA
>DATKFS010000193.1:0-20502 GCA_035511275.1 Novosphingobium sp.
TCACTGAACCCGCCTTGGCGGCAGACATCCTTGACCGGCAGGCCTGACTCGGCCTGCTTCAAGAACCCGATGATCTGCTGCTCCGTGAATCGACTCTTCCTCATGTCCGTCATTCTATCATAATATTATCGCCGAATTTCAGAGGTTTCGATGGAACCTGAACACCCGTTTGACAGCTTTCGATCGCGTGTGGTCACCGAAGAAATCGGCGCCGCGCTCGCCATGGGCAGGTTCGATGGATCCTTGGAGCACGCGACGGCACCGGCTTTACGAATCTTCGCAGCCCGCATCCTGCGCGATACGATAACAGCATCGCTCCGACAGGAAGGCCACGAGTTCACCGACGACAGGTACCATGCCTGGTTTGCCGGCCTCGCCACTCTGAACGACACCCAGCCCCGCCACACCCGCCCCCCTCGCGTGGTGTGCGAGGCCATTCTCGTCGAGCTTTCGCATTGCCGTTGGATCCCTCTTGCGGAGGCAGCCATCCGCATCAGGCCCGCCTTCCTCGCGCCCAATGATCTCGAGGCCGATGAGGCACACGCGCGTGTCCACAAGGCGATCGCCGACGCCCGGTTGCTGGTAGAGCGGTTGCGGGTCAAGTCATTCCCCCAGCCCTTCGCATTGCTGGAAGCGCTTCATGAGGAGGTCCTGCGAAGCGTTCTTTTCGCGCCGCCGCAGCCCGGGGTTTTTCCGATGCCACCGGCGATCCGACGCACGCCGATCGAGCAGCAACCCGATGCATCCCCCCGCTGGGCGATCGAACTGGCTTTCGCGGATTGCCTGCAAGTGGCGGGATGGCTGCGAACCGCCCTGCCCCTCATCGGCCTGCTGCGTCCCGACGCTCTCCGGCCAACGGCCGCGATCGCGCGCGCCGACGCGTTGCGGGAGGCAATGGAGCGCCTGCACAAGAACCTCGGCGAAGCCACCAGCCTTGCGCAACGATCGCACCTCCGCGCACCCGGAAGACGCAAGACGTCCCGCGCGCCCGAACTGTTCGAACTGCTCGCCGGCTTCGGCCCCATGCGATCCGCCCAGATGGAAACGGTGCTGGGCGTGACCCGGCTCGGCATTCGCGGAATCCTTGCCGCACTGGACGGCGAAGGCCTGATCGAACGCAGGACGATCGCCGGTTCGCACCTGTACGCCGTCACGCCGGGCCGGATCGGAGACCGGGCCGCTTCCGAACGTCTGGGCGAAGGGGCTTTCTCGACCGATGCGCTGGACGAATTCGGCTCGTCCATGGCCCGCCTCGACGACCTGCTCGCTCGCCATTCCGCTCAGACAGACGGGGCCGAAGAATGACCTTCAAACCCTGAAAATGGCCGAAATGAGCCACTTCTCAGGGGCTTCTCGTTCATTTGTTTGAAATTAAACGCTTTTCAAAAGTGCCCAAAAACGACCCTTAGAGCGCACATATCTCCGCTCACATACCCTAGAGACCAAATAGCCTTATTCTCGCTGAAACGCGCCCTGAGGGCATTTTTCCACGTTCTGGGCAATTCGAGGCGGCGACGGAGCCAAAACTCGGCCGCCAACCTCGGCGACCTTCACTCACTCATCAATTTGCGGATCGCGCCCAGCACTTCCTCCGCAGTGGCGCCGGACTTTGGCAAGATGCGCAGCGTCAACCCGCTGCGCGCCGAGCGGCTGTACTTCAGCATGGGCTTCCCGTTGCCCCCGTTCACGACAAGTTCGCCAGCGCTGTCCTTCGCCTTGGTCGCGGTCGCCTTGACCAGTCGCCGCGCGACCTCGGGCCCGCTGAGGCGCGTACCGAGGTCCGCACGTTCGCCGCCGATCGCCCTCGCCTCCTGCGCCATCAATGCGAGCGCGCGGGGATCGCCGGCCAGCGGCTTGATGTCGCGCGCGACGCGCACCGTGATCTCGTGGGTGTCCGCGAAGGCGTCCACGATCTCGGCGGGCAGGCGCGCCACGTCGAGCAGACGGCTGAGCCACGAGCGCGAGATCTTGAGATGCTCCGCCATCTCGCTCTGCGAGCCGTCGTAGAACTCGTTGAGCGCACGCATGTACTCCTTCGCCCTCTCCCAATCGGAGATGTCCTTGCGCGAACGGTTCTCGATGTCCGAGACCCGGAACGCCTCTTCGTCGGAGACGTGCTGGATGGTGACCAGGTATTCGAAGTCGGGGTGGTGATGCGCGCGCAGCCATTGGACGGTCCACCACCGACGCACGCCGGCGATGATCTCGAAGTCGTGGTCGGGATCGTTCTGCAGGCGGCGGACGATCGCGGGGATGCGCTGCTTCTTCGCCGAGAGGAAGGCATCGATCAGGTCACGGCACGAGTCTTCGTCGAGGTGATCGAGGTCGCGGTTGTGAAGACGCCAGGGCCGGCACCGGGCGGGGTCCACCCACTCAGTCCGGTCGGTGACGACCTTGCCCGCAGCCAGCCTTGCGAGGGTCTGGCTGCGGCTCGCCATGATGCTCTCGGAAGGAGCGGATGCATCCAGTTCCGCATCGTCCAGCCCTTCCGTGAGACTGCTTCCGAAGCCGCGATTACCCTTGCTCATTTCCATCTACCTTCCTGGAAAACGCCTCCCGCAGGCTGCCTGTTGCCACGTGGCAACCGCTCTGCAGGAGCTTCCCTCGCATCATTCAAACCAGCACTCAAAAACTATCAAATGCCTGAAAAACCGTATTTCTCTTGTCAATTGCCACGTGGCAACATCAGTCCAGATGCCCCGCCCGGCTTGCCCATGTACGCAGTACATCCTGCTCGATATCGTGGCACACATCCCCGAGGAAACGCATGCAGCGGTTGTGCACCTCGTGCGAAGTGACCGGCCTGTCGAGCTCGTAGACCGTCTTCATGCGCGAGCTTGCATTGTCGATCTCGGCGCTGACCTTGAGCACGGAATTGATCATCGAACCGCCGAAGACCTGCCGCATCATCGAGAGGATCTCGCGATGCATCGACTTGCTGTCATCGACGCGGCTGCCGACGAGGCGGATGAAATTGTAGGCCGGCTTGATCCGTCCGCCGAGCTGCTCGAGCTGCTTCATCGTGGTGCGAGCCATGTCGATGAAGGAGACCGTCGAGGCGAAGTCGATCACGCTCGGCGGCGCCGGGATCACCATGGCATTGGCGGCCTGGAGGACCGCCATCGACACCATGCCGAGCGCCGGCGGCGGATCCATGATGACGATGTCGTAGTCGTCGACGACGCTGTCGATGGCCTGGGCGATCAGGTCGATGACGTCGAAGCTCTGGTTTTGGGCAAGGTAGCCCGCGATCTCGTATTCGAGATTGTACAGCTTCAGGTTGGCCGGGATCAGGTCGAGCCCGTGGAAATGGGTCTTGCGGATGATCGACCGGACGCCGAGCAGTTCCGGATTGTGGAAGTGCCCATAGAGAGTGTCGTCTTCGCCAAGGTCGACGTCCGGGCGATAGCCGAACATCATCGTTGAGCTGGCCTGGCTGTCGCAGTCGATGAACAGGACACGGTAGCCCCGGATCGCGAAGTGCTGCGACAGGTGAAGCGCCAGCGTCGACTTGCCGACGCCGCCCTTGAAGTTCGAGATGGAGATGATCGCCGGCACGTCGTCCGGCGCGCGCCACGGGCGAGTCCCAAAGACGGCGCGCATGTGGTCGAGCTCCTCGAGCGAATACTGCACGCGGTGGCCGGATGCGGTGCGATCGCGCTCGGGCAGGCGGCCGTCCTTTTCCGCCTCGCGAATCGCCGATGCAGTCCGTCCCACCAGGGAGGCGGCCTTCGAGATCGAGAACGAGGGCCCGACCTTGTGCCCCGTCTCGGGATCGAGCGCGCCGTCGCGGATGCGCTTGAGGATGGTGAGGGCCTTGCGATGCAGCAGGTCGAGGGTATCCTCGAGCAGTTCGTCGCCGGGATTGTCGGAGCGGGCATCAGATGCAGGATGGGTCGCCATGAATACCAGTCTTGTAGGATTGAGCCTCGACCCTACCCGCGTTGGAGGTTTCGGGCAACGATCGTCCACCAGTGTTACAAATGCGCCGATGATCTCCGAGCCGTTGGCAGGGCGGTGGGGTCGTTCGCGGGCTACAGTGACCGATGATCTGGGAGCGGTTGCAAGGGGATGCCGCTCGCCAGGGCTTGGACGGCGCCGCCAGGGAGCCCGCGCGATCGCCCGGTGGAGCGTTGGCCGATGATCTCGGTGCAGGCCGATGATCGCAGTGCGTTTTCCCGATGATCTCGGAGCGCTGGGCACCGATGATCTGAGAGCGCATACCTAATACTAGAATCCCTAATCAAAATCCGATTCGCGAATCGGCTATTCTGGAAAAAGCACGGGGAAACCAACGGCATCTCCCGAACGGCTCCCAGATCATCGGTCGATTTGTAGGTTTTGCCCGTTGAAACGCGCCGAAACTGCCAACGCCCTTGCCAAAGGCGACCAAACCTGTTGTCTAAACCGCAGATGACGGCCCCATGAGTCGGGGCAAGGCAGGGCGGAATGAACGGAGATAGCAACAAGCCGATCGGACACCAGTATGCTCTCGCCATGCTTGACGGCGGCGAGGAACAGGTTCGTTCGCTTGCCCGCCATGCCGGATCGCAGATCACCATGGATGCGTTCCTGCGCGTTCAGGACGAAGAGCCGGTGCCGGCCTTCCTGCACTCCGCGCTCTGTGCCATGTCGCTGCCGACCAAGCGGCCCAAGGACGATACCCAGCCGATCCTGCGCGAGGACGGGAAGTATGCGCTGGCGATCAATCCTCGGCCGGTGCTGCAGACAGTCGATGGCAAGCCCGTGCTCAAGAGCCTTGGCGTTCCTTATGGGGCCTATCCCCGGGTCGCGCTGATCTATCTGCTGTCGCAGGCGGTGACCAAGCGGTCGCGCGATGTCTATCTGGGGCGCAACTTCACCGAGTGGATGCGACGGCTGGGCTACCAGACGGTCTCCTACGGGCCGCGAGGCACCGCCAACCGGATGCGCGAGCAGGTGGACCGGTTGCTGGCGTGCGAATGGCAGATCCGCTGGGACGGCACCGAGGCGGACGACAATGCCTTCGCCGTGCGCGATGTGAAGATCTCCAACGAATATGCCGGGTCGCTCGAGAAGAACGGGGCCTTCGCGCGCGAGATCCGCATGTCGGAGGTGTTCTACAGCCACCTGATCGAACACGCGGTGCCGCTGAACGAGGTGGCCATCCGCGAACTCAAGGGCACGCCCACCGCGCTCGACCTCTATACCTATCTTGCCTATCGCCTGCCGCGCATCAGCAGCGGGAAGGGGCAGACCATTTCCTGGGATCAGTTGGCCCGCCATCTCGGCAATGAGGCCGACAGCAAGCGCTTCCGCCAGACTGTGCGCGAGACGATGCAACTGGTCTCGGCGGTGTATCCGAATGCCAACGTCGACCTGTCGGGACGCAAGGTCGTGCTCAACCCTTCGCCGGCGCCGCTCGAGCGCAAGCTGGTGGGGCCGCACTTGCGGCTGCTGGGCGCGCCTGCTCCGGAAACGGCACCGAGATCATCGGTCCCTGCCAAGACGGTCGCCGCCGGACGGGAAGCCACAGCATCGGCGAGCGCCGAACCGATGGTCGCGTTTCCCAGCGGCAGCCTCAGCTTCGGGACACGCGAGGCCGCGTTCCGGAAGATCGGGGTGGACAAGGGCCATCCCTGGTCGGTGGACCAGATGGCCGACGCGTTCAGGGCAGGGTTCCCCGGAATCAGCCGGAAGCGCGGCGAAGCGGAGTGGCTGCGGGTTTGGGACTCGTTCGTGGTCAGCTACGTCAAGCGCAGGGCCAATCCGGACGGCGAATAACCGATGATGTCCGAGCCGTTTTCGAACGGCCGGGGCAGGGCGGACGTCATTTCCCCCGCTGGTCGATCAGCTTGCGGAAATTGAGCGTCGCGGGCGAAGCGTCGCGCAGGTGGAACATCAGCAACTGGCTGGAAAACGGCATGTCTATGTGCCGGAATACGAGCGTGTCGACGTTGAGCCGCGCGAGCGAGCGCGACATGATCGTGACGCCCAGACCCGCCGCCGTCAGGCCGACGAGAGTGCCGAAACTTCCGGCCTCCAGCGTCACTTTCGGGCGGAATCCGAGGATTTCGCAATGGGCCATGAGCATCTCGTTGAAGCCCGCGCCGTTCATCGATCCGAACAGGATCAGCGGCTCGTCCTCGATGTCGGCCAGATAGAGCGCCCGGCCGAAATTGGCGAGACGGTGGTCGCGCCGCATCGCCAGCACCATGCCTTCGCGCTGCAGGTGAAGCGCCTCCATCTGCGGTGGCAGTTCCAGCGCGGAGAACGCGCGGACGATACCGATGTCCAGCGTGCGCCGCTCGACGCCGGCGATCTGCTCGTCGCGGGGTAGCTCGTTGAGCTCGACGCTGATCTGGGGAAACGAACGCCGGTAGCGCGCCAGCGTGTCCATCACGCTCGCGATGAACGGCACCGAGGGCGAAAGGCCAAGGCTGAGGCGACCGATCTCGCCATCGTGGGCGAGGCGGGCGACGCGCGCGGCGCGTTCGGCCTGCGCCAGGGTCTCCTGCGCCTGGGGCAGGAACTGGCGCCCGGCTTCGGTCAACTGGACGCGCCGACTGGTGCGCTCGAACAGCCGGACGCCCAGTTCCTCCTCCAGCGCGCGGATCTGCTGGGAGAGGGGGGGCTGAGAGATGCCGAGGCGCTGCGCGGCATTGCCGAAGTGCAGTTCCTCGGCAACGCAGGTGAAGTAGCGCAGGTGTCGCAGTTCCATGACGGCTCGCAGGCGGTTTATCGAGTGGTTCTACATATCAATACCGTTCGTTTATATATTGGACAGAAAAGATTGAAGCGAGCATCGGCGAATTGCGGGGCGTTCTCCCCGTGGCGCGACCGGCCAGACCGATTCCATCGAACAGCGGCGACCGGGCCGTTCCGTCAGCGAACCCGGACGGGATGCGTCCGGATCCTGCGGGGCGGCGCCAATCACAAGAGCGGATGATGTCGAGGCTCTGCATGACACGGTCAGGTCCGTGTCGGTGCGGCGAACGGAGAAGTCGATGATCGGTATCGTCAAAGTCGCCCTCAACCGCCCGCTGACGTTCATCGTCATGGCCATCCTGATTGCCGTGGGCGGCATTCTGGCGGCGCTGCGCTCCCCGGTCGACATCTTCCCCGAGATCAAGGTCCCGGTGATCGCCGTCGCCTGGTCCTATGCGGGCCAGCCGCCGCAGGAAATGACCGACCGCATGGTGACGCCGTTCGAGCGCGTGCTGACGACGACGGTCAACGACATCGAGCACATCGAAAGCCAGTCCTACCAGGGCATCGGCGTGGTGAAGATCTACTTCCAGCCCGGCGTCGACATCCGCACAGCGACCGCGCAGGTCACCTCGATCTCGCAGACGATCCTGCGCCAGCTTCCGCCCGGTTCCTCACCGCCGGTCATCATCAACTATTCCGCCTCGACCGTGCCGATCCTGCAGCTCGCGATGTCGGGCAAGGGACTGTCGGAGCAGCAGCTCTTCGACATCGGCCAGAACCAGGTGCGCCCGAACCTCGTGACCGTGCCGGGCCTTGCCATGCCCTATCCCTCGGGCGGACGGCAGCGGCAGGTGCAGATCGACCTCAACCCGCAGGCGCTGCAGGCGAGGGGGCTTTCGGCCCAGGACGTCGGCAACGCCATTGCGGCGCAGAACCAGATCAATCCCGCAGGCTTCGTCAAGATCGGCGCGACCCAGTACAGCGTGCGCCTGAACAACTCGCCCAGCTCGATCGAGGCGCTCAACGAGCTGCCGGTGAAGGTGGTCAACGGCGCCACCATCTACATGCGCGACGTGGCCTACGTGCGCGACGGCAGCGCGCAGCAGCAGAACGTGGTGCACGTGGATGGCGGCCGTTCGGTGCTGCTGACGGTGTTCAAGAACGGTGCCGCCTCGACGCTGGCGGTGGTTGAAGGGGTCAAGGCGAAGCTGCCGGACATCCAGAAGACACTGCCCGAATCGCTGAGGGTGCTGATGGTGGGCGACCAGTCGCTGTTCGTGAAGGCGGCGGTGAGCGGCGTCATCCACGAAGGCGCGATCGCGGCGGCGCTGACCTCGCTGATGATCCTGCTGTTCCTCGGCTCGTGGCGCTCGACGGTGATCATCGCGCTGTCGATCCCGCTGGCGGTGCTGGCCGCGATCGCCGCGCTGGCGCTGTTCGGGCAGACCCTCAACGTGATGACGCTGGGCGGGCTCGCGCTCGCGGTCGGCATCCTCGTCGACGACGCGACGGTGACCATCGAGAACATCAACTGGCATCTCGAGCAGGGCAAGGGCGTGGTCGAGGCGATCCTCGACGGCGCGGCGCAGATCGTGACGCCGGCGTTCGTCTCGCTGCTGTGCATCTGCATCGTGTTCGTGCCGATGTTCTTCCTGCCGGGCGTCGCGGGCTATCTCTTCGTGCCGATGGCGCTGTCGGTGGTCTTCGCCATGATCGCCTCGTTCATCCTGTCGCGCACGCTGGTGCCGACCATGGCGATGTACCTGCTGAAACCCCACCAGCCCCATGGCGAGAACAGCCACAATGCCGGGACGCCGGGTTCGAAGAACGTCTTCGTCCGCTTCCAGCGCGGCTTCGAGGCGCGGTTCGAGAAGCTGCGCGCCGGGTATATCGGCATGTTGCAGCGGGCCCTGAACGCGCGCCGGGGCTTCATGCTCGGCTTCATGGCGGTCGTCGTGGTGTCGTTCGGCTTGCTGCCGTTCCTGGGGAGCAACTTCTTCCCCACAGTCGATTCCGGCCAGATCGCGATGCACGTGCGCCTGCCCGCCGGCACCCGGATCGAGACCTCGGCGGCGCGGTTCGAGGAGATCAGCGAGGAACTGCGCAAGATCATCCCCGCCGCGCAGCTTGAATCGATCACCGACAACATCGGCCTGCCGGTGAGCGCGATCAACACGATCTACAGCAACAGCGGCACCATCGGCCCGCAGGACGGCGACGTGCTCATCACCCTCAAGGAGGGGCACGAGCCGACCGAGGGCTTCGTGAATGCCCTGCGCGAGCAACTGCCGCGGCGGTTTCCGGGGGCGAGCTTCGCGTTCCTGCCCGCCGACATCACCAGCCAGATCCTGAACTTCGGCTCGCCCTCGCCGATCGACGTGCAGGTGGCGGGCAGGGACGTCGCCGCCTCGCGCGAGTATGCGCACAAGCTGATGGCGAAGCTGGCGCGCATTCCCGGCCTTGCCGACCTGCGCCTCCAGCAGCCCGCCCATGCCCCGCAGCTCAGCGTCGAGGTCGACCGTTCGCGCATCGGCCAGTACGGCCTGAGCGAGCGTGACGTGACGACCAGCCTTGCCAGCTCGCTCGCGGGCACGTCGCAGACCGCGCCGGTGTTCTTCGTCAATCCGGAGAACGGGGTGTCCTACCCCGTCGTGGCTCAGGCGCCGGAGTACGAGGTGGGTTCGATGAACGCGCTTTCGGACATCCCGGTCTCGGGCGCGGCGGGCATCCCCACGCAGCCGCTCGGCGCGCTGGCCTCGCTGACCCGGTCGAGCACGACGCCGATCGTCTCGCACTACAACATCCAGCCGGTGATCGACATCTACGCGACCACGCAGGGCCGCGACCTCGGCAGCGTCGCCAGCGCGGTCGAGAAGGCGATCCAGTCGCTCGAAAGCGAACAGCCGAAGGGCGCGACGGTGACGATCCGCGGCCAGTTCCAGACCATGAACACCGCCTTCTCCGGGCTCGGCTTCGGGCTGCTGGGGGCGATCTTCCTGATCTACCTGCTGATCGTGGTGAACTTCCAGAGCTGGGTCGACCCCTTCGTCATCATCACCGCGCTGCCCGCCGCGCTGGCCGGCATCGTCTGGATGCTGTTCGCCACCGGGACCACGCTGTCGGTGCCCGCGCTGACGGGCGCGATCATGTGCATGGGCGTGGCGACGGCGAACTCGATCCTCGTCGTCAGCTTCGCGCGCGAAAAACTGGTGGAGACCGGCGACGCGTTCGAGGCGGCCATGCAGGCGGGCCTCGTCCGCTTCCGCCCGGTGCTGATGACCGCGCTCGCCATGATCATCGGCATGGCGCCGATGGCCTTCGGGCTGGGCGAGGGGGGTGAGCAGAACGCCCCGCTCGGCCGCGCCGTGATCGGCGGCCTCGTCTGCGCGACGATCGCCACCTTGTTCTTCGTGCCTACCGTGTTCAGCTTCGTCCATCGCCGCCGCAGCCATGGCGGCGGTACGACCTCTCCTGTGGAAATGCAGCCCAGCCATGCTTGAACCCCAGACCCCCGCCGCCGCCGACCAGCCGACCGGTCCCGACAGCCGCACCCTGAAGCGCGTCGGCATCGGCGCCGCCATTGCCGCCGTCGTGCTCGTCGGCGTCGGCATCGCCAGCCGGATCAGCGCCACCAGCGAACTGGAGGAAGTGGCCGAACGCGCCGCCGTGCCCACCGTCACGGTGGTATCCCCGGCCACGGCCGAGGGCGGGGAAGGGCTCGTCCTGCCCGGCACCATCCAGGCGTACAACAGCGCCGCGATCAACGCGCGGACCAACGGTTACGTCAGCCGCTGGCTGGCCGACATCGGCGACCATGTCAGCGCGGGCCAGACGCTCGCGGTGCTCGACGCTCCCGAGATCGACCAGCAGCTCGCCCAGGCCCGCGCCGACTACCAGACCGCGCTGGCCAACCAGCGGCTGGCGGCCACGACCTCGAAGCGCTGGAACGCGATGCTGGCGCAGGACGCCGTCTCGCAGCAGGAAGCCGACGAGAAGGCGGGAGACCTCGCCGCCAAGACCGCGCTGGCCAACGCCTCGCTCGCCAGCGTGCGCGAGCTGAACGCCAAGCAGGGCTTCACGCGGCTCACCGCTCCGTTCAGCGGCGTCGTGACGAGCCGTTCGGCGCAGATCGGCGCGCTGGTGGTGGCGGGCAACGCGGCGACGCAGCCGCTGTTCACCGTCTCGGACGTCCACCGGATGCGCATCTACGTGCGGGTCCCGCAGGTCTATTCCTCGCAGATCCGCGCCGGGATGCAGGCGCGGCTCAGCCTCCCCGAATTCCCCGGCCGCGAGTTCGCCGCCACGCTGACGCGCAGCGCCAACTCGGTCGACGCGCAGTCCGGCGCGATGCTGATCGAACTCCAGGCCGACAACGGGGAGGGGGCGCTGAAGCCCGGCGCCTACGCCCACGTCCATTTCCCGATCGACGGGGCAGGGGGCGGCCTGCGTCTTCCGGGCAGCGCGGTGCTTCCGGCCGAGGATGGGCCGAGCGTGGCCCTGCTCGGCAGCGACGGGCGCGTCACCCTGCGGCGGATCACCATCGCGCGCGACGAGGGCAAGACCGTGCTCGTCTCGGTCGGCGTGAAGCCCACCGACAAGGTCATCGATTCCCCGCCGGATTCGATCCGCACCGGCGACCGCGTGCAGGTCGCGGTGCCCGACAAGGGGGCCAAGCCCAATGGCTAGGCGCCTGCTCGCCGCATGGTCGTCGGCATCGGCGGCGGCGCTGGCGCTGGGCGCCTGCTCGATGGCGCCCGATTACCAGCCTCCGCAGACGGCCGTCCCTGCGCAGTTCAAGGAAGTGGCCGGCTGGACCGGCGCCACGCCGCTTGACGCGGAAGCGCGCGGGGCCTGGTGGGATGCCTTCGACGATCCCGTCCTGTCCGATCTGGAGCAGCGCGCCGCTGCCGCCAGCCCGACGCTCGCCGCCGCGCTGGCCCGCTATGACGCCGCGCGGGCCGCCGCGCGCGTCAACGAGGCCGACCTCTATCCGCAGGCGGGCATCAGCGGGGACGCATCGCGCGAACGCCTGTCGCGCGGCCGCCCGCTCTCCACCGGCACGGCGCGGGAATACGACGACTATGTGGTGGGCGGCTCGGTCGCCTACGAACTCGATCTCTGGGGGCGCATCCGCAACCAGGTGAGGGCGTCGAGAGCGGAAGCGCAGGCGAGCGAGGCCGACCTCGCGTCCGCCCGGCTCAGCCTTCAGGCCTCGGTCGCCGACGCCTATTTCCGGTTGCGCGGCCTCGATGCGCAGGCGCAGTTGCTCGACCGTTCGGTCGCGACCTTTTCGCGCGCCTACGACCTGACCGCGAAGCGCCGCAGCGGCGGGATCGCGTCGGGCATCGACGTCAACCGCGCGCGCACGGTGCTCGGCAACGCGCGGGCGCAGGTCGCGACCGTCGCCAACCAGCGCGCGGCGACCGAGCACGAGATCGCCGCGCTGGTCGGCGAACTGGCCTCCGACTTCACGCTGCCCGCGAACGTCCGCCCGCTCGACCCGCCGCCGGCTCCGGTGACGACGCCGTCCGAACTGCTCCAGCGCCGCCCCGACATCGCCGCCGCCGAGCGCCGGGTCTTCGCCGCCAATGCACGCATCGGCGTGGCGCGCGCGGCGTTCTTCCCCTCGCTCACGCTCGGCGCGGCGGGCGGCTGGGAAACCACGGGGGGCGACCTGCTGACCACGCCCAACACGTTCTGGTCGCTCGGCCCGCTGACCAGCCTGCTGACCGTGTTCGACGGGGGGCGCCGGACCGCGCAAGTGAAGATCTCGCGCGCGGAGTACGAGGAAGTGGCCGCCGGCTATCGCGGCACGGTGCTGGCGGCATTCCGCCAGGTCGAGGATTCGATCTCGGCGATCCGGAACCTGTCGGACGCGGCGGTGGCGCAGCGCGAGGCCGCGGACGCCGCGCAGCGTACCAGCGACATCGCCATGTCGCGCTACCGGGACGGGGCTTCGGGCTACCTCGACGTCGTCACCGCGCAGACCGACGCGCTGGACGCGCAGCGCGCCTATATCTCGGTGCAGACCCAGCGGATGCAGGCGAACGTCGAACTGGTCCGGGCCATGGGCGGCGGCGTGCCGTCCGGCGCGGCCGTCGCGATCGCGCGCTAGGTCCGTCGCGCGCGGTGGCTTGACCGTGGGCGCAGCCGGCGCCCGATCGCGCCGCACCGTGCTGACACGCCGTCCCGGTCGCCATACCCTTGCCGCAACGGGACGGCGAGGATGGGAGACGGGCGTGGGACGACTGGCGGGCAAGCGCATTCTGGTGACCGGGGCAGGGGGCAACCTCGGCTCGGCGGTGGCGAGGGCTTACCTCGAAGAGGGCGCGCGGGTGGTCCTGACCTCGCGGGGGCAGGGCCGCATCGACGACGTGGCGGCGCAAGCTCCCGGCACCGCCGTCGCCATCGCCGCCGATCTCAACGACGCGGCGCAGATCGACCATCTCGCCTCGGCCGCCTGGGATGCCTTCGGCGGCATCGATGGCGTGCTGCTGTCGAGCCAGCCTTCGAACCCCAGGCTCGGCGACCTGCTGACGACGAGCGACGAGGACTGGCAGACCTGGTTCCAGACGATCGTCTGGGGCCCCCTGCGCCTCATGCGCCACCTCGCCCCGCGGATGATGGACAATGGCGGCGGCAGTGTGATCGCGGTCACCTCCTCCACGGGCGACGCTCCCGAGCCGGGCTTCGACGCCTATGGCCTCGGCAAGGCCGGGCTCTGGTGGCTGACGCGCTACATGGCGCGCGAATGGGGGCCGCGCGGAATCCGCGCCAACGCGCTGCAACCGGGGCTGGTCGCGACGGCGGGCAACTTCGAGGAGCTGGAGGTGGCCGTGCGCAAGGCCGGGTTGCTCGAACGTACCTCTTTGGGCCGTCTAGGTAGCAACAAGGACTGCCTCGGGGCGGCGATATTCCTCGCCTCGGACGAGTCCGCGTTCGTCTCCGGCCAGCGGATTTGCGTGGATGGCGGCCGCTTCTGACGCGAATTGTGCTCAGTTCAGGCGCAGTTCGCCCTGCCTCAGCTCCCCCACCCCCGACGGGGAAGGGGCAGCAAGGGCCGACCGGCCCATGAGGCAACTGGCACCCCCGACGAGCGCATAGACGACGTGCCGGCCCGCGCCCCGGTTGTGATGGTCCACCCTAAACCCTTGATAATGCCGGCGGATCAGCCCCGCCTTGACCAGTTCCGATACGGCGCGGCTGAGGTTCGTCTTCCCCGACTTGCGGATCCGTTCGTGGACCTCAGCGGCAATCGCGGCTTCCAGCGCCTTGGGCTCGGCAGGAGCATCGTCGGATACCAGCACTTGCGCACGCACCTTGTCGGCCAGCATCAGCCGCTTGGAATCGCGCGCCCCCATCGGAGCCAGGGCATCGCAAAGCCAGTCCCGCAGCAGCGTCGCGCGCCCATCGTGCATGATGAAAGGGCCCGCACTGCCGTCAGGCCGCGCGATCTCGGCGATCAGGCTGAGCACCATGAAGGCGTAGCGCGGGCGGGTGCTGGTCCTGGCGACGCGGTCGAGCAGCTCGGCCATGTCGCCGGCCTGGCCGCGCTGCGGAATGGGAGGCGTGTCAAGGAACATAGCGAGAGGAAATAGAGCACATAAACGGAATCGTGAGAATCCCCCTATTCCGTGGGTGATGCGCTTTGTCAGCAATGACACTTCACCGCCGGCAAAGTGTCATGGGCTAGCCTTTACCGATGATACAGGTGCTGTTTTTCACCCGGGATGGTCATCCGGTCCGATAACTGATTCGATGCGAGGGGACATTCGATGGGCCTGACGCGCGAAGGCACGACAGGAAGCCCAATTCCCCCAGCTTGATAGGTCTTTGGTGCGACAACATTTGGTAAAACCAATATGAGCTGAGCCGTTTCCCTGTCGACAAAGCTTAGGTATCCGGAAAAATCCTTATATTCCTAGGAGATGGCAAAGTGTCACAGCCGCCATCTCTCCCAACCGGCCATTGGCGGAATAAGCCATAGATCGCAGGGGCGTAGGCGCTCTTACCGATTGATCGCCACAGAGATGTTGGCTTCCGGCGCTTCATTCCCCGCGCTGCGCCCCGTATGTTCCGCCCGTCGATTGCTCCCGGTGAACCGGATGACAATTGGCCGGACAGGTGTCGGCACGAAGGTGCATCCGAACGACGCTCGTCCCGCTGCACGGCGGGAAATCCGTGGTCCTCAGGTGACCGATGGCATGGACCAAAAGTCCCGTCGTCGGAGGCTCGTCGATCAGAACGGTAAGACCAATGATTAGGGAAGAGATGTTATGAGGCTATTTTCGTCTGTACTGCTGTGTTCGGCCAGCCTGGCCGGCCTTTCGGCACCTGCCTTCGCGCAGGACACGGCTCCCGCTGCAGAAGAAGAGGCCGCACCCGGCAACGTCATCATCGTCCAGGCCCGTCGCCGCGACGAAGCGGTGCAGGACGTTCCCGCCGTCATCGACACGGTGACCGCCGACGACGTCGCCAAGCTCAACCTGCGTGACTTCAAGGAAGTCTCGACCATCGTCCCCGGCCTGCAGCTGACCACCGAGGCCAACGGCGTGGGCGGCAACGCCCGCCTGCGCGGCGTGAACTTCGACGTCTCTGCAAGCGGCAGCAACCCGACCGTCGAATTCTACTTCAACGACGCCCCGATCACGTCCGGCGCCATCCTCCAGCAGATGTACGACATCGGCCAGATCGAGGTCCAGCGCGGTCCCCAGGGCACCCTGCGCGGCCGTGCATCGCCTTCGGGCTCGATCACCGTCGGCGCGAAGAAGCCCAATCTCTATGAGATCGGCGGCTTCACCGACATGACCGCCAACGACATCGGCACGATCAACTTCAAGGGCGGCCTGAACCTGCCCGTGATCGAGGGCATCGCGGCGATCCGCGTGGCGGGTGTCTGGGACGAGAACGAGGGCGACCGCGTGCGTCCGATCACTG
The DNA here is from genome assembly GCA_035511275.1 of Novosphingobium sp. Classification (GTDB taxonomy): domain Bacteria; phylum Pseudomonadota; class Alphaproteobacteria; order Sphingomonadales; family Sphingomonadaceae; genus Novosphingobium. The sequence goes on from DATKFS010000193.1 coordinate 15,628, forward strand.
CCGGCCGCGATCCCTTCTCGCGCACCAAGAGCGGCCGCGTCTCCGCGCTCGTTCAGCCGATGGACTGGCTGAAGCTGGAAGGCCTGTACCAGTACATGGACCGCCGCGCGTTCACCTACGACCAGGTGGCGTCGTTCAGCGAGGTCAACCCGAGCGCACCGGCCAGCCCGGTCTATATCGACACTTCCGATCGTCGTTCGATCCAGGAAAGCGCTCGCGAGATCCATCAGGTCTACGAAATCTTCAACTGGCGGGCGGAAGCCTCGGCGATGGGTCAGGTGCTGATCTACCAGGGCCAGCACAATACCCAGAAGATCAGCGCGCCTGAGAACCAGGACTTCGGCAACTTCTTCCCGGGCGACGTGAACCAGCTCACGTATTCGCACCCGAAGTGGACTTCGCACGAAATCCGCCTGCAGAACGACGCGCGCATCTTCGACATCTTCGACTATGTCGTCGGCTACTTCGACTACAAGACCAGCCAGCCCACCGACCTGACCCGCCCGACGATCATCGGCTATCCCACCAGCGCCACCACCGGCGCCATCGCCAGCGTCGTGCAGACGGCGGTGGGCCGTACCGGCGACAGCACCGAGCGCTCGTTCTTCGGCAACCTGACCGCCCACATCGGCGACAGCACCGAAATCGCGGGCGGCGTGCGCCATATCTCGTACAATTCCGAGAACGCACTCTACGTCGACGGCGTCCTGACCGACACGCAGGGACAGGATGCGAAGAAGTGGATCTACTCGGCCTCGGTGAAGCACAACTTCACGCCGGACCTCATGATCTACGCAAGCACTGGCAGTTCCTGGCGCCCGGGCATCAACGTGGTCGGCGACTTCAGCCAGCAGAAGTCGGAGCTCGAGGACAGCTTCATCAACCTGCCGGCCGAAACCTCGAAGTCCTATGAAATCGGCCTGAAGAGCACGCTGATGGGTGGACGCCTGCGCGCGAACCTCACCGGCTACCACCAGAAGTTCAACAACTACCCGTATCGCGTCGGCGGACGCGGCGTGTACTTCGTGGACTACACCAATCCGGCGAACCCGGTCGTCTCGCAGTTCAACTTCGTCGGCGCCGTGCCGGTCGAGGTGAACGGCATCGAGGGTGACGTCTCCTTCGACATCATCCCGGGCTGGAGCGTCAGCGCGGTCGCCAGCTACTCGATGGGCAAGATCAAGAACGGCACCATCCCGTGCAACGACCTCAACGGTGACGGTATCCCCGACGCCAACACCAGCGCGCCCACCCTGGCTCAGCTGCAGGCGGCCACGGGCAGCGACAACATCTCGGCCTGCGACGTTTCGCAGCGTTCCGGGTTCCAGTCGCCGTTCAGCGCGACGCTCACCAGCGAGTACAACTTCGCCGTCAGCGACAAGGTCGATGCCTATGTCCGCGGACTGATGAGCTTCTCGGGCAACTCGCAGACCGATCCGAACAACATCTACGATGATCTCGGTTCCTACGGCCTGTTCAACTTCTACACGGGCATCCGTGACCCGAAGGGCGCGTGGGAAGTCTCGCTGTTCGCCAAGAACCTGTTCGACACCACCAAGACGCTGAGCCGCAGCGATCCGCTGTTCACGTCCTACCGCAACGCCGCCGCCGGCTTCGCGGCGACGACTTACACCAGCACTTACACCGCCGTGACGAGCACCGCTCCGCGCGAGTTCGGCATCAACGTGCGCTACGCCTTCGGCTCGCGCTGAGGTCCAGGCCACCGGTGGAGGGCGGGCATCCGAAAGGACGCCCGCCCTTCGGCGTTTGCGGGCGCGCGCTTGACGCTGGGGAGCACGGCTGCATGCTGGACCGCGTGAACTCGACCCACGAAATCGACGGCCCGGTGGAGGGCGACACCGCCTTCGACACCGTCAACGCCGATCTCCTGCGCGGCTTCGCTGCGCTTTGTCGGGAACTGGGCGGCGATCCCGCGCGGCTGCTGGCGGCTGCCGGGATCGCCTGGCGTCCCGGCGGCGAAACCGCGCACGGGACATACCGCCAGACCATCGCGGTCCTGGCGGATGCCGCCGAGACGCTCGCCTGTCCGGATTTCGGGATGCGCCTGGCCGCCCGACAGGCCGGTACGGGAATGCACGGGCCTCTGGGCGCCGTCATGCGCCACTCCGGGACACTGGGCGCCGCGCTCGATTTCGCGACGAGCCACATGCATGTCCACAGCCGCGCTGCGCGCATCACCCGCCGCGCCGTCCCCGGACGCCGGCAGCACCTGTTCTCGCACGAACTGCTCGTCGATCGCTACGAGCGGCAGGACCAGGCGATCGAACTCGTCATCCTCGCTGGCCATCTCGGCGCGGTGGCGCTGACCGGCGGCCGCGCGCGGGCCCGCCAAGTGCTGTTCCGGCACCACCCGGTCGCGCCGCTATCGACTTACCGCGCGCACTTCGGTTGCGAGCCGCTGTTCGACCAGCCCTACGACGGCATCATCCTGTCTGACGCCGACCTCGCCAGCCCTGTGATCGACGCCGATCCCGGCGAGCAGGCGAGGCTGGTCGCATCCGTGGAGCAGCGCTTCACCCGCCAGGCGCCTCCGCTCCACGCTGCGGTTCGCGGTGCCATCCTGCGGGGTCTTCACGCGGGCGCCTGCTCCAACGCCGAGGTGGCGGGCGATCTTGGGCTCCACACCCGCACGCTCCATCGGCGGCTCTGCGAGGAGGGCACCAGCTTCCAGCAGATCAAGGACGAGGTGCGCCGCGAAGCGCTGCTCTACTATGTGCGCGGCACCGGCCACCGCTTCACCTGGATCGCCGACAAGCTCCACTTCGCCGAGCAGTCGGTGATGACGCGCTTCTGCGTCCGCGCCTTCGGCATGTCGCCCCGGCGATTGCGCGAGGCGGCCCTTGCGCCTGCCGGGCTTTCGTCTGAAAATGTCAAGCAAGGGCGGTACGAAGTGGGATAGCCAACGTGGAGATTGCCTGAAGGGCAACCGACGATGGAGAGGACGATGGACCCGATTCTGCAGCAGGTGGTCGACCGCGAGGCGATCCGTTCGTGCGTCGCCCGTCTGGCGCGCGGCGAGGATCGGCGCAGCGCCGATCTCATCCGCTCGTGCTGGTGGCCAGAGGCGCGATTCGATTATGGCGTCCATGGCGGCGATTTCGAAACCTATCTCGCCTGGGTCGTGCCCGGAGCCGATGCGATCAAGGACACCCAGCACCTTCTGGGCCAGACCCATATCGAATTGGACGGCGCCGTGGCCAGGGCCGAGACGCATGTGTTCTCGTACCATCGGGTCGACATGGGCGAGGGCGACCGCGACACCTGCATCGGCGGCCGCTATCTCGACAGCTTCGAGAAGCGTGGCGACGAATGGCGCATCGTCGATCGCGTGATGCTCTACGACTGGGAGCAGGACTGGGGTGCGGCGGCCGACTGGTCGAAGGGCGTGATGGGTTATCCCTTCACCGCCGACCATTTCCCGGGCCGGGCCAAGGGGGACTATTCCGAGCGCTGGTTCGCCGGGGACAAGGCATGAGCGCGCCGCTTGCCGGCAAGGTGGCGCTGGTCACCGGTGCCAGCCGTGGCATCGGCAAGGGGATCGCGCTGGTCCTCGCTGAGCAGGGCGCGACCGTCTACGTCACCGGCCGCACCGTTCGCGAGGGGGACTACTACCTGCCGGGCACGGTGGGCGGCACCGCCGCCGAGTGCGACGAGCGGGGCAGGGCCAGCGGAGGCCAGGGCATCGCCGTCGCCTGCGACCATGGCGACGACGCGGCGGTGGAAGCGCTGTTCGCCCGTATTGCCTCGGAAGCGGGCCGGCTCGACATCCTCGTCAACAACGCCTTCACCCTTTCGGACGATCTTCTGGAGCCCAAGGGCTTCTGGGAAAAGCCGCTCTCGAACCTTGAGATGTGGGATGTGGGGGTGAAGTCCAACTACGTTGCGGCGTGGCACGCGGCCAAGTTGATGGCGCCGCAGAAGTCGGGACTGATCGTCGCCATCTCTGGCTTCGCGGCAGTGACTTATACCTATGGCGTGATCTTCGGCACGTCCAAGTCGGCTGTGGACCGCATGGCGCGCGACATGGCGATCGAGCTGGAACCCCACGGTGTCGCCTCGCTCACCTTGTGGCAGGGGCTGACGCTGACGGAAAAGGCCAGGGACAACCTTGCCAGGATGGGGGACAAGATGACCAAGTCGATCACCTCGATGCAGGGAAGTTCGGTGGAGCATCCCGGCCGCGTGATCGCCGCGCTGGCAGCCGATCCGGATGTGATGAAGCGCTCCGGCGGCGAATACGTCACGGCGGAACTCGCCCAGGAATACGGCATCACCGATGTGGACGGCAGCACCATCGCTTCCGCCCGCGAAAGCCGGGGCTCGCCGATCTGGAAGCCGATCTCGGAGGTGAACTACCGTGGCAAGTGACCGCCTCACGCGCCGTGAAGCGCGCATCGACGCGCTGCTCGACAAGCAGGACATCCAGGAATGCCTGGCCCGCTTCTCGCGCGGGATGGACCGTTTCGACCGCGATATCTACCTTTCCGCCTTCTGGGACGATGCCGAGATGGCGGCGGGTCCCTTCGTCGGCAGCGCGGCGGATTGTTGGGACTGGGCCGTGCCGATGCACGAGGCCGGACAGATCGTGACGCACCACGCCCTGCTGCAGACGACGATCGATCTCGATGACGATGCCGCGCATTCGGAGACTTACTACCAGTTCGTCGGCCGCAACCGCGACGAGAGTCTGTGGATCGCCGGCGGGCGCTACATCGACCGGCTCGAGCGCCGTGACGGCGAATGGCGGATCGCCCTGCGCACCAACGTGATCGAGTGGGGCTGCCTGCCCCCACCCATGCCGATTCCCTTTGCCGACGTACCTGACATCGCGGTCAACGGCGTATCCTCGCGCAG
>DATKFS010000194.1:0-3595 GCA_035511275.1 Novosphingobium sp.
TCGCGCGGGATGGAGGAGAGGGACCCGAAGATCACCGAGAAGAACCCCGGCAGCCCGGGATCACGCCGCATCTCCGCGCCGAGGTGGTCGGGGGTTGGGTCGATGTAGACGAAGCGCCGGTCGATCTCGCGCGTCGCCGGACGGTCGCGCAGTACGGCCATGGCATCGGCGAAGGGGGCGTTGACCAGCACCGAACCGTCGATCAGCGACACCGAGTCGAGTTCGCCGCGCCGGGCGTGCTCGGGCATCACGCGGGCGAGGAACGCATCGCGCGCTGGCCACGTGGTGTCCTGCTCTGTCACCAGCCGGTCGATCTCCTCGACGCGCAGCGGCGGGAAGGCGCCGGGAAAGCTGGCGGAGGCGCGCGCGGCCAGCACAAGCTCGGGAATCGCGGCCAGCGCCTCGCCGCCCTCCCGTCCGGTGGCGGCGTGGAACCCGATCGTCAGGCGATGCTCGCTCTCCAGCACCAGTTCGGGCGAATGCAGGCGCAGCGTCTCCAGATGGCCCTTGAAGTCGGTGGCCGTGACGAAGAGGTCGAGCGGATGGTCCGGCGGCAGCAGCGGCTTGCCCGCCGGCGCCTCGGCCATCGCCGTCAGCGCCCGGTAGAGCAGGCGCGAGAAGCCGATGCCGCTGAACGGCGGCTCGAACCAGCGCGAGCGGATCAGGCGCGACAGTTTCTCGCGCACTTCCGCCCGCGTTTCCGGCGCGACGGTGGCGCTCACCGCGTTGCCGGGGCGGTGGAGCAGATACGTGACGAGGGGGCTCGCCCAGAACTTCGCCGCGCGCGAACCGGGCCGCGCCTCGGGGTCGAGCAGCATGTCGACGTCGGCCGTTTCCAGCCACAGGTCGGTCAGCGGCTCCAGCGACTGGCCGGAATGGATGGCCTGCGCGAGGAAGATCGAGTTGATGCCGCCCGCGCTCGCCCCCGCGACGATGTCGGTCAGGATGCGCAGCCGGACGTTGCCGCCGCTTTCCAGTCGCCGCAGCAGGTCGAGATAGACGGCGGAAATCCCCGCCGGAGCCGCTTCGCCCGAAGCGAACGCCCGGCTAGCCTGCAGGGCCCGCCAAAGCTCCTTGGTCACCCCGTGCATGTAGACGGCGAGGCTGACTCCCCCGTAGCAGACCAGCGCGATCCGCAGTTCTTTATGCTGCATCTACGTAGCTTGGCGCAGACCGGCGCCAATGGCAACGCCGCTGCCGCGATTGCGCGAATGGCGATTGCGTTCTCATTCCGTTCCCTATAGTCGATCGCCCATGGCAAAGCCCAAGCGTCGATATGTGTGCCAGGCCTGCGGGGGTGTCTCCACCCGCTGGCAAGGCCAGTGCCCCGATTGCGGGGAGTGGAACACGCTGGCGGAGGACGTGCCGCAGACGGTGTTCTCCGCCAAGCACGACCTCTCCACCGGCGGGCGGCCGATCCACTTCACCCCGCTCGACCAGCCCGGAGAGATTCCCAGGCGTCGCCCCAGCGGCATCGCCGAGTTCGACCGCGCGCTGGGCGGCGGGTTCGTGCCCGGCTCGGCGATCCTGATGGGCGGCGATCCGGGCATCGGCAAATCGACTCTGCTGCTGCAGGTTTCCGCGCACGTCGCCAATGCGGGCGGGCTTTCGGTCTACGTCAGCGGCGAGGAGGCGGCGGGGCAGGTGCGCCTGCGCGCCGAGCGGCTCGGCCTCTCGAAAGCGCCGATCCAGCTCGCCGCGGCGACTTCGGTGCGCGATATCCTCACCACGCTTGGGATGATGGACCCGCCCGCGCTGCTGGTGATCGATTCGATCCAGACGATGCACTCCGACCAGATCGAGGGCGCGCCGGGCACCGTCAGCCAGGTTCGCGGCTGCGCCTTCGAACTGATCCGCTACGCCAAGGAGAACGGGGTTACCCTCGTCCTCGTCGGCCACGTCACCAAGGACGGCACGATCGCCGGTCCGCGCGTGCTCGAGCACATGGTCGATGTGGTCATGGCGTTCGAGGGGGAGCGCAGCCACCAGTACCGCATCCTGCGCAGCCTCAAGAACCGCTTCGGACCGGTGGACGAGATCGGGGTCTTCGCGATGGAGGGCGCCGGGCTTGCCGAAGTGGGCAATCCCTCGATGCTATTCCTCTCGGGCCGGGACGAGCCGATGGCGGGCAGCGCGGTGTTCCCGGCGATGGAAGGCACCCGGCCCGTGCTGGTGGAAATCCAGGCGCTCATCGTCCGGCTGCAGAGCGGGGCGACGCCGCGCCGCGCGGTCGTGGGATGGGATTCGGGCCGGATGGCGATGCTGCTCGCGGTGCTGGAGGCGCGGTGCGGGCTCAACTTCTCCGCCTGCGAGGTCTATCTCAACGTCGCCGGGGGATACCGGCTGAGCGATCCGGGAGCGGACATCGCCGTCGCCGCCGCGCTGATCTCGGCCCTCGGCGACAAGCCCCTGCCGACCGATGCGGTGTGGTTCGGCGAAGTCTCGCTGGCGGGAGAGGTCCGGCCGGTGGCGCATGGGTCGATCCGCCAGCGCGAATCGGCGAAGCTGGGCTTCAGCACCGCCTTCGGGCCATCGGGCGGGCCGCCGCCGGAGAAGGGCCTGCGGTTCACGGGATTGGGCATGTTGCCCAACCTCGTTGACCGCATCCTGTCGGATGCCTAATCCGGTCGGCCTATGACTGGTTTCGACATCGCCGTCCTGCTCTTCGTCGGGCTGGGCGCCATTACCGGCTTCATGCGCGGCTTCGTGCAGGAAATCCTCGCGCTCGCCGCCTGGGTCTTCGCGATCTTCGCGATCCGGATGCTGCACACCCCCGCGACCGAATGGCTGGAGCCGCACATTGGATCGGATTCCGGCGCGGCCGTCCTGGCTTTCGCGCTGTGCCTCGGGATACCCTTCGCGCTGGTGAAGCTGGTGGCGAAGTGGGCGGGCGCCAAGAGCCGCGCCTCGGTGCTCGGCCCGATCGACCGCGTGCTGGGCTTCGGTTTCGGCGCGGTGAAGGGCGTCATCATCATCGTGCTGGCCTTCTCGGTTCTGGTGCTCGGCTATGACACCATCTGGGGCGTGGGCGGACGTCCCGAATGGATCACCGGCGCGCGCACTTATCCCTTCGTCAACGCCAGCAGCGAAGCGCTCGTCCAGCTCATCGCCGAACGTCGGCGCGAGGCCGTCGCCGCCGAAGCCGCGCAGGACGAACGCTGAACGCCGTGGCGACCGCCGTGCTCTACACCGCCCAGGTCCTCGGTCTCGCGATAGAGCTGGCGCGATACCCGCTTGCCGAGGATCTGCCGCTGCGCGCGGAAGCACGGTCCCGAAGCTGCGGCAGCACGATCGCGATCGGCCTTGCGACCGGCACGGACGGACGGGTGGAGCGCGTGGGCGTGCGCAGCCAGGCCTGCGCCATCGGCCAGGCTTCGGCGGCGATCTTCGCTTCCGCTGTCGCGGGCCTCGACGCCGCGCGGATAGCGCAGGCGCGCGACGGCGTGGCCGCGTGGCTTGCGGGCGAGGGCGGACTGCCCGACTGGCCGGGCATGGCGACCATCGTCGCCGCGCGGGACTATCCGGCCCGCCACGGCGCGGTAATGCTGCCATGGGACGCGGCCTGCCGGGCGCTGTCCGGAGGCGGAGCCGAGTT
>DATKFS010000195.1:0-9695 GCA_035511275.1 Novosphingobium sp.
TAGACGCCCCGCGTGAAGGCGCCGATGCGGCGGCGACCGACGAGGTCGCGGCCCTCCCAGTAGCGGCGCGTCGCATCGCTTAGGTGCGGGGCGAGGCGGTCGCGGTAGAGGGCGAGGTTCTCCGGCCGGTCGGCCTCGGCCACGAAGCGGCGAAGGTCCGCGTAGTCGAGATGGCGCACGGCGGCGTGCTTGAGTTCGTTGAGCGCGATGTGGGCCGTGTTGAGGTCGACCACGGTGATGTGCGCGGGGTTCGCCGTCAGGTACGAGAGCGCATTGCAGCCGCCGCTGGCGATGGTGATGATGCGGCTGTCGGGCTGGATCTGCATGGCCTCCATGTCGGCCACCGGATCTTCCCAGATCTGCGCATAGACGAGGCCCTGGAAGGCCATCGCGAAAGCCTTGTCGAGCAGGCGGGCCTTGCGCGAGCTTTCTTCTCGGACGACGGCGCCTTCGATGAGGCGGGAGCGGGACGTGTTCATGGGCGCCGGGTTCCTTCGTAGGAGTTGTGGCGCAAATGCCCCCGTGCGGTGACCGCGTGATGACGCGGCGATGGCAGTTTGTGACAGTGCCGCCGCTGGGATATGCCCATGTGCGCCCAGGTGTCGCCTATGTTCGTTTAGGTGCGGCCTGCGCTCGGCAGTTGAGTTGTCACACAGCGGCCCTATATGGCCCTCTTTCTTTTATTGCCCTCCCGAAGGAGACAGGTTGGTGAGCAAGGTTCTGGTGATCGGCGCAGGCGGCGTCGGCTCGGTCGCGGTCCACAAGATGGCGATGAATCCCGAGATCTTCAGCGACATCCATCTCGCCAGCCGCACCGTCAGCAAGTGCGAGGCGATCGCCGAATCGGTGAAGGCGCGCACCGGCGTGACGATCGGCACCTATGCCATCGACGCCGACGACGTGGCGGCGACCTCCGCCCTGATCCGCGAGATCGGGCCCAAGCTCGTGGTCAACCTCGCGCTGCCGTACCAGGACCTCGCGATCATGGACGCCTGCCTCGCGACCGGCACGCACTACATGGACACCGCGAACTACGAGCCCAAGGACGTGGCCAAGTTCGAATACCACTGGCAGTGGGCCTACCAGGAGCGCTTCAAGGACGCGGGCCTCATGGCGCTGCTCGGCTCGGGCTTCGACCCCGGCGTCACCTCGGTCTTCGCGATGTGGCTCAAGAAGCACAAGCTCAAGACCATCCGCACGCTCGACATCCTCGACTGCAACGGCGGCGACCACGGCCAGGCCTTCGCTACGAACTTCAACCCGGAGATCAACATCCGCGAAGTGACCGCGCCCGCGCGCCACTGGGAGAACGGCGCCTTCGTCGAGACCCCGGCGATGGGCAAGAAGGTCAGCTTCGACTTCGAGGCCGTCGGCCCGAAGAACATGTACATGATGTACCACGAGGAACTGGAAAGCCTCGCCCGCTTCGTCCCCGAGATGGAGCGCGCGCGCTTCTGGATGACCTTCGGCGACGCCTATATCCAGCACCTCACCGTGCTGCAGAACGTGGGCATGACCCGCATCGACCCGGTTCTCTACAACGGTGTCGAGATCGTGCCGCTGCAGTTCCTGAAAGCCGTGCTGCCCGAGCCCGCCTCGCTCGGTCCCACGACCAAGGGCAAGACCAATATCGGCGACATCGCCACCGGCGAAGCACTCGACGGGTCGGGCGAAAAGACGTTCTACATCAAGAACATCTGCGACCACGAGGACGCCTACGAGGAAACCGGCAACCAGGCCGTCAGCTACACCACCGGCGTCCCCGCGATGATCGGCGCAGCCATGGTGCTGACCGGCGCATGGAGCGGTGAGGGCGTGTTCAACATGGAGCAGTTCGATCCCGATCCGTTCATGGACATGCTGAACAAGCACGGCCTGCCCTGGACCGTGGAAGAACTCGCCGAGCCGCTCCCGTTCTGATGCGGGCGCTTCGCAATCTTGCGATTCTGGCGCTGGGCGCATTCGCGCTCGGCGCCTGCACCCCTCAGGCTCCGGCGCCGGAAACCGCGCCCGCGGCCGAGGGCGGCCAGTCGTTCTCGCGCGACATGAGCGCGGCCGACAAGGCGGCCTGCACATCGGGCGGCGGCACGATCCAGCGGCGCGGTCGCATCCAGGCCGAGCAATGCGTCCATGCCTTCGCCGATGCGGGCAAGCAGTGCTCCGACAGTGCGCAGTGTCAGGGCAAGTGCGTCGGCAGTGCCGGCGATACGGCTGCGACCACGCCCGTCACCGGCCAGTGCCAGGCCGACGACCACCTGTTCGGTTGCTACGCAGAGGTCAAGGACGGCAAGGCCACGGGCGCGATCTGCGTCGACTGAGGCCCCGCATGAACTGGTCCTTCGTTGCCCCGGTGGCGTTGCTGGCGGGCTCGAACCTGTTCATGAACACCGCCTGGTATCTTCACCTCAAGGTGCCGGGCAAGGCGCTGTGGGTGGCGGTGGCGATGAGCTGGGGGATCGCCTTCTTCGAATACTGCCTCGCCGTTCCCGCCAACCGCATCGGGGCTCAGGTCTACTCGCTCGGCCAGCTCAAGGTCATGCAGGAGGCGTTCTCGCTGCTGGGCTTTGTGCTGGTGGCCTGGGCGCTGTTCGGGCAGAAGCCGGGATGGAACGAGATCGTCGGGTTCTGCCTCGTCGGGGCGGGGGCCTGGTTCATCTTCAAGGGCCCGCTGGGTTGACCCGCGCGCCGAGTTGGGACTGAGACTATGGAAACCAGAGCCGGCGATCCGGGCGCCTTCGCGAAGTTCGACCTCAGCCGCGTCGACAGCCCCGCCTTCGTGGTCGATGCGGCGAAGCTGCGCGACAACCTGCGGATCCTTGCCGACATCGGCGAGCGTTCGGGCGCCAAGGTGCTCTCGGCCCTGAAGGCATTCTCCATGTGGTCGACCGCGCCGATCGTGGGCGAATACCTTGACGGCGTCTGCACTTCGGGCCTGTGGGAAGCGCGCCTCGCCTCGGAGTTCTACGACGGTGAGATCGCGACCTACTGCGCGGCCTACAAGGAAGAGGACATGGACGAGATCCTGCGCCTCTCCGACCACGTCATCTTCAATTCGCCCGCGCAGGTCGAGCGGTTCTGGCCCCACATCGAGCTTGCCCGCGCGCGCGGCGAGACTTTCGACATCGGCCTGCGCATCAACCCGCTCCACCCCGAGGGAGAGGTGCCCAAGTACGATCCCAGCGCGCCGCACTCGCGCCTCGGCTTCCCGATCGACCAACTGACCGAAGAGCACATCGGCATGATCGACGGCATCCACTTCCACAACTTGTGCGAGCAGGACTTCGAGCCGCTCCACCGCACCTGGGACAAGGTGTTCGACTATCTCGAACCCTTCTTCGGCGAGCTCAAGTGGATCAACCTCGGCGGCGGCCACCACATCACCCGCGCCGACTACCAGCGCGACGAACTCGTCGAGTTCCTGCGCGACATGGCCGAGGACACCGGCGCCGAAATCTACATCGAGCCCGGCGAGGCGGTGGCGCTGGACGCGGGCATCCTCGTCGGCACCGTGCTGGATCTCGGCTGGAACGGCATGCCCGTCGCGGTGGTCGACATCTCGGCCACCTGCCACATGCCAGACGTGATCGAGGCGCCCTATCGCCCGGCCATGCTGGGCGAACTGACGATCGAGGACGACGACCTCGTCGAGCAAGGGCAGGGCGGCGCAGTGCGTCTCGGCGGTCCCTCATGCCTCGCCGGCGACGTCATCGGGGACTATCGGTTCCCCACCCCCGTCGAGCCGGGCCTGCGCTTCGCGTTCCTCGACCAGGGCCATTATTCGATGGTCAAGACGACGACGTTCAACGGCGTGCCGTTGCCCTCGATCTGGCTGTGGGACTCCGAAACCGACGCGCTCGAATGCGTCCGCAAGTTCGACTACGAGGATTTCCGCAGCCGCCTGAGCTGAAGCGCGGGCCGGCGCGCCCGACGGAGTTGCCCCGGCGCGCCGCTGCGATACATCTCGTACTGCGAATCGAATGGGGGTTTCATGCGTCGTATCGTCCTGGCCGTTCTGGCCACCCTTGGCTGCGCGCTCGCGCCGCTGCCTGCCGCCGCCCAGGTCTACGAGGCCCGCGCGCTGCGGATGTCGGTCAACCTCAACGACCTAAAGGCCGTGGTCGCCTCGCTTCCCGGCCACAAGGTCGAGGCAGAGCGCATCTGGGCCGATGGCGACGAAGCGGACGTCAGCCTCCGCGCGGTCGATGCCGATGGCCTCATCTATGTGCTCGTCGGGACGGCCTGCGAGCCTTCGGGTTGCAGCGGCGTCATGATGCAGGTGCGCTACGACTGCGACACCGTCGACTACGCACGGCTGAACAAGGCCAACACCGACCGCGCCTCGATCGCCATGTGGTACGACGAGGACGCCAAGATGCTCGGCGTGACCCGCTACGTCATCCTCGACCACGGCGTGACGATGCAGAACCTGCGCGAGAACCTCGTCGTCCTGCTCGATCTCGCCGGGTCGGCCGTGGATGCCGTCATTGGCGAGGAAGCCGACGAGGCGGCCGACGAATCTACGGAAAAAGCCTGAAGCCGGCGCGCCGGTTCGGCAGCCCGCCGCGCAAAACTGCCGCCCAGTCCCACCAGCGCGAATCGCGGGGAGCGATGCGCCTTGCGGACCGTTTTCCCACGTGACGGATCCGTGACGCACGCGCTTGCGTGACGGATCGCATAGCAGGAGAGATTTCTTGCAAGACGATGAAAATAATAGATAAAATACGTAGTCCAGCGTCGATCCCGCCACGCTTCATGACGCTGTATGACATTTTTGTGAAGGGGTCCGATTTTTACTTGCGATTCATGTCGCCACCCCTATATCCGCCCCTCGCTGCCCCATGGGGACTTCCAAACCGCAAGGCAGCTCTTGTCGTAACACACCGTTTGGGGGTCCCTTGAGTTGCACATTTTCCCTGACGCACCGGCTGTAGCGCGCGCCCTGGCGCCCGACGAACCCGTTATCCTCAACCGCCCGCACGCGGCGGCAAGGGCTGCTCGTTTCTTCGCCACGAAGTTTCCGGGCAAGTCGCTCTATGCGGTAAAGGCGAATCCCTCGCCGGATCTCATCCAGATCCTCTGGGACAACGGCATTTCGCACTATGACGTCGCCTCGATCACCGAGGTGCGCATGGTGCGCGCGACGCTGCCGCAAGCGACCCTGTGCTTCATGCACCCGGTCAAGACGGCCAGCGCGATCCGCGAAGCCTATTTCGAGCATGGCGTGCGCACTTTCAGCCTCGACACGCTGGAAGAGGTCGAGAAGATCGTCTCCGCGACGACCGACGCCGAAGGCAACGCCGCGCGCGATCTGCGCCTGTGCGTGCGCCTGCGCGTCTCTTCCGAGTATTCCGAGCTGAGCCTCGCGTCGAAGTTCGGCATCGACGTCGCCGACGCCGGTGAACTGCTGCAGGCCACCCGCCAGGTCGCGGACTGGCTGGGCGTATGCTTCCACGTCGGATCGCAGGCGATGACGCCCTTCGCCTACGTGCAGGCGCTGGAGCGCGCGCGTGCGGCAATTGCTGCCGCCGGTGTCGTCATCGACATGGTCGACGTCGGCGGGGGCTTCCCCTCGTCGTACCCGGGCATGGAGCCGCCGCCGCTCGAGGACTACTTCGCGATCATCCACCGCCACTTCGAGGCGCTGCCGATCGCCTACAACGCCGAACTGTGGTGCGAACCCGGCCGTGCGCTGTCGGCTGAGTACAACTCGCTGATCGTCAAGGTCGAGAAGCGTCGCGGCGACGAGCTCTACATCAACGACGGTGCCTATGGCGCCCTCTACGATGCCGCGCACGTTGCCTGGCGCTTCCCCGTCAAGGCGATAGCGCGCGACGGCAAGCGTTCGGACGACCTGCAAGGGTTCTCGTTCTACGGCCCGACCTGCGACGATGCGGACTTCATGGAAGGCCCGTTCATGCTCCCGGCCGACATCAAGGCGGGCGACTGGATCGAAGTCGGCATGCTGGGCGCTTACGGGGCAGCGATGCGCACGGCCTTCAACGGGTTCGGCGGCGGTGAAGTCGTGCTCGCACAGGACGAGCCGATGGCGAGCCTCTACACCGGCCGCAAGGATCCGCGCGTTTCGGACAACGTCGTCAGCCTGCGCTGATCGGTTCCATCACCGGATAACGAGAGGCCCTCGGAACCTTGGTTCCGGGGGCTTTTCCTATGGCGCGATCAGGCGCGAGGAGCGCGCCGCAGAGACAGCAGCGCGATGGCCGCCAGCGCCAGCAGGCTCGCCAGCAGCGTCGCGAAGCTCAGCCACGCGGCGATCGTCTGGCGCAACGGCCGTTGGTAGACGAAAGGCCGGTACTGGCTGAACGCCTCCGCCTCGGCGCGCTGCGTCAGGGTGAACTCGTCGCCCGGGCGGCACTGGTTCTCCGTCGGGAAGACGTAGCAGGCCGGATTCTTGAGATTTAGCCGACCGGACCGCGCCTCCAGCACCGGCCCGGTGGACAGGCGGCCCTGCCGGAACACTTCCATGCGATAGCCGAACATCGGCTCGTAGCACGGAAATGCGCTCACCCCTTCGGCGACGGCGTCGTTGCGGGCCGTCCGAGGGCTTTCGAGTCCTTCCCACGGGTCCGCGATCCGGGTGACGACGGGCACGGCGCCGCCCGCCGCGATGCGGGCGTGTGCGGCGACAAGCGGGGCGGGATCGTACTGCTGGCCCGCGTAGTACGCCATGTCCGTAGCGGCGCTCTGCGCGATGGTGAGCGCGATCGCGCCGCTCGCCCACACGGCCCGGCGGGCGGGGTCGGCGACGAGATAGTCCAGCAGGAGCGCCGTCAGCACGCAGAGCAGCGGGACATAGGCGAACCAGAAGCGCAGCATCACCGACATCATCTTGACGACGGGCAGGTGCAGCACCAGCCACCGCAGCCCGAGGGCGTCCCAGTTGACGAGGATGGGGATCACCAGCAGCACTGCCCCCACAGGGAGCAGAAGTGCCCTACGTCCCTGCAGCAGGGCGGGCAGGTGGCCGCGTCGTGCCGAAGCCCAGAGGCCCCAGCAGATCGCGATCAGCGGCACGAGACCCACGCCGTACTCGAACTCCACCCGGTCCAGTACCAGGGTGTCGGCGGGGATGTATGCCAGCAGTTGCGGAGCGAACAGCGAGAGGCCTGCGCCGCCGACGAGGGCGGGAAGGCTTGCCGTCATGCGCAGGCTGACCGGACGGACGACGTTGCTCGCGAACGCGAGCGCGGGGACCAGCTTGTAGGCGCAAAGCGCGAGGAACACCGCGGCGGCGAGCACGGCGACCGGGATGATCGCGCGATGCCAGTGCCCACCGTGGACGAGCAGCAGCGCAAGCACCGCCAGCGACAGCATCATCGGTAGGATCGTATTGGTCCCGCCGCTGTAGAACAGGTAGGCGAGCATAAGCCCGCACAGGATGCCGCGCCCCGTCGCCGCGATCCGTGGCGAGGGGCCTCGGCCTCGCGCGAACAGCAGCAATGCGATGAGCGGCAGCAGCATGACGCCGTGGAAGGTCACGTGGCCCACGATCATGCGATCGACGTAGAAGCCGTTGAGCAGGAAGATGGTGGAGCCCACCAGCGCGGCGGGGCGCGAAGTCTCGAACACCCTGCGCAGCAGCAGGAACATGCCGAGGGCGCCCAGCAGGCCGAACGCGATCCACGAGACGATCAGGCTGGCCAGCGGCGGCATCACCACCATCAGCGCCTGCGGCAGCGACCAGTAGACGGACTGGGGGTTGAACAGGAACGGCGTGCCGCCGCAGAACGAGGGCAGGAATTCGGGCGGCACGAGAGGGCCGTTGACCGTCTGCCAGAAATGGCCCGCCGTCAGCCACGGCAGGAACAGCCCGTAGTCATACCCCAGCCGGCCCGAGGCATTGGGGAAGAACCGCAGGATCGTGAAGGCGAAGAACGCCAGCGCCACCGCCGCGAGCGCCCAGGGCAGCTTCGCCGCGATCGGCCCGCCAGACCGCGATGTCATCGTTCCATGGCCCCGCCTTAATGCAGCGAGGCCGCCGGGCATCGCCTTCCTGGCCGTCACCAAGGCGCGAGAAGTGGGCCGACGTCAAGGCCGGGGCGCGGGGCTGGATTGATACGGGACGGTTTGTCCGGACCGGAGCCCGCGCCGAGGAACATGCGGCGGGGGCTCCGGCGAACGGATCAGGCGCTGACGAACAGGTCCTTGTAGAGCCGCGGCTGGCTGCGCAGGAACTGCGGCGCGACCTTGACCTGCGCGCCGAGCGCGGCGGCTGCGTGCCATGGCCAGCGCGGATCATAGAGCACCGTGCGGGCGAGCGCGACGAGGTCCGCGTCACCGGTCGCGACGATAGCCTCCGCCTGCTCGGGCTCGGTGATGAGGCCGACGGCGACGACCGGGATCGACACCGCTTCCTTCACGCGGCGCGCGAGCGGGACCTGGTAGTTGGGGCCGACCGGGATCTTCTGGTCGATCGAGAGACCCCCGCTCGATACATGGATCGCCGAGGCGCCGCGCTTTTCCAGCGCCCTGGAAAAGGCGACCGTCTGCTCGATGTCCCAGCCGCCCTCTACCCAGTCGGTGCCGGACAGGCGCACCGTCACCGGCTTGTCGGCGGGGAAGGCGGCGCGCACGGCGTCGAACACTTCCAGCGGGAAGCGCATCCGGTTTTCGAGGCTGCCGCCGTATTCGTCGGTGCGATGGTTGGAGAGCGGGGAGAGGAACTGGTGCAGCAGGTAACCGTGCGCGGCATGGATCTGCACCGCATCGATGCCGAGGCGCGCGGCGCGGCGGGTCGATTCCACGAAGGCGTCGCGGACGGCGGCGAGACCTTCCCGGTCCAGTGCCACGGGCGGATTCTCGTGCGCTTCGAAAGGCTGGTCGGAGGAGGAGATCGTCTGCCAGCCGTTGGGCGCGTCGGGAGCGATCTGCGCGCCGCCGTCCCAAGGCCTGGCGGTGCTTGCCTTGCGCCCGGCGTGGGCGAGCTGGATGGCGATCGGCATGTCCGACCAGCGGCGCACCGTCTCCAGCACCTTGCCCATGGCCTGCTCGGTCTCGTCGTCCCAGAGACCGACGTCGGCGTAGGAGATGCGCCCCTCGGGCGTCACGGCGGTCGCCTCGATCGTCAGCAGCGCGGCACCGGAAAGCGCGAGCTGGCCGAGGTGGATGGCATGCCAGTCCGTCATGCGGCCGTCTTCGGCGGAATATTGGCACATCGGCGCGATGACGATGCGGTTCGAAAGGGTAAGATCGCCGAGAGTCAAGGGCTCGAAGAGCTTGGCCATGAAATGTCCTCATGCTTAGGAGCGGCCTGGGGGAGGGGGCGGCCGCTGCGGCGCAGCATAAGTGGGGGCGGGGCAGTCGCTCGAAAAGATCCCGAATGGATGATGGCGCGAGCGGCGGGGAAAGAATATCTTGGGCGGCGTGAAGGCGCGGCGATGGACGCTGGGAATAGGTTGATGACTGTCTTTGCTCGACGATAGACGTGCCAATAAACGCATCGACATCAGATAAATTCTGTATCTTCCGAGCCCGTCAAAGAACTGATTGTAGTAACGCCGGTGGTGTGCTGTTTTTCCGCTGGCTGTATCAGGCTCGGAGAGGGGCGATCATGGCGAATTTCAAGCAGAGTTTTCCTAATTCGTGCGGAGCGGTCGCGCTGATATGTGCGCTCGCCGAACTCGACGTCACCCAATACCCGGACGGCGTCGAATGGGGTGGCGGCACAGGGCCGGCGG
>DATKFS010000196.1:0-7917 GCA_035511275.1 Novosphingobium sp.
GCCGTCATCAAGGTCGGCGGTGCGACCGAAGTCGAGGTCAAGGAGCTCAAGGACCGCGTCGACGACGCTCTCCACGCGACCCGCGCGGCCGTTGAAGAAGGCATCGTCCCCGGTGGCGGCACCGCGCTGCTCTACGCGATCCGCGCGCTCGAGGGCCTGACCGGCGTCAACGACGACCAGACCCGCGGCATCGACATCGTCCGCAAGGCGATCGCGGCCCCGGTGAAGCAGATCGCCGAGAACGCCGGCAGCGACGGCGCTGTCGTCGCCGGCAAGCTGCTCGACCAGTCGGACGAGAACATCGGCTTCAACGCCTCGACCGACGTCTACGAGAACCTGAAGGCCGCCGGCGTTATCGACCCGACCAAGGTCGTGCGCACCGCGCTTCAGGACGCAGCTTCGGTCTCGGGCCTGCTGATCACCACGGAAGCGGCGATCGTCGAGCGCGCCGAGGACAAGCCCGCGATGCCGGCGATGCCCGGCGGCATGGGCGGCATGGGCGACATGGGCTTCTAAGAAGCCCATCCGTCCCTGCGACGAACAGGATGGGGCCGGGAGAGCGATCTCCCGGCCCCTTTCGTTTGTATGTCAGGCACGTCGTTGTTGAGGAGAAGATCCCTCGCGTGTTTCCGTGGAGCAACAGGGCCGGCAACGACGCGGGAGGACGGGTTCAGCGTGAGGACAGGTCGAGGGTCGTAAAGGCGGGATTGTAGCGCGTCCCATGATCGCCATAATCGTTCATCGAGGCGACAGGAATGTGCGCATTCGGGAAATTGCCGCACACCTGACGCGCTTCGTCGCTGGACTCTGGCGTTTTGTCGCGGCGGCATTAACCGATTGGGAACTTGGACGACATTAAGGTGGGGACTGCATGACCGGGGCAGACCGACTTCCTGCACGGTGCCGCAAAGGTGCCGGACGCTTTCTAGCCGTGGCGGCGATGACCTTTGCTGCTGCCATTTTGCCACACGGTGGCGCTCTCGCGCAGGTCGTACCCATGACCTCGCCCGTCGGCGCGCCCGTCTCGCGCGCCACCGATCAGGTGGTCGAGGTCCAGAACAGCTTCGACGACATGTTCGGCACCGAGCAGCGTGGCCCCCGCAGCTATTCGTCGCCGTTCGGCCAGCAGCTTGCCGCCGTCGCCAATGCCTCGCAGGGCCGTATCGGCGTTGCCGCGATGGACCTGACCAGCGGGCGCATGGTGGACGTGCTGGGCAATCAGCGCTTCCCGATGGCCAGCACCAGCAAGATCGCCATCGCCGCGACGTTCCTCGAAGGCGTGGACAAGGGCAAGTGGAGCCTTTCCAGCGAGTTTCCGCTGATGGTCCCGGTCGCCTCGCGCCCCTTCTCCAGCGCCATCGCGCCGGTCCGTCCGGGTGAGTACATGACCGCGTCACGCCTGATCGAACTGATGATCACGCGCTCGAACAACTATGCCACCGATGCGCTGCTCAAGGTCGTCGGCGGTCCCAAGGCGGTCAATGCCTGGATCGACCGCGCCGGCATCGACGACTGGCATATCGACCGCGACATCGCCACGCTGGTGCGCGACGACGGCGCCATCGATCCCGCCCGCGTGGTCGACAATCGCGACAGCGCGACGCCATACGCCATGGTGAAGCTGCTTTCCGGCATCTACCAGGGCAAATGGCTGAGCCCGTCGAGCCGCGGTGTCATCATGGGCGCCATGAGCCGCTGCGTCACCGGCAAGCGCCGCATCCCCGCCGGCCTCCCGGCGGATGCCAGCGTCTCGCACAAGACCGGCTCGCTCAACAACACTTCCAGCGACGTCGGCATCATCCAGACCTCGGACGGCCGCGTCTTCGCGGTCGCCATCTACGTGACCGGGCAGGGCGGCCGGCCGGGCCGTGAGGCCCGAATCGCCAGCATCGCCCGCACGATCTACAACGGCTATCTCGCCGAAGGACCCACGCGCACCGCCTCGAGATGAGGAAATCCGCGACATCCTCGTAATGGTGACACAAAAAAGGGGGCCGGGCGGCCCCCTTTTCGTTTGAGCTGAACCCGATGGATCAGTTGGTGTGCGGGTTGCCGTCGGTGTGCTCGTCGAGTTCCTTGGCGACGTCGTTGGCGGCCTTGTCGGCGTCGGCTGCGATGTCGTCGGTGGTCTTCTCGGCGCTGGCGGCAGCGTCCTTGGCTGCATCGGCGGTGTCGTCGGCGGCTTCCGAAGCCTTGTCGCCGACCTTGCCGAGCGCGTCACCCACGTCGGTGGCGGTCGCCGAAAGGTCGTCGCCGGCCGACGAGGCGGCGGCTTCGGTGGCATCCTGGGTCTTTTCCGAGCAGGCGGCCAGCGACATGGCGGTCATGGCGACTGCGGCGGCGAGAACGATCTTGCGCATAAACTGTGTATCCCTCTTGGCTGCGATAAAACCCCGTCGGCGAAACGCCGCGAGAGCCTCGTCTTCGGGCTGCTGCCGTGGGTACGAGCGGTCGCGCGCCGTTTCAAGCGCCCGGCAGAAACTCCTACGAAGCTGCACGGTTCCTGCACATCCGCATTCGTGCGGAGACGACTGGGCTGCTGACGGGCCCGCCCGGCGCTGCTAGGGATCGGTCATGGATTCCAAGCAGCACCTCTACCTCGTCGACGGCTCGGCCTATATCTTCCGCGCCTATCACCGCCTGCCGCCGCTCACCAACCCGGAAGGGACGCCCGTGGGCGCGGTCTACGGCTACACGACGATGCTGTGGAAGCTGGCCGAGGACCTCAACAAGGCGGACGGCCCGACCCACCTTGCGGTAATCCTCGATGCGTCGAGCAAGTCGTTCCGCAACGACATCTACGACCAGTACAAGGCCAACCGCCCGCCGCCGCCAGAGGACCTCGTCCCCCAGTTCCCGCTGATCCGCGAGGCTACCCGCGCTTTCTCGCTGCCCTGCATCGAGGAGCTGGGCTACGAGGCCGACGACCTCATCGCCTCCTACGCCAGAGCTGCCACCAGGCAGGGCTGGGACGTGACGATCGTGTCCTCTGACAAGGACCTGATGCAGCTCGTGGGCAAGTGCGCCGAGCCGCACGACGGCATCGAGGGCGGCTGCGTCGACATGCTCGACACCATGAAGAACCAGCGCATCGACATCCCCGAGGTGGTCGAGAAATTCGGCGTACCGCCGGAGAAGGTCGGCGACGTGCTGGCGCTGATGGGCGATTCGGTCGACAACGTGCCCGGCGTCTTCGGCGTCGGCCCCAAGACCGCGACCAAGCTCATTCAGGACTACGGCGACCTCGAATCCGCACTTGCCGCTGCGCCTTCGATGAAGAAGTCCAAGCTGCAGGAAAGGCTCGTCGAGCAGGCCGAGCAGGCGCGGCTGTCCAAGGTCCTCGTGACCCTCAAGGAAGACTGTGCGCTGCCGATGGCGCTCGACGACTTCAAGCTCGACGCGATTCCGCCGGAGCCGCTCGCCGCGTTCCTCGGCCGCCACGGCTTTACCAGTCTGTTGAAGCGCCTCGACGGTGGCAGCGGCAGTCCCGAGCGGGCGACCCAGCTCAACCCGGCCAAGGCGGTTACGGCCGGGGCAGCCTCGCCCGCCGGCGAGGGAGCCGCGCGCCAGCCGTTGCCCGAATGGCCGGCGATCGACCGCTCGCTGTACGAATGCGTCACCACCGAGGCGCAGCTCGACGAGTGGATCGCCCGCGCCGCCGCCGCGCGCCTCATCGCGATCGACACCGAGACTTCCGCTCTCGACGCGATGCGCGCGGACCTTGCCGGCATCAGCCTTGCCGTGGGGCCGAACCAGGCCTGCTACATCCCGCTCGGCCACGGCGGCACCGACATGTTCGCCGAAAAGCCGCAGCAGGTCCCGCTGGCCGATGCCATCGCGCGCCTCAAGCCGCTGCTGGAAAGCGACGCGGTGCTCAAGGTCGGCCAGAACATCAAGTACGACCTCAACGTCCTTGCCCGCCACGGCGTCCACGTCGCACCGGTGGATGACACCATGATCGTCAGCTTCTGCCTCGACGCCGGACGCTCGCTCGACGGGATCGGCGGCGGGCACGGCATGGACGAGCTGTCGCAGCGCCACCTTGCGCACACCACGCTGACCTTCAAGGACATCTGCGGCACCGGCAAGAAGGCGATCCCCTTCGGCGAAGTCCCGCTCGACCGCGCGACGCAGTACGCCGCCGAGGACGCCGACGTGACGTGGCGGCTTCACAGCCAGTTGAAACCGCGCCTGTCCTATGAAGGCGGCACGCGCATCTACGAGCGGGTCGACCGCCCGCTGATCCCGGTCGTCGCCCAGATGGAGCGCCACGGCATCCGCGTCGACCGCGAGAAGCTGGCGGGGCTCTCCAGCCAGTTCGCCGAGGCGATCGGCGCGCTGGAGGCGGAGATCTTCGAGAAGGTCGGCCAGTCCTTCACTATCGGCAGCCCCAAGCAGCTGGGCGACATCCTGTTCGACAAGCTCGGCTACAAGGGCGGCAAGAAGGGCAAGAGCGGCCAGTACTCCACCGACCAGTCGGTGCTGGAACGGCTGGCCGGGGAGGGCGAGGTGGTTGCCACCAAGGTCCTCGAATGGCGCCAGCTGTCCAAGCTGCGCTCGACCTACACCGAGGCGCTGCAGGCGGCGATCAACCCCGCGACCCAGCGCGTACACACCAGCTACAGCCTCGTCGGCGCGCAGACCGGGCGGCTTTCGTCGACCGACCCGAACCTCCAGAACATCCCGATCCGCACCGAGATCGGCCGCCAGATCCGCGACTGCTTCGTGGCCGAGCCGGGCAACGTCCTGCTCTCGGCCGACTATTCGCAGATCGAACTGCGCCTCGCCGCGCACATGGCCGACGTGCCGAGCCTCAAGGACGCCTTCGCGCAGGGCGAGGACATCCACTCGCGCACAGCGATGGAGATGTTCGGGGTGGTCGATCGCGACACGCGCGGGCGGGCCAAGACGATCAACTTCGCGATCCTCTACGGCATCTCGCGCTGGGGCCTTGCCGGGCGGCTCGGCACCTCGTCGGACGAGGCGCAGGCGATGATCGACCGTTACTTCGAGCGCTTCCCGGGCATCCAGCGCTACATCCACGAGACGCTGGAGAGCGTGCGGGCCAAGGGCTATTCGGAGACGCTGTTCGGGCGGAAAACGTGGTTCCCGCGCGTCAATTCCAAGAACCAGGCCGAGCGCCAGGGCTCCGAGCGCGCTGCGATCAACGCCCCGATCCAGGGCACCAGCGCCGACATCATCAAGCGCGCCATGGTCCGCATGGGGCCAGCGCTCGAAGCGGCGGGGCTCGGCCACGTGCGGATGCTCCTGCAGGTCCACGACGAATTGGTCTTCGAACTGCCCGAGAGCGACGCCGAGGCAGCCGCGCCGGTGATCCGGCAGGTCATGGCCGAAGCGGCTCTCCCGGCGGTCACCCTCGACGTGCCGCTGGGCGTGGAGATCGGCTTCGGGACAAGCTGGGGCGCAGCGCACTAAAACCGCGAGAGCGGGGACGGCTGGCCGGGCCGGATCGGGGCGGGCGACGACGACGCGGCCTTTTGGCGCCGCGCCGCCCGATTCCCGCGACGATCCGCATGGCAAGCGGAACCTGCTGCGCTGCAGCATCGTTCAGCCCGCATGATCGACCTCATCGAGCGCTACATCACCGGTCTTCCCGACTGGGCCGAGCGGCCGCTGGTGGCAGTGCTGGCCGCGCTGCTTGGCACGGTGATCGCGCTGGCCATTCACGTCGTGCTGTTCCGCGTGCTGGGCCGCATCGCCCGCGCGAGCGCCAGCGATTCCGACGACATCGTCGTCAACCGGCTGGAACGGCCGACGCGCTGGGCTTTCATCGCCTTCGGCATCGTCTTCGCGGCACGCGAGACACCGGCGCTCGAAGCGATATGGTCGCGTTTTTCCGGCTTCATCATGCCGCTCCTGACCGGGTGGATCGCCATCGCGGTCCTGCGCGCCTTCGTCGAAGCGATGATCGTGCGGGCCGACATCACGGTCGAGAACAACCGCAATGCCCGCCGCCGCCGCACTCGCCTTGGCATCTTCAGCCGCATCGGCACGTTCCTCATCGTGTTCCTCACCATCGCCGGGATGCTCGCCTCGATCCCCGGCGTTCGGGAGGTCGGGGTGACGCTGATGGCGTCGGCCGGCGTCGCGGCACTGGCGGTCGGCGCCGCCGCCCAGCCTGCGCTGAAAGCCCTGATCGCGGGCTTCCAGATGGCGATGACCGAGCCGATCTCGATCGACGACGTCATCATCCTCGACGGCGAATGGGGCCGGATCGAGGACATCCGCACCACCTACGTGGTCGTTCGCCTGTGGGACGACCGCCGGCTGGTGGTGCCCTCCAACCGCTTCCTCGAAGACACGTTCCAGAACTGGACCAAGACCACCTCGCAGTTGCTCGGCACGGTGTTCCTCTATCTCGACCACGGTGTCGACATCGCGCCGATACGCGAGGAATATACCCGCCAGATCACTGCCCACCGTCTCTGGGACAAGCGCGCGCAGATCCTGCAGGTCACCGATTGCCGTGATTCGACGCTCGAGGTTCGCCTGCTGATGAGCGCGCGCGACGGGCCGATCCTGTTCGACCTGCGCTGCGAGATCCGCGAATCGATGATGGAATGGATCCGCCGCGAGATGCCCGAGGCGCTGGCCCGCCGCCGGGAGCTTCAGGTCGCGCCGATGGAACTCGCCGCCGCGCCGTCGATGATCGAGGCGATGGCCGGCGGGGTGGCGACCAACGGCGGCGGGCCGACGGGCGCGCGCCATTGATCCGGCGGGGAATTACGGCTGGGTTGAATTGGCCGATCGTGCTATGAATAGCGGCGCTGACGTCGAATTTTGCGACGGTTTTCGGCAATATTGGGACTTTGCGCCGGAAAGCACTTCCTGCAATTCCTCCTTCTTGCGACGATTTCCTTTCACTTGACGACATGACGCACGACCGTTGCCGCACCTCGCGCGCGCCGGACCATCGTTTCTTGAAAGGAAACAGACATGCCGACAGGCATCGTGAAATTCTTCAACACCGACAAGGGCTTCGGCTTCATCTCGCCGGAGGACGGTGGGACCGACAGCTTCGTGCACATCTCGGCGGTGCAGAACTCGGGGATGCGTTCGCTCGAGAAGGACCAGCGCGTGTCCTACGACATCGAAGTGGGCCGCAACGGCAAGGCTTCGGCCGTCAACCTGCGCTCGGTCTGACGCGGGACTGGCGGGGCAGGCGGCCTTGCCCGTCCCGGTTTCACATCCTCGTCCGGAGAACCAAGCATGTCATTCAGCCGTGAATTCTGTGACGGCCGTGCCGTCGAGGCGGCGCAGGCGGCGTCGGACGCCAAGCTCGCCAATGTCCGCGACCGCGAATTGCGGTCCGAAGCCGCGTGGCGCGCCATGTCCGAGCGCATCCGCCTGACCGAGGAAGCCCGCGTCGCGCGGGAAGCCGCCCGCCTGGTCGAAGGCTCCGAGCCTTCCTGAACGGGCGGAGATATTGCCGGGATCGGGGTGGGGAGGCCCTTTCCCGGCATGGAGCGCGGGAAAGGGAAGTATCCTCGTTCGCCTGGTGCTCAGTCCACCATCGCGGCGACCAGGTGACGAAGGTCTTCCCTGGTCAGCAGGCCCTGGCCCATGTCGATGGCGGGCATCGCCGCGGGGTGGACGGCATGGCGGTGAGCGAAAGTATTGGTCTTGGGGCGGCTGGTTACGCCCGTGATGTTGGTATGCATATTTTCCTGTAATCGCGGCCCCTGGCCGCTTTTGTTCTATCGTCTGAAATTGCCGCGCCGTTGGCCGGGGCCGGCCTGTCCGGGAGTGCGCTCGCGGAAGACGATGCGACCCTTGGTGAGGTCGTAGGGGGTCATTTCCACGTGGACGCGATCGCCGACGACCGAGCGGATGCGGAACTTGCGCATCTTGCCGGCGGTGTAGGCGATGATCTTGTGCTCGTTATCGAGAAGGACG
>DATKFS010000197.1:0-14835 GCA_035511275.1 Novosphingobium sp.
GGCGGCGTAGCTCATGATCTGGACGTTGACGTGGCCCGCGTCCTCCAGCGCGTCGCGAATGGCGCCGATGCGGCCGTCCATCATGTCCGAAGGCGCGATGATGTCCGCGCCCGCGTTCGCCTGGTTGAGCGACTGGCCGACCAGCGCTTCCACCGTCTCGTCGTTGAGGACGTAGCCCGCTTCGTCGATCAGCCCGTCCTGCCCGTGGCTGGTATAGGGATCGAGCGCGACGTCGGTGAGGAGGCCGACCCTGTCGCCAAGGTCATCGCGAATGGCGCGGATGGCGCGGCACATCAGGTTGTCGGGATTGAGCGCCTCGGCCCCGTCCTCGCTGCGGCGATCGGGCTGGGTGTGTGGGAACAGCGCGAGCACCGGGATGCCCAGCTCAACCGCCTCGCTCGCGCGCGCGACGATGCCGTCCACCGACCAGCGCGAGACGCCGGGCAGCGCGGCGATCGGATCTTCCACGCCCTCGCCCTCGGTGACGAACAGAGGCCAGATGAGATCGGCGGGCGTCAGCACCGTCTCGCGGTGGAGCGCACGGCTCCAGGCGGTAGCGCGGGTACGGCGGAGGCGGGTGTGGGGATAAGTACCGGTCATGCCCGGCTGCTTGCCGCAAAACGACGGTGCGTTCAATCGCATGCAGCTTGCGAAGTGGGCGGTGGGCGTTGTTCCACATGGAACACTTGCCGCGCATGGGACCCGCGCGGCCTGAGCTTGTCGTCCTTCGACAGGCTCAGGATGAGCGGGGGTGGCGAACGCGGATCGCGAGAAGAAGGATCAGTCCGCGATCTTGTCGATCTCCCGGCCCGGTGCCGCCACCTCGTCGTGCTGCGGCTCGATCGATCCCAGCGCGGCGCCCGGCGTCACGGTGAGCAGCGCCTTCAGCCGCGCCTGGAACGCATCGCGCTCCTTGCCGTCGATCTGCGGCCGGGCGACGATGGCGATGCCGGCGGGATTGATGGTACGCCCGCCGCGATAGGCCTCGAAATGCAGGTGCGGTCCGGTGGACAGCCCGGTCGAGCCGACGTAGCCGATCACCTGCCCGGCCCGCACGCGGGTGCCGTTGGCGACGGCGATGCGGCTCATATGGCCATAACCGGTATCGAGCCCGCCGGCATGGCGCAGGCGCACGTAGTTGCCGTGGCCGCCGTGCCGTCCGGCGAAAGCGACGACGCCGTCCGCCACCGCGTAGATCGGCGAGCCATAGCGCGCGCCGAAGTCGATGCCCGCGTGCATCCGCACGTAGCCAAGGATCGGATGCCGCCGCGCCCCATAGGGTGAGGTGATGCGCCCGGCGACCGGTTGCCCGATCGGCACGCTGCGCGCCTGGCCGACGGCAGTGGCGGGGAACATCCCGCCGTCCTTGCCCCATCGCACCAGTTGCAGGCTCGGCTTCCCGGCCCGCTCGACGCCCGCGTAGAGCAGGTCGCCGACCTGCTTCTCGCCCTTGGCCGAGCGCTTGTAGGAGACGATGAGGTCGAACTGGTCCCGCGCGCCGAGATCGCTTTCGAGGCTGACGTACTTGTCGAGCGCGCGAAGGTAAGACTGGATCGCGGCGACCGGCGCCCCGGCGTTGCGCGCCGAGCGGTAGAGGCTGGAGCCGACCGTGCCGCGAATGCGCAGCGGCGTCTCGTCCACGCGGATCGGATGGCGCACGAGCGCGAGGGCGCCGCCGCTGCGCTCGATCGAAAGGTCGAGATCGAAGCGGGCGCGGAAGTCCAGCGAATCCAGCGCGCGCGCGGCGCCGGCGGCGGGGCGCTTGCCCAGGGTGATGTCGAACTGCGTGCCCGAAGCGATGTCGCCCACCGGCACCGCCTGCGCGACGAGACCGGACACTTGCGCGATGTCGCCCGCGCCAAGCCCCGCCCGCTCCAGCATCCGGGAAAGCGTATCGCCCGAACCCAGGGTGGAGACCATCTGGATCGCGGGCCGCTCGGGCACGTTGGCGAGCGGGCGCACCAGCGGCGTCGCTCCCATGCGGCGGCCGCTGTCGGCCCCGAGCGCGAGCGGCGCGATCGACTGGCTGCGGAACTCGTCGCGCGCGCCGGTGTCGAGCGGCATCGCCGTCGCCGCTTCCACGGCGGAGAAATCGGGGCACAGCGCGATGGCGGCCGCGCCGAGGCCGAGCATCGTCGCCAGTCCGCGCAGCCACTTGCGACTGCCGATGTCGGCGGCAAGATCGGGCGCCAGGTCGACGCGCGCGCACCAGCCCTCGACGGCGGCATGGCATCGGGCGATGCGACCGGGCAACTCCGTCGCGGCTGGGTCCTCGGCCTCGGCCCGGGCGAATGGCTTGGGGAAGGCGAGGACGACGGAAGGCTCGCGCGCCGGAGCGGTCGCGAGGGCGAGCGGCGCTGCCGTGGACGGCTGCGCCTGGTCTTCGATGTCGCCGCGATCGTCGCTCCGATCGGTGCGTTGCTGCTTCAGCGCCCTGAACAAACGCGCGGTCCTTCGTGCAACCCGGTTAACCCGCCAGAGCGGCCTTGCGCGTTTCCCATGCGCTTACAAGGTTAAGACCCACCTAAGATTGTGGATTCGCAGGGTCCCTTTCGGCGAGCCGACTCTTGCGAGCGGCGGGCTGCGGTGCCACATTCGCCCTGTGATGTCTCTCGACCGGAATGCCTCGGCCCGCAGCGACGCCCCCACCGGGGTGAAGGCCGTGCTCGGGCCGACGAATACCGGCAAGACCCACCTCGCCATCGAACGCATGTGCGCGCACTCCAGCGGCATTATCGGCTTCCCGCTGCGCCTGCTGGCGCGCGAGGTCTACGACCGCGTGGTCAAGATCAAGGGCGAGAAGAGCGTCGCCCTCATCACCGGCGAGGAGCGGATCGAGCCGCCGAACGCGCGCTACCTGCTCTGCACCGCCGAGGCCATGCCTGTCAGCGAGCGCAGCATGGCCTTCGTCGCCATAGACGAAGCCCAGCTCGCCGCCGACCGCGAGCGCGGCCACGTCTTCACCGACCGCCTCCTCCATGCACGCGGGCGCGAGGAGACGATGATCCTCGGCTCCTCCACCGTCGAACCGCTGGTGCGCGCGCTGGTGCCCGGCGTCGAGGTCGTCACCCGCCCGCGCTTTTCCACGCTGAGCCATGCGGGCGCGAAGAAGCTGAGCCGCATCCCGCCGCGCAGCGCCATCGTCGCCTTCTCCACCGAGCAGGTCTACGCCATCGCCGAGATGCTGCGCCGGTTCCGGGGCGGCGCGGCGGTGGTGATGGGCGCCCTCTCCCCGCAGACGCGCAACGCGCAAGTGGCGCTCTACCAGTCCGGCGAGGTGGACTATCTCGTGGCGACCGACGCCATCGGCATGGGGCTCAACCTCGATGTCGAGCATGTCGCTTTCGCCGGGCTCTCGAAGTACGACGGGCGCCGCCACCGCCGGCTCACCCCGCCCGAGATGGCGCAGATCGCCGGGCGCGCCGGGCGCCACCAGAAGGACGGCACTTTCGGCACCCTCACCGGCTCCGGCGGGCACGATTCCGAGTTCGACGCGGAAGAGATCTACGCGATCGAGGAACACCGCTTCGCCCCCCTCACCAAGCTGTTCTGGCGCGAGCCGGAGCCCCGCTTCGACAGCCTCGCCACGCTGATCGCCGACCTGGAGACCCCGCCCGACCGCCCCGAACTCGCCCCGGCGCCCGAGGCGATCGACCTTGCCGTGCTCAAGCGCCTCGCGGACGAGGGAGCGGTGGCGGATACCGTGCGCGGCTTCGGGCAGGTCCGCCGGTTCTGGGACGTCTGCCGCCTGCCCGATTTCCGCCAGCAGGGGGTGGAAACGCATTCGCGCTTCGTCGCCCGGCTCTGGCAGGACCTGAGGCAAGGCGAACTGGGCGCCGATTTCGTCGCCGGCCAGATCGCCCAGCTCGACCGTACCGGCGGCGACATCGACACCCTGCAGGGCCGTATCGCCGCGATCCGGTCCTGGGCCTACATCGCCCAGCGCCCCGACTGGGTGCTCGCCCGCGACGAGATGGCCGCCCGCGCCCGCGCGGTGGAGGCCCGCCTGTCCGACGCGCTGCACGGCAAGCTCACCGAGCGTTTCATCAACCGCCGCACCGCCGTGCTGATGAAGAAGCTCGGCCCCGACGCCGCGCTGCTCTCCGTCCGGCTCGAGGACGAGGAAGTGCTGGTGGAAGGCGAGCACATCGGCTCCCTGCGGGGCTTCGGCTTCCAGGTCGATCCGGGCGCGCGGCTGACCGATCGCAAGCTGCTGCTGGCGGCGGCGGAGAAGCATCTCGCCCGCCTGCTCCAGAAGCGGGCCGAGGCGCTGGTGGAGGCGATCCATGAAGGCAGCGCCGGGATCACGCTGGAGGATGGCGCGCTTGTCTGGGACGGCCAGAAGCTGGCGGGCCTCGCCCCCGGCCGCTCGCTGCTCGCGCCGGTGCTGGTGCCCGACCGCACGCTCGATGCCGTGCCCGGCCCCGCGCGCAAGGCGCTCGTCGCCGCGCTGGAGGCATGGCTCGACACCGCGCTCGCGCCTCTCGCCCCCTTGCGCAGGCTCGACGAGGCGAGCCGGGCGCAGGATGCCGGGCCGGACCTGCGCGCGCTGCTGATCGCGCTCGTCGATCGCGGCGGCATGGCCCCGCGCGAGGACACCGGGCTGGAACGGCTCGACAAGGGCCGCCGCACCATGCTGTCCCGCCTCGGCGTGCGCGTGGGCGCGCTCGACCTCTACGTGCCCGCCATGTTGCGCCCGCAGACGATCGCGCTGTGGCGCCAGCTCGCGCGGGTGGCCGGCAAGCCCGCGGACGAGCCTCCCGTGCCGCAGATGGCCCCCGCCCTCCCCGCCGGCAGCCGCCGCCCGCCGCCGGGCTATCGCGGCCTCGGCAAGCAGCTCCTGCGCCTCGACATCGCCGACAAGCTGCTGCGCGAGGCGCACGACACGCGCGCCGCGGCGGAACGCAGCCGCAGCGGCTTCGCGCTGGAGCCCGCGCGCGCCGTGTCGATGGGGCTGACCACCGCCAGCTATGCGCGACTGCTGCGGCTCGGCGGATTCCAGCCCATCGTCCCGCGCCCGCTCGCCAAGGAAGCGCATGGACCGCCCGCGCCGGTGCGCTGGCGCTGGCGCCCGCCGCGCCGCCATGTCGAACGCGAGACTGCCGCCCCGGCGCCGCGCGAAGGCGCCTTCGCGGCGCTTGCGGACATGGTCTGGTGATGGGTCCCGTGGGCTTAGACAGGCACTCCCCGTGCGCATAGACAAGCTGCTCTGGTTCCTGCGCCTGGCGAAGACCCGCCCGGTCGCGCAGGCGCTGGCGGAAGAGGGGCATATCCGCCTCAACGGCCGCCGCATCGACCGCGCCCACCAGAAGATCGTTGCCGGGGATGTGCTTACCGTGCCGATAGCTGCCGGAGTCCGGGTGATAGAAGTCCTTTCCCTTCCCACCCGCCGGGGACCTTCCAGCGAAGCGCAAGCCTGCTACAGAGTGCTTGACGGCGGGGGCGCTATTCCCATAGCAGCGCGCCAATCGAACGATGCCTGAAGGAAGGATTTCGCACTCATGACGTATGTCGTCACCGACGCCTGCATCAGGTGCAAGTACATGGACTGCGTGGAAGTCTGCCCCGTGGACTGCTTCTACGAAGGCGAGAACATGCTCGTCATCAATCCGAGCGAGTGCATCGACTGCGGCGTCTGCGAGCCTGAATGCCCTGCCGAGGCGATCCTTCCCGACACCGAAAGCGGCCTCGAGCAGTGGATGGAACTGAACGCCAAGTACTCGGCGGAATGGCCCAACCTCACCTCCAAGAAGGACGCGCCGGAAGACGCCGACGAGATGAAGGACGTCGAGGGCAAGTTCGAAAAGTTCTTCTCCCCGGAACCCGGCGAGGGCGACTGAGTTTCACGTAACGCAGCCGGACCCGGCACAGGCCGGGATCCGGTTCGCGTGGGCTTGCACGAAGTCCCTTGAAATCGTGCTTTTCCGGCCGCTTGAAGGCCGGCCCGGGGGTGTCTCGCGAAATCGTTTTCGCGCCTCTGGCAATTTTCGCGCATCGGTGCTATATAATCGCCCAACTGCCCGAGCCCTCTGCTCGTTCGGCAGGCATCTTCATTTGTGAGGCAGGGTTCGAAAGCAGACGGTTGGGAGAGGCATCTGACCGGGCGGTGGGGGCGTTCATGCGCCCTCGGAGTCGCGCCCCCGGTTCTCTTCCAGTTCGGGACAACGGGAACCCTGCAGGTGAAAGGACGATACATGGCAACCAGGGCCGATGCCTTCGATGTTGGAGATTACGTCGTTTACCCTAAGCACGGCGTAGGTCGTGTCATCGAGCTGCAGAAGCAGGAAATTGCCGGGATGCAGCTCGAGCTTTACGTACTGAGGTTCGAGAAGGAGCGCATGACGTTGCGCGTTCCCGTCAACAAGGTCGAATCGATCGGCATGCGCAAGCTGTCGTCCGACAAGACCCTGCGCGAAGCGCTTTCCACGCTGACCGGCAAGCCGAAGGTGAAGCGCACCATGTGGTCGCGCCGCGCCCAGGAATACGAAGCGAAGATCAACTCGGGCGACCTCGTGTCGATCGCCGAAGTGACCCGCGACCTCTTCCGCGCCGACGACCAGCCCGAGCAGAGCTATTCGGAGCGCCAGATCTTCGAGGCCGCCTCGTCGCGCCTCGCCCGCGAACTCGCGGCGATGGAAAAGACGGACGAGCCTGCCGCGCTCAAGAAGATCCTCGCGATCCTCAACGAGCACGCACCCAAGTACTACGACACTGCCGAGACCGCCTGACGCGCGTTTCACGTGAAACATTCACAGGCTTTGGAAAGGCCGCTTCCGCAAGGAGGCGGCCTTTCGCGTTTCAAGTCATGGGGTTGCCCAATCGCGCCAAGCCGGTGCAATCGTTCATTGCGCCGTCATCGCAATCATGGAAACCTGGGCGCGTGATGAACCGCACCCCTCTCCTGCTCGCCCTCGCCGCCGTTCCGATGATGCTCTCGGGCTGCGTCCGCACCGTCGCCAGCGTGGTGACGGCGCCGGTCCGGGTCGCCGGCAAGGCGGTCGACTGGACCACTACGAGCCAGGCCGAAGCCGACGAGAAGCGCGGCCGCGAGATGCGCAAGCGCGAAGAGGAACTGGGCAAGCTCGACCGCCGCTACCAGAAGCACTTGCGCGACTGCCGCGCCGGCGACGAGAACGCCTGCAACATGGCGCGCGACGACTACGCCGACATCCAGGACCTGCGCCGCTACTAAAGACCCTCTCCGCCGCGCCCGGCCTCAGGGCAGCAGCTTGTCGTCCTCCTTGCGGAAGCCGCCGATCATCTGCCCCGGCGCGGTGGGGTCCTTGATCTCCTCCAGCGGCTTCATGTGCTCGGTCACCACCGGCTTGATCGCCGCCGAGGGCTGCGCTCCCGGAGCAATGACGCGCCAGACGATCCCGGCGGTATCGTCGCTCACCAGCAGGCCGCCGGTCTTGTCCCAGGCCACCCAGGTCGGACGCCCGCGCGTGTCGCCGTTGTCCTTGAGGAAGCCCGTGAGCACCGGCTGCGGC
The DNA here is from genome assembly GCA_035511275.1 of Novosphingobium sp. Taxonomy (GTDB): domain Bacteria; phylum Pseudomonadota; class Alphaproteobacteria; order Sphingomonadales; family Sphingomonadaceae; genus Novosphingobium. The sequence goes on from DATKFS010000197.1 coordinate 7,491, forward strand.
TTCACGTCGCGCGGGTTGCCGTTGCCGTCGAAGGGCACGAAGACGACGTCGTAGCCCGCTGCCGGACGGCGATTCCACGAACCGTGGCGAGCGATGAAGACGCCGTTCTCGTAGCCCTTGCCCATCCGGTTGCCGCCATTGGCGAAAATCAGCCCCAGCACCGAGACATGCGCGCCCATCGCGTATTCGGGCTTGCGGGTATATTCGATCATGTAGGTCTGCATCGGCCACTCGACGCGCTCGTCGAACGTGGTCTTCCAGTAGACCCACGGCCAGCCGTACTGCGCGCCGACCGGCACGTTGGTGAGATAATCGGGCACGAGGTCGGGGCCGAGCATGTCGCGCTCCTGCACCGTCGCCCACATCTCGCCGGTAGACGGGTTCCAGCCCATGCCGTTGGGGTTGCGCATTCCCGCCGCGAACTGGCGGCGCCGCGCGGTGTCGACGTCGATCTCCCAGATCATCGCCCGGCCCGCCTCGGCTTCCATGCCGTTGTCGGCTATGTTGGTGGCCGAGCCCACCGCGACGTAGAGATGCTTTCCGTCCTCGCTCAGCAGCAGGTTGCGCATCCAGTGGTTACCGGCGGGCGGCAGGTCCATCATCGTGCGCAGCGGCTTGCCTTCCAGCTTCGTCTGCCCCGGCGTGAACGCGAATTCGAGCACCTTGTCGTGATTGGCGACGTAGAGCTTGCCGTCACGGTAAGCCATGCCCGAGGGCGAGTGCATGTCGGCGGTGCGCAGGGTCGCCTTCAGCTCCGCCTTGCCGTCGCCGTCGGCGTCGCGCAGCAGGACGATGCGGTCGGGCGACGGGTCCCCTGCCCCCACGCGGCTCATCATCATGCCCATCACGGTGCCGACGATGCCGCTCGGCTTGTTGCCCGCGGGCGCGTTGGTCTCGGCCACGAGGACGTCGCCGTTGGGCAGCGTCAGCATCGTGCGCGGATGGTCGAGCCCTTCGGCGAAGCGGGCGACGGCAAGGCCCTTGGCGGCCTTCGGCGCCTCGCCCGCCGCCCAGCCCACCGGCTTGGCGAGCGCGATGCTCGGGATCCACTGCGGATCGGGGTCCACCAGTTGCGGATCGCGGCCGGCCGTCGCATCGCTCGGCAGGTCGGAGATGTTGGCGTGGAAGCCCCAGTAGACGAACCCGGCGGCGGCCAGGACGATCACGGTGGAGGCAATGGCGGTCTTCTTGAGGATCGGGTTCATGCCATCGAGATAGAGCGGAGCCGCCTAGCCGACAACCACGAGTTGCGCTAACGCGCCATCATGTACGACTTTGCCCCCGGCGCCGACCTCGCCAAGCCCGAACTCTACAGCAGCCTCGCCCGCGCCGCCGACGCGCTGGTCCAGGGCGAGCCCGACGCCGTCGCCAACATGGCCAACATGGCAGCGGCGATCTGGCAGTTCGTGCCGGACCTCAACTGGGCCGGATTCTACCGCGTGGTGGGCGACGAACTGGTGCTGGGGCCGTTCATGGGCAAGCCCGCCTGCATCCGCATCCCCTTCGGCACCGGCGTCTGCGGTACGGCTGCGGCGCTCGGCTCGGCCCAGGTGGTCCCCGACGTCCACGCCTTCCCCGGCCACATCGCCTGCGACGCGGACAGCCGCTCGGAACTGGTGGTCCCGGTGCTGCGCGATGGCCGCGTCATCGCCGTGATCGACCTCGACAGCCCCACCCCGGGCCGCTTCGACGACGAGGACGCGGCGGGGCTGCAACTGCTCGCACAAGTCGCCGCGCTGGCGATCTGAGGGCGACCCGTCAGGGTTGCACCGATTCGGGACACCGCCGAGGCACTTGCGTCAGACCCTTGGTCTTGCGGGCAACACGATGCTAAATTTCGCGTTAACTTGCGGGGCTGACTGAGGCCTCGACCGCGAAAGGTGCCTCATGCGTCTCCGTCTCCGTGCTGCCGCCCTCGCGGCGCTGTCGCTCGCCGCCACTCCCGCATTTGCCCAGGAAGGCTATGCGGGCGCCGACTATACCGCGCCCGGATACGACGCGGGCGGCTATCCCGATCGCGAGTATGCGCCGCCCCACGGCGGCGGCTATGCCGGTGACCCGCGCGAGGCATGGCTGGCCGACTGTCGCCAACGCCTGTCTTCGCGCGATTCGGGCGTCGGCGGCGCGGTGATCGGCGGGCTGGTCGGCGGTGTGGCGGGCAACCGCATCGCCGGTTCGGGCAATCGCACGGTCGGCACCATCGCCGGCGCCGCCGTCGGCGCGGCGGCGGGCGCCGTGATCGACAAGACCGAGGATTCGGGGCGCAATCGCGACGAGTGCGAAGCCTATCTCGACGATTACTACGCGCGCTACAACCAGCAGGCGGCCTATCCGGGCGGCCCGGTCTACGGCGGATACCCGCAGCAGGGCTACTACGCCGCGCCGGGATACGGCTATGGCTACGCGGCGCAGGGCTGCTGCATGGCGCAGCCGATGATGATGGTCCCGGTGCGACAGGCGCAGCCCAACTGCGTCGAGACGGTGGAATATGTCTACGAGGACGTGCCGGTCCGCCCCGCGCGCCGCGTCATTCCGCGCCGCAGCAAGGTGGTGCCGGACAAGCGGGTGAAGCTGGTCCCGGCGAAGTAGGCCCTCGCCGGGTTGGGGCCGCCTAGATGGCCCCTCCGGTAAGCCGCTGGCAGACGAGGTCGAGCTGGTCGAGCGTCGAGTAACGGATCGTCACCGTGCCCGACGCGAAGTCGGCATTGCTATCGATCTTGACCGGCAGGCCCAGGAATTCCTCGAGCTGCGTCTCCACCGCCGCGATGTCGGCATTGGCGGCGGCGCCGTCACGCGCGGTGCGGGCGCGCCGGGGGGCGCTGTCCCCGCGCTGCTTCTTGCGCACGAGCTTCTCGATCTCGCGCACCGACATCTGCTTCGACACCGCCGCCTCGGCGATCTCCTCGGCGCCGTCGCAGCCGATCAGGGCGCGGGCGTGGCCCATCGAAAGATCGCCCTTCTCGACCAGCGTGATGACGCCTTCGGGCAGCGCGAGCAGGCGCTGGAAGTTGGCGACATGGCTGCGGCTCTTGTCGACCATGCGGGCGATTTCGGCCTGGGTCATGCCTTCCAGTTCGGACAGGCGGTTGTAGGCGCGCGCTTCCTCGATCGGGTTGAGGTCCTCGCGCTGGAGGTTCTCGATCAGCGCCAGGGCCATGACCTCCCGGTCGGTGAGGTCGCGGACCAGCGCCGGAATCTCGTGCAGCTGCGCCTTCTGCGCCGCGCGCCAGCGACGCTCGCCGGCGACGAGCTGATAGCGGCCGTTGTCGAGCGGGCGCACGATGATGGGCTGGATCACCCCGCGCTGCGCGATCGACGCGGCGAGTTCCTCCAGCGCCGCTTCCTCGAAGTAGCGGCGCGGCTGATGCGGATCGGGCTGGATCTCGGCGATCGTCAGCACCGCCAGCCCCCCTGCCCGCGATGCCGGACCGCTGGCGCCATTGCCCGCGGCGACCGGTTCTTCGCGCCGCGTCTCGCCCAGCAGCGCGCCGAGGCCACGGCCAAGGCCCTTGGGCTTCTGCTTGGCCGGCGTCGGCCCCACGCCCGGGACGCTGAAGCGGATGATGGGATCGTCGTTCATGCCGCTATCCTCTTTTCGGGCAGCCTGGTGATCAGCTCGCGGGCGAGCGCCATGTAGGCGCGGCTGCCGGCGCAGGCGTGATCGTAGATGAGCGCCGGAACCCCGTGGCTGGGGGCCTCCGACAGGCGCACGTTGCGCGGAATGGTGGTCTCGAAGATGAGCTGGCCGAGGCACGAGCGCACGTCCTCGGACACCTGCTCGGTCAGCCGGTTGCGGCGGTCGAACATGGTGAGCGCGATGCCGATGATGCCCAGCTCCGGGTTGAAGCGCTGCTGCACCCGCTCGACCGTGGTGAGCAGCTGGCTCAGCCCCTCGAGCGCGAAGAACTCGCACTGCAGCGGCACCAGCAGGGTATCGGCGGCGGTGAGCGCGTTGAGCGTCAGCAGGCCCAGCGAGGGCGGGCAGTCGATCAGGCAGACGTCGTAGGGCAGGTCCGGCGCCCGCAGTGCCCGCTGCAGCCGGTGCGCACGGTCCTCGCCGTTCACCAGCTCGACCTCGGCGCCGGACAGGTCCACCGTCGCGGGGAGCAGATCGAGGCCGGGAATCTTGGTCGGCATCACGCATTGCGACACCGGCACCCCGTCGACCAGCACGTCGTAGGACGAGGCATTGCGCGCCGAGGCCGACACGCCGATCCCGGTCGAGGCGTTACCCTGCGGATCGATGTCGATCAGCAGCGTCTTCCAGCCCGTTGCGGCGAGCGCGGTGGCGACATTGATGGCGGTCGTCGTCTTGCCGACGCCGCCCTTCTGGTTGGCAATGGCGACGCGGATCATCTGCTCTTACCCTTCCCGCCGGCAAGCGTGCCGACAATGATGCCTGCCTGCGGGTCCGTAAGAGACTGTTCCACGTGGAACACATGCCGCCAGTTGCGAAGGTCCTGCAATTCTTGGCTGGCGGACTGCCCCTTCGGCAACAGCCAGATCGTGTCACTTGTGGAAAATCGCGAAGATAATGCGAGCAATTTCTCCAAAGGCGCAAAAGCGCGTGCGGAGATCACGCTGCATGACCGGGATTCGACGAGTTCGAGACGCTGGCCGATCACCCGCGCCCGATCCAGCCCCATGGCGATTCGCGCCCGGTCGAGCCATTCGATTCGCCGCGCCCGTGATTCGACCATGAGCACTTCATGCTCCGGCCGGAGCGCGGCGATCACCAGGCCGGGAAAGCCGGCGCCGGTCCCGAGGTCGATCCAGGGCAGCGATGTTTCACGTGGAACATGCGGCAGCAACTGCGCGCTGTCGACGATGTGACGCAGCCAGACCTGATCGAGGCTCCGCGCCGAAACGAGGTTCTGCCGGGTGTTTTCCTCGCGCAGCATCTCGACCAGGATGCCGAGCCGTTCCATCGCCGCGTCGTCGCATTCGGGAAGGTCGCGAAGCCAGTCGCGCGCTTCGTCTTCGGTCGTGTTCACGCGGCCTCCCTGCGGGCGTGGACAAGCAGCGCGGCGAGCGCTGCCGGGGTAATTCCGGGGAGCCGCCCGGCCGCCGCCAGCGTGGCGGGCTGCGCCCGCGTCAACCGCTCGACCATCTCGCGCGAGAGGCCGGGCGTCCGGTCATACGGGAAGCCATCGCCGAGCGGCAGCGCCTCGCTGGCGCGCAAGTCACGCAATTCCCGCTCCTGTCGTTCGAGGTACGGCGCGTAGGCGGCATCCTCCGCCATCTCCTCGACCAGCGCGGCGTCTTCCCGCAGTGCCGGGTCGATCCAGGGCGACAGGCCGGCGATATCGACCCCGCCGAAACGGAGCCATTCGCGCAGGGGCAGGCGTCCGGCATCGGAGCGCACCGGCAGGCCCGCCGCCGCCAGCTCCGTCGCCGGGACCGCAGCGTCCATCGCCGATCCGAGCGCCGCCCTCGCCTCCTCGCGCCCGGCGAACCACGTGCGACGCTCCTTGCCAACCGCGCCGGCCGCGAGGGCGAGCGGGGTCAGCCGGGTGGAGGCGTTGTTCGCGCGCAGCCGCAGCCGGTATTCGGCGCGGGCGGTGAGCATCCGGTAAGGTTCGCTGACCCCGTGGAGGGTCAGGTCGTCGATCATCACCGCCATGTAGCTGTTGGCGCGGTCGAGCGCGGGCGCTTCGCGGCCGAGCACGGCGGCAGCGGCGTGGAGCCCGGCGACGAGCCCCTGCGCGGCGGCCTCCTCGTATCCGGTCGTGCCGTTGATCTGGCCGGCGCAGTAGAGCCCGGGGATCGCACGCAGTTCCAGGCTGGTGCGCAGGGCGCGCGGATCGATGTGGTCGTACTCGACGGCATAGCCCGGCACCGCCATCTCGACCCGCTCCAGCCCCTCCATGGTGCGCAGCATGGCAAGCTGCACGTCGGCGGGCAGCGAGGTGCTGATGCCGTTGGGGTAGACCAGGTGTGTCGACAAGCCTTCCGGTTCGAGGAAGACCTGATGCCCGTCGCGATCGGCGAAGCGGTGGATCTTGTCCTCGATCGACGGGCAGTAGCGCGGCCCCTGCGCGCCGATCGCCCCGGAGAACAGCGGCGAGCGATGGAGGTTCGCGCGGATGACCTCGTGGCTGGCCGCGTTGGTGCGGGTGATCGCGCAGAACACCTGTGGCACCTTCCGCCCGCGCCCCATCGCGGACATCGTCCAGTCCTCGCCATCGGACGGCTGTTCGTCGAGGCGCGACCAGTCGATCGTGCGGCCATCGAGGCGCGGCGGGGTGCCGGTCTTGAGCCGGGCCATCGGCAGGCTCGCCTCGCGCATCTGCGCGGCGAGGCGCTGGGCCGAGGCTTCGCCGATGCGTCCGCCGACGAGCCGCTCCTCGCCCCGGAACAGCGTGCCGCCAAGGAAGGTGCCGGTGCACAGCACGACGGCGCGGGCATCGAGGCGCGTGCCGTCGCCAAGATCGACCCCCACCGCCCGGCCGCCGTCCAGCACCAGCGCGGCGGCTTCCCCGGCGACGAGCGTCAGGTCGCCCTGCTCGGCCAGCAGCCGCTGGATCGCCGCCTTGAACAACTTGCGGTCGGCCTGGACGCGCGGCCCCTGGACGGCGCTGCCTTTCGACCGGTTGAGCATCCGATAGTGGATCGCGGCAGCGTCGGCGGCGCGGGCGATGAGGCCGTCGAAGGCATCGACCTCCCGCACGAGGTGGCCCTTGCCCAACCCGCCGATCGCCGGATTGCAGCTCATCGCGCCCACGGCGTCGAGATCGAAGCTGACGAGCGCCACGCGCGCGCCCATGCGCGCGGCCACGGCCGCCGCCTCGCAGCCGGCATGGCCGCCGCCGATCACGATCACGTCGAAGGAGTGCATTCGCGCGCCTTTATCGCAGTGCGGGATTCGCGTCAAAGCACCATCGCCAAAGTGCGCGATGTTTCACGTGAAACACCGTCGCTATTTGCCGATGCAGAATCGTCCGAACAGCGCGTCGAGCATGTCCTCGGTGGTGGCGCGGCCGACCAGACTGTCGAACGCGACGCGGACACGCCGCAGGCACTCCGCCACGAGCAGCGGATCATGCTCGGCAAGCGCCGCGCGAGACGAGCGTTCGGCTTCCGCCAGCAGCGCGTGCTGGCGCGCATTGAGCGCCGCATCACCGGGACGCGGCATCGCGTGTCGCGCCGTCTCGACGAGATCGCGGCGAAGCGCGTCGAGGCCCTCCCCCGAGACGGCGGAAACGCGGTGGCGCGGCTGCACTTTCGCCACCTTGGCGCGGTCCACTTGCGCGGCGATTTCCCAGGCGCCGTCCGGCCCCTCACCTTCGTCGCCAAGCCACAGGACGAGGTCGGCGCGGTCGAGCGCGGCGCGGGCGCGGTCGAT